>NZ_JAFLWU010000021.1:0-103412 GCF_017316265.1 Pseudomonas sp. Marseille-Q1929
TTCTGGCTTCGATGAACTGAAGCACCTGCTGCCGAAACCTACATAACTCATTGTTTACCAAGGAGTTTTCCGTTTCGACTGCGCCGGAAGTGGGGCGAATTATAGACAGTTACAATTCGCCGTCAACACTTAATTACAGATTTATTCGGATTTGAGCGTGATACGCGCAAACGCCTTCTTTCCGGCCTGGCAGACATGGGTAGCGCCCAGCTCGTATATAAAGGTGCGATCGACAACCTCACCATCTATACGCACGCCGCCCGAACCCAGCAGATCACGTGCAACCGCCGAGTTCTTTACCAACCCTGCCTTATTAAGGACGGCGGCAATCGGCATAGCCTCAGCAGCAGTCAACTCAACTTCCGGCAGATCGTCCGGCAGCTCGCCATCCTTCATACGATTGCCTGCCGCGCGGTGAGCACTGGCCGCAGCCTCTTCACCATGGAAGCGCGCAACAATCTCTTCCGCCAGCTTGATCTTCACGTCACGCGGATTGGCACCCGCCTCGACATCAGCACGCAGCGCATTGATCTCGTCCATCGAGCGGAAGCTCAACAACTCGAAGTAACGCCACATCAACGCATCCGGAATCGAAACCAGCTTGCCGTACATAACGCCCGGCGCTTCCTGGATACCCACATAGTTACCCAGTGACTTGGACATTTTCTTGACGCCATCCAACCCTTCCAGCAACGGCATGGTCAGGATGCACTGAGCTTCTTGCCCATACGCACGCTGCAGCTCACGCCCCATCAGCAGGTTGAACTTCTGATCGGTGCCACCCAACTCAACGTCCGCACGCAGCGCCACCGAGTCATACCCCTGGACCAGCGGATACAGGAACTCATGAATAGCGATTGGCTGGTTGGTGGAGTAACGCTTGTCGAAGTCATCACGCTCAAGCATGCGCGCGACGGTGTATTGGGAGGTCAGGCGAATAAAATCCGCCGGCCCCATCTGATCCATCCAAGTGGAGTTGAACGCCACTTCCGTCTTGGCCGGATCAAGGATCTTGAACACCTGAGTCTTATAGGTCTCGGCATTGTCGAGCACCTGCTCGCGCGTCAGCGGCGGGCGCGTCGCACTCTTGCCACTGGGATCACCGATCATCCCGGTGAAGTCACCTATAAGGAAGATGACCTGATGCCCCAGCTCCTGGAACTGGCGCAGCTTATTAATAAGCACGGTATGACCCAGGTGAAGGTCCGGCGCAGTCGGATCAAAGCCGGCTTTAATACGCAGGGGCTGGCCACGCTTGAGCTTTTCGATCAGCTCCGCTTCGACCAACAGTTCTTCCGCACCACGTTTTATCAGCGCTAGCTGCTCTTCAACCGACTTCATAACAGACCCGCAAGGCTCAGATTCAAAAGGGAACCAACCATACAAGATCAGGGACTAATTACAAGTTTTGCCCTGCGCACGGACACCGTTCAGCAAGCCCAGCGTTCGCGAGCTTGCGCCACAGATGATTTGGTTATATTTTATACAGTTATTTCATCTTCATCATGTCATTCATCTTTTCCATTTCATCTTCAAAGTCAAAATTACTTATGACCACTGAACCGTCTAAAGCGCCGCCGCTTTACCCGAAGACCCACCTGCTCGCCGCAAGTGGTATCGCCGCTCTTCTCAGCCTGGCACTCCTGGTATTCCCTTCCAGTGACGTAGAAGCCAAACGAACCTCCCTGAGCCTTGACCTGGAAAGTCCAGTTGAACAACTGACACAAGATCAAGACGCTTCCGACGCGCAACAAGCCACAAATGCACCCACCGAATCACCGTTCGCCCAGATAGACGGCACCCCGGAAGAAACCCAGCAAGCAGCCCAGGAGCAACCTGCGCCTGCGGCCAAGAACCCTCAGCACCGCGAAGTAATCGTCGCCAAAGGCGATACTCTTTCGACCTTGTTCGAGAAGGTCGGCCTACCGTCCGCAACGGTGAGTGAAGTACTGGCCAGCGACAAACAAGCCAAGCAGTTCACCCAACTCAAGCACGGCCAGAAACTGGAGTTCGAACTGACCCCCGACGGCCAGTTGCACAACCTGCACAGCAATGTCAGCGACCTGGAAAGCATCAGCCTGACCAAAGGCGCCAAAGGCTTCGCCTTCAACCGCATCACCACCAAGCCCGTGATGCGTTCCGCCTATTCCCACGGCGTGATCAACAGTTCCCTGTCGCAATCGGCCGCACGCGCTGGCCTGTCCCACAGCATGACGATGGACATGGCCAGCGTGTTTGGCTACGACATCGACTTCGCCCAGGACATCCGCCAAGGCGACGAATTCGACGTGATCTACGAACAGAAGGTCGCCAACGGCAAAGTGGTCGGCACTGGCAATATCCTCTCTGCACGCTTCACCAACCGCGGCAAGACCTACACGGCCGTGCGCTACACCAACAAACAAGGCAACAGCAGCTACTACACGGCTGATGGCAACAGCATGCGCAAGGCCTTCATCCGCACACCCGTGGACTTCGCTCGTATTAGCTCGCGTTTCTCCATGGGTCGCAAGCACCCAATTCTGAACAAAATCCGCGCCCACAAAGGCGTCGACTATGCCGCCCCGCGCGGTACGCCGATCAAGGCAGCGGGTGACGGCAAAGTCCTGCTGGCCGGCCGCCGCGGCGGTTACGGCAACACCGTGATCATCCAGCACGGCAACACCTACCGCACCCTGTATGGCCACATGCAAGGCTTCGCCAAAGGCGTGCAGACTGGCGGCACCGTGAAGCAAGGCCAGGTGATCGGCTATATCGGCACCACCGGCCTGTCCACCGGCCCGCATTTGCACTATGAGTTCCAGGTCAACGGCGTACACGTCGACCCACTGGGCCAGAAGCTGCCGATGGCCGACCCGATCGCCAAGGCCGAACGCGCGCGTTTCATGCAACAAAGCCAGCCACTGATGGCACGCATGGACCAGGAGCGCTCCACCCTGCTGGCCTCGGCGAAGCGTTAAGGTATGTCGCTCTATATAGGTGTGATGTCCGGGACCAGCCTCGATGGCCTGGATATCGCCCTGATCAAACAGGGCCCGGCGATCGAGCTGATCGCCACCCACTACATCCCGATGCCACACACCCTGCGCACCGAGCTGCTCGGCCTGTGCGCCAGCGGCCCGGATGAGATCGCCCGTTCGGCCATCGCCCAACAACACTGGGTCACGCTCGCTGCCCAAGGCATCCACGCCTTGCTCGACCAGCAAAACCTCAAGCCCCAGGCTATTCGCGCGATTGGCAGCCATGGCCAGACCATCCGCCATGAGCCCGCTCGCGGTTTTACCGTACAGATCGGCAACCCTGCCCTGCTCACCGAGCTGACGGGCATCACCGTGGTCAGCGATTTCCGCAGCCGCGACGTTGCCGCCGGTGGCCAAGGCGCCCCGTTGGTTCCGGCCTTTCACGAAGCGCTGTTTGGTGAACGCACCGGCAATCGCGCGGTATTGAACGTAGGAGGCTTCAGCAACCTCAGCCTGATCGAGACTGGCAAGCCAGTAGCCGGTTTCGACTGCGGCCCAGGCAATGTGCTGCTGGATGCCTGGATTCATGAACAACGGGGCGAACACTTCGACCGTGATGGCCAATGGGCGGCCAGCGGCACTATCGTGCCCCAGCTACTCAACGCCTTGCTCAGCGACCCCTTCTTCCTGACCAAGGGCCCTAAAAGCACCGGTCGCGAAGTGTTCAACCTGGGATGGCTGCAACAACACCTTGGCCGCTTGCCCGTATTCGCGCACCAGGACGTCCAGGCCACCCTGCTGGAGTTGACCGCCCAGACCATCGTGGAGTCCCTGCAAACCGCCCAACCCCAGACCGAAACCCTGCTGGTCTGTGGGGGTGGCGCGCACAACTCGACCTTGATGAATCGTCTGGCGGCGCTGCTACCCTCAACCCAGGTCAGCAGCACCGCGACCCATGGCGTAGACCCTGACTGGGTCGAAGCAATGGCCTTCGCCTGGCTGGCCCATTGCTGCCTTGAAGGCATCGCCGCCAACCGCCCCAGCGTTACCGGCGCGCGCGGGCTTCGAGTGCTAGGCGCGATCTACCCCGCCTGAGCCCCAGACAGCAAAACGCCGCTTGGCCTATGAAAGCCAAGCGGCGTTTTTGTATCCGCAATCGATCAGATCGAGAACGAAGACCCGCAACCACAAGTGGTGGTGGCGTTAGGGTTCTTGATCACGAAACGCGAACCTTCCAGACCTTCCTGGTAATCCACCTCGGCACCTGCCAAGTACTGGAAGCTCATCGGGTCCACGACCAGGCTCACGCCCTCGCGCTCGACGATGGTGTCGTCATCGGCCACATCTTCATCGAAGGTAAAACCGTACTGAAACCCTGAACAACCGCCGCCCGTAACAAATACGCGCAGCTTCAAGCGATCATTACCCTCTTCATCGACCAGGCTCTTCACCTTGTGCGCAGCACCGTGGGTGAATTGCAAAGCCGTGGGGGTGAAGGACTCAACGCTCATGCTGATAATCTCCCGGCGTACCGCCGCCATATGCGTAATGGCGGGCATTATCCGCTTCTCCTAGAAAAGCGGTCAACTATTGTTACGGTATATCAATCTGCGTGGCGGCCATTAAAAACACAAAAGGCCCGATCAACGGGCCTTTTGTGCAACTACCGCAATGCCTTAAGGCAGCATGCCCGCGTGGGACAAGCCCAGCTTCTCATCCAGGCCGAACAGGATGTTCATGTTCTGCACCGCCTGGCCCGACGCGCCCTTGACCAGGTTATCGATCACCGACAACACCACCACCAGGTCGCCGTCCTGTGGACGGTGCACGGCGATACGGCATACGTTGGCACCGCGTACGCTACGGGTTTCCGGGTGGCTGCCAGCCGGCATCACATCGACGAACGGTTCGTTGGCATAACGTTTTTCAAACAGCGCCTGCAGGTCCACCGAGCGATCGACCACGGTTGCGTACAGCGTGGAGTGAATGCCACGGATCATCGGCGTCAGGTGCGGTACAAACGTCAGCCCCACATCCTTGCCGGCCGCGCGACGCAGCCCTTGGCGGATTTCCGGCAAGTGACGATGCCCTTTTACTGCATAGGCCTTCATGCTTTCCGACGTCTCGGAGTACAGCGAGCCTACAGCAGCACCACGACCGGCACCGCTGACGCCCGACTTGCAGTCAGCGATCAAGCGCGATGCATCCGCCAGCCCGGCTTCCAGCAACGGCAGGAAACCCAACTGCGTAGCGGTCGGATAGCAACCCGGCACCGCAATCAGGCGCGCCTGCTTGATCTGCTCACGATTGACTTCCGGCAGGCCGTAAACCGCTTCCTCAAGCAACTCCGGGGCGCCGTGAGGCTGGCCGTACCACTTGGCCCACTCATCGGCGTCCTGCAGACGGAAGTCCGCCGACAGGTCGATGACCTTGGTACCCGCCGCCAGCAACTCACCGGCCAGCGCATGGGCAACCCCGTGCGGCGTGGCGAAGAACACCACATCACAGGCGCCCAGGGTCTTGATGTCCGGCACGCTGAACGCCAGGCCGTCATAGTGGCCTCGCAGGTTCGGGTACATATCGGCCACGGCCAGCCCAGCCTCGGATCGGGAAGTGATGACCACCACCTCAGCTTGCGGATGCTGAGCCAACAGACGCAGCAATTCGACACCTGTGTAACCCGTGCCGCCGACGATACCGACCTTGACCATAAACCTGCCCTCAACGAACCCACTGGAAAACCGACGATAATAGGGGCCGTATCGTCCTGCGACAACCGTCAACGTGACGTACGGGCGCATGAGCCACTACTATCGCCCCTACCGTGAACCTGGGAATAACTAAAAATGCTTTATCTATGGGTCAAAGCCTTCCACATCATCAGCATCGTCTGCTGGTTTGCCGGGCTGTTCTACCTGCCGCGCCTGTTCGTCTACCACGCGCAAAGTGAGGATAACGTCAGCAAGGAACGCTTCAGCCTGATGGAGCGCAAGCTGTATCGCGGCATCATGGGCCCGGCGAGTGTGGCAACGCTGGTGTTTGGCGGCTGGCTGATCTACCTGAACCCGAGCATCTTTCACTCGGGCGGCTGGATCCACGCCAAGCTCACCCTCGTCGTGCTGCTGATCGGCTACCACCACATGTGCGGCGCGCAAGTAAAACGCTTTGCCCGTGGCGAAAACACCCGCAGCCATGTCTTTTATCGCTGGTTCAATGAAGTCCCGGTTCTGATATTGCTGGCTATCGTAATTTTGGTCGTGGTCAAACCGTTCTAACTTCAATCACACGGGGTAACTCCAATGTCGCTGCCCGCTTTGCTTGAACAACGTCTGCGCCTGCCTGTAGTGGTCGCGCCGATGTTTCTGATTTCCAATCCACAACTGGTGCTGGCCTGCTGCCGCAATGGCGTCGTCGGGAGCTTCCCGGCGCTCAACCAGCGCGAAAGCAGTGGTTTCAAAGCCTGGCTGGAAGAAATCGAAGCGGGCCTGGCGCAGTTGGACAACCCCGCGCCCTACGCCGTGAACCTGATCGTGCACCACAGCAACCCACGGCTCGAGGCGGACCTGGCGATCTGCGTCGAGCACAAGGTACCGATCGTCATCACCAGCCTCGGCGCAGTGAAGGAGTTGGTCGATGCCGTGCACAGCTACGGCGGCCTGGTCTTCCACGACGTGACCACCCGGCGCCATGCCGAGAAAGCCGCTGAAGCCGGCGTAGATGGCCTGATCGCAGTGGCCGCCGGCGCCGGTGGCCATGCGGGCACCTGGAGCCCGTTCGCGCTGATCGCCGAGATTCGTCAGTTCTTCGACAAAACCTTGCTGCTGGCCGGCTGCCTCAACCACGGCCACGAAATCCTCGCGGCCCAGTTGCTGGGGGCTGACCTGGCGTATTTCGGCACGCGCTTTATCGGTACCACCGAAAGCCACGCCCCGGATGCCTATAAAGAGATGCTGCTCACATCGCGCGCTGCCGACATCGTGCACACTCCCGCAGTCTCCGGCGTGCCCGCCAGCTTTATGCGCCAGAGCCTGGAGAACGCGGGTTTCGACCTCGCTGCGCTGCAAGGCAAAGGTGAGGTCAACTTCGGCTCCAAGCTCAAGCCATTGAGCGACGAAGCCAAGGCCTGGAAGACCGTCTGGTCGGCCGGCCAAGGCGTTGGGGAGATCGACGACCTGCCTAGCGTCGATGAACTCGTTGCCCGCCTGGATGCCGAATACCGCAAGGCACGCGAACAGGCGGTACAATTGCGCTGGCCACGCTGAACCCACCGCAAGGCCTGCCGATTGAGCAGGCCTGCATTACCTCCCCGATTAAGTGACAAGGAAGCCCGCATGAGCGACAACCGTTTCAAGATTGTGTTTGATGGAGCCTTGCTCCCGGGGGTCGAAAGCACCACTGCCAAACTGAACCTGGCCGAGCTGTTCAAAAGCGACGTCGAGGCGATCGAGAAGCTCTTTACAGGCCGCACGGTCGCGCTGAAACGCGACCTGTCCCGCCCTGATGCCGAAACCTATCTCAATGCGCTGAAAAACGCCGGGGTCGATGCCCGCATCGAAGCCGAGCAGCCCGTCGCATTCAGCCTTGCCGAAACCCATGAGACCGATTCGACTGCACCAGGCGCATCCCCCTATGCACCGCCGCGTGCTGCCGTAGGTGATGACTTGCCGGAGTACGCCACCCTCAACGTCTTCACCCTCAACGGGCGTATTGGCCGCCTGCGCTACCTGGCGTGGATGTTGGTGATGAGTGTCGCGATGCTCTTTGCGGCCGGCATTATCATCACCGTGGGTGCCGCCATATCGGTCGCCTCGCCGTTGGTCGCCATGATTGTCGGCCCTCTGCTGTGGCTCGCGCTGATCGTCGCGATGTTCTGGATCAGCATACTCATCAGCGTGCAGCGCTTGCATGACCTGGGCTGGTCTGGATGGCTGTACGCGCTGAACCTGGTGCCAGTCGTCAACACCGTCTTCGCCATTCTGCTGCTGGTGCTTCCAGGCAACGCCGGTGCCAACCAGTACGGCGCGCCGCCACCGCGCAACTCGACCGCGGTAAAAGTCCTGGCCACGCTGTGGCTGGCGTTTATTCCCGTGATGCTGGCCATCATGGTTACGCTGAGCATGTACGGCTACCTCGACCAACTCGGCGCCAACATCGACAGCAGCTACGAAAGCAGCTCCATCACCTCCGATGCTGACACTGACCAAAGCGTGATCGTTGAGGAAGACGACGCGCAAAGTGCTGACGAAGCAGCCGAACCTGTAGACTCTCCAGAACAGTAAGAAACGCCCGCCGCCTGTGATGCCTCTGTCACAGGCTCGGCGGCGTTGCGATGGAGAAAGGCATGACCCGTTACGCTCTGATCACCGGTGCCTCCAGCGGCATCGGCCTGGCTTTGGCCGAAGCCCTCGCCCGCCGCGGCCGCAGCTTGATTCTGGTGGCCCGCCAGCGTGATCAGTTGGAAAGCATTGCACTCGAATTGACTCAGCGTTTCGGCGTCGAGGTGCTGTTTCGTGCCTGCGACCTGGGTGAGCCGCTGCGTTTGTCCGGGTTTCTGCTGGAGCTTGAAGAAGGCGAACGGCAGATCGACCTGCTGGTCAACTGTGCCGGCATCGGCACCAGCGGGCCGTTCCTGGCCCAGGACTGGATGACCGAGCAAGACCTGATCGAAGTCAACATCCTCGCCCTGACCCGTATGTGCCACGCCTTGGGCAACTCCATGGCGCTGCACGGTGGTGGGCAGATCCTCAACGTCGCCTCGGTGGCCGCCTTCCAGCCTGGCCCGTGGATGAGCAGTTACTACGCCAGCAAGGCCTACGTGCTGCACTTCTCCGAAGGCTTGCGCGAAGAACTGAAGACCTGTGGCATCAAGGTCTCCGTGCTCTGCCCCGGCCCCACACGTACCGCGTTTTTCGGCACCGCGCAAATGGACACCGCCAAGCTCGAGCGCAGTGAAAAACTGATGAGCCCGGAAGAAGTGGCCCTGTTCACCGTGCGCGCCCTGGAAAAAAACCAAGCCATCATCATTCCCGGCCGCCGCAACCGCTGGCTCGCCTTTAGCCCGCGTTTCAGCCCACGCTGGCTGACCCGCAAGATTGCCGGCGCGATCAACAAGGCCTATTGCCCGCGTTGATTGCCTGAGTACACTCA
The DNA here is from genome assembly GCF_017316265.1 of Pseudomonas sp. Marseille-Q1929. Lineage (NCBI taxonomy): Bacteria > Pseudomonadati > Pseudomonadota > Gammaproteobacteria > Pseudomonadales > Pseudomonadaceae > Pseudomonas > Pseudomonas sp. Marseille-Q1929. The sequence goes on from NZ_JAFLWU010000021.1 coordinate 9,108, forward strand.
CCCTGCCTATTCAAAATGGAGAAACAGCTGTGGATACTCTGTTCACCAAGATCATCAACCGGGAAATACCGGCAGACATCATCTACGAAGATGACCAAGTCCTGGCCTTCAAGGACATCCATCCGGCAGCGCCCGTGCATTTCCTGGTCATCCCGAAGAAACACATCGCCACCCTCAATGACCTGACCGAAGAAGACAAAGCCCTGGCCGGCCATATCTTGTTCACCGCCCAGCGCCTGGCGCTGGAACAGGGCTGCGAAGAAGGTTTCCGCGTGGTGATGAACTGCAACCCGAAAGGCGGGCAGACCGTTTATCACATTCACATGCATGTGCTGGGTCAGCGCCAGATGAACTGGCCGCCGGGTTGATTTCAACCTGAGGGAGCTTGCTCCCTCGCCATCAGGGCAAATTGACTCAGCGCAAACGCTTCACCTTCTCTTGCGGTAAACTGGCCGCCGAGATTCTTCCCGGAGGTCAGCATGACTACCCAACGTCACTACTCGCCGATTGACCGTCTGTTGTTGCAAGCCGATATGGCCATGCGCACGCTGCTGCCGTTCAGCGGCCAGCCGTATCGCCCTTCGCCCGCCATCGTGCAGCCCGACGCGCAGATGAGCGAGACCGATACCCGCCACGTCGCCGGCCTGATGCGCATCAACCATACCGGCGAAGTCTGTGCCCAGGCGCTGTACCAGGGCCAGGCGCTGACGGCCAAGCTGCCGCAAGTACGCGCAGCCATGGAACATGCCGCCGAGGAAGAAATCGACCACCTGGCCTGGTGCGAGCAACGCATTCGCCAACTCGGCAGCCATCCCAGCGTGCTCAACCCGCTGTTCTACGGTTTGTCGTTTGGTATCGGCGCCGCTGCCGGGCTGATCAGCGACAAGGTCAGCCTGGGTTTTGTCGCCGCGACCGAACATCAGGTGTGCAAACACCTGGACGAACACCTTGAGCAATTGCCGGCCGAAGACGAAAAGTCCCGCGCCATCCTTGAGCAAATGCGCATCGATGAAGAACACCACGCAGAAAGCGCGCTGGATGCCGGTGGTTTCCGCTTCCCGGCGCCGGTGCGGTTCGGCATGAGCCTATTGGCCAAGGTCATGACCAAAAGCACCTACCGTATCTGAGCCACAAAAAAAGGGCGCTATCACAGCGCCCTTTTCTTTTGCCCATCGGCAATCAACCCAGTTCGATGATCTCGTAGTCATGGGTGATGGCCACACCGGCAGCGCCAAGCATGATCGACGCAGAGCAATACTTCTCGGCCGACAGCTCGATGGCACGCTTGACCTGGGCTTCCTTCAGCGCCCGGCCCTTCACCACGAAATGCATGTGGATCTTGGTAAACACCTTGGGATCTTCAGTGGCGCGCTCGGCTTCCAGGAAGGCTTCGCAGCTTTCCACGGCCTGGCGGGACTTCTTCAGGATGCTGACCACGTCGAAATTGCTGCAACCGCCTACACCAAGCAGGAGCATTTCCATCGGGCGTACGCCCAGGTTACGGCCACCGGCTTCCGGCGGGCCATCCATGACCACTACATGGCCACTGCCCGACTCACCGAGGAACATGGCTTCGCCCGCCCATTGGATGCGTGCCTTCATCGCCCAGACTCCACTGCTAAAAAAGGGTCGCCAGCTTAGCACAGGGCCCGTCGCCGGCTGCGTTTCCCATCAAAGCGATCAATAGCAGGGTTTGCCGAGTAAATTGGCTAATCGAGTCAGAATGTGTCTGTTAAGCTGGCGCCAAATCGATGGCGTATTGCTAGCATTTATACAACGCGTATCAATGCCGATACCCACGAATACAACAACTTCGCGCTGTCTTCCGGGATACAACCATGGTTGCTCTTACGCCCATACCCAAGATCAAGAATCTCGACAAGCTGTTGATGCACTGCCAGCGCCGACGTTACCCGGCCAAGCACAACATCATTTGCGCCGGCGAACGCTCGGAAACGCTGTTTTTTATCATCAAGGGCTCGGTCACCATCCTGATCGAGGACGAAGACGGCCGCGAGATGATCATCGCCTACCTCAACACCGGCGATTTCTTTGGCGAGCTCGGGCTGTTTGAACAAGCGGGCAAAGAGCAGGAGCGCAGCGCCTGGGTGCGGGCCAAGGTCGAGTGCGAAGTGGCCGAGATCAGCTACAGCAAATTTCGCGAACTGGCCCAGCAAGACCCGGACATTCTCTACGCCCTCAGCGGCCAGATTGCCCAGCGCCTGCGGGACACCACGCGCAAGGTCGGCGACCTGGCGTTCTTCGATGTCACCGGGCGTGTGGCCCGTTGCCTGCTGGACCTGTGCAAGCAACCGGACGCCATGACCCACCCCGATGGCATGCAGATCAAAGTCACGCGTCAGGAAATCGGGCGCATTGTCGGTTGTTCGCGAGAGATGGTCGGCCGCGTGCTCAAGGATCTGGAAGAGCGCAACCTGGTCAACGTCAAAGGCAAGACGATGGTGGTGTTCGGTACCCGCTAAACCGCCAGGAAGCTGGCCAGCATCTGGCGGTACAAGGTGTCCAGCCGGCTGATCGCATCCGGCGCGGGAAAGGCTTCGTGCAAGGCGATATGGCTGTCGGCACGCACCCGTTGGTCGAGACCGCAGGCTTCGTTGAAGCGATTGACGGACGCGATCAGTTCTTCACGGTCGCCGTCCAGCAGCAGCGCACCGTGCACCAACCCCACGGGGCGGCCGCCACTTTGGCGCCAGCGCTGGGCAGTGCCGACCATTTTCCGGCCATTGAGATTGACGTTATAGCGACCGTCGCAGAACGCGCCGTCGATTTCACCGACAGACGCATCGCCCCCCAGCTCGATCAGCAGATCGCAGATCGGCTGGCAGAGGCGCAAGTAGCCGGTTTCGATACGATTCTGATCGCCTTCACTACGCGGGGGGGCGTAGACCAGGGCGATGTTGACCGTGGCCGACGACTGCGGCACGGGCTCGCCGCCGGTTTCCCGCAACAACACCGGCCAACCGGCCTCTGCCGAAACCTGGCTGGCGGTATCGAATGCTGGCAGGCGGCTCAACCGGCGTGGCATCACCAAGGCTTGATCGTTGGGTTGCCAGAACAGCAGGCCGTAGTCCTGATCGCCGGCGCAGACGGCGGCCAACAGGTCTTGCTCGGCGGCAAGCCCAGCTTCAACCGTCATCCTTACTGGCTTAACCATCAAACACCTACCTTTCTGACATAAACACAAATCCAAATGTGGGAGCTGGCTTGCCTGCGATAGCGGTGTATCAGCCAACGAATCCATCGACTGATACACCCTCATCGCAGGCAAGCCAGCTCCCACACTTAAACCACATTCCAAATTTTGGCCGCGGTTCAATCAGTCCAGGGTCGAACCACTGACCGCCACACCCCGCTCCGGGAAGAACAGGCGCTGCAGCTCCGCTCCCGGGTTCTCGGCGCGCATGAAGGTCTCGCCCACCAGGAACGAATACACCCCACTGATTTCCATCAGTTCCACATCGGCACGGTTGACGATGCCACTCTCGGTAATCACCAAACGGTCGCGCGGAATGCGCGGCAGCAGGTCGAGGGTGTTTTCCAGGCTGACTTCAAAGGTGTGCAGGTTGCGGTTGTTGACCCCCACCAGCGGTGTGTCGAGGGTTTTCAGTGCTCGCTCCAGCTCATCGCCGTCGTGCACTTCCACCAGCACATCCAAACCGACGCTTTTCGCCACGGCTGCCAGCTCGGCCATCTTCACGTCATCCAGGGCGGAGACGATCAGCAGCACACAGTCGGCGCCCAGGGCGCGGGCTTCGACGATCTGGTACGGGTCAACCATGAAATCCTTGCGGATCACCGGCAACTTGCACGCCGCGCGGGCCTGCTGCAGGAACAGGTCGCAACCCTGGAAGTAGTCGATATCGGTCAAGACGGACAGGCACGTCGCGCCGCCCTTCTCATAACTGACGGCGATTTCCGACGGGACGAAGTTTTCGCGGATCACGCCTTTGCTCGGCGAAGCCTTCTTGATCTCGGCGATCACCGCTGGCTGCTTGAGCTTGGCCTGGGCGATCAAGGCATTGGCGAAACCACGCGGTGCATCGGCAAGCTTCGCCTGGGCCTCCAGCTCGGCGAGGCTGACGCGGGCGCGGCGCTCGGCCACCTCTTCGGCTTTGCGGGCGAGGATCTTTTCCAGAACGGTTGGCACACTCATCCTTCATTCTCCATCTTGAATACTGCGGTGAAGGCTCCCAGCTCTTCGAGCTTCTCGCGAGCGAGGCCGGTGTGCAGCGCATCGTGGGCCAAGGCCACACCTTCCTTAAGACTATAGGCGTGGTCGGCCGCGTAAAGTGCCGCGCCAGCATTCAGAACAATCATCTCTGCCGCTTTTTGACCGTTCTCGGTCTTGCGCCGCCCCAGCGCATCGCGAATCAATTCAAGCGAAGCCGCCGGGCTTTCCACTGCCAGGCCGTGCAAGCTTTGGCTCTTCATGCCCAGATCTTCAGGTTCGACCCAATATTCAGTGACCTGATCATTCTTCAGCTCCGCCACAAAGGTCGGCGCCGCCAGGCTGAACTCGTCCAGGCCATCCTTGGAGTGCACCACCAGCACATGCTTGCTGCCCAGACGCTGCAACACTTCGGCCAATGGCCGGCACAGCGCCTGGCTGAACACACCGACTACCTGGTGTTTCACACCGGCCGGATTCGTAAGCGGGCCGAGCATGTTGAACAGGGTGCGCAGGCCGAGGTCTTTACGCGGGCCAGCGGCGTACTTCATCGCACTGTGGTGAGTCTGGGCAAACATGAAGCCGATGCCGACGTTGTCGATGCAACGCGCCACTTGCACCGGCGTGAGGTTCAGGTAAATACCGGCCGCTTCCAGCAAGTCGGCGCTGCCGCTTTTGCCAGACACCGCACGGTTACCGTGCTTGGCCACGGTGCAACCCGCCGCCGCGACTACAAAAGAAGACGCCGTCGACACGTTGAAGATGTTCGCACCGTCGCCGCCGGTGCCCACCACATCAACCACGCCGTCGAGGGTCTTGAGCTCAACCTTGTCCGCCAGCTCGCGCATCACCGACACGGCGCCGACGATCTCGTCGATGCTCTCGCTCTTCATGCGCATGGCCATCATGAACGCGCCGATCTGCGCGTCGGTGCATTGACCGGTCATGATCTCGCGCATCACATCGCTCATTTCAGCGGTGCTCAGGTCCAGGTGGCCGACGATACGGCTCAGGGCAGTCTTGATATCCATGGAAAGTCCTTAGCGCGTGCCGCCGCTCTGCTTGAGAAAGTTGGCGAACAGCTCGTAGCCCTGCTCGGTCAGGATCGATTCAGGGTGAAATTGCACCCCTTCGACATTCAGTGTCTTGTGGCGCAGGCCCATGATTTCATCGACCGAGCCGTCTTCCAGTTGGGTCCAGGCGGTCAACTCCAGGCATTCCGGCAAGGTTTCGCGCTTGACCACCAGCGAGTGGTAGCGGGTCACGGTGACGGGCAAGTTAAGCCCATGGAACACGCCCAGATCATGATGGAATACCGGGCTGGTCTTGCCGTGCATCACCTGGCGCGCGCGCACCACGTCACCGCCAAAGGCCTGGCCGATGGACTGGTGGCCCAGGCACACGCCGAGGATCGGCAGCTTGCCAGCAAAATACTGGATCGCTTCCAGGGAAATACCCGCCTCGGTCGGCGTGCACGGCCCCGGCGAGACCACGATGCGCTCCGGGTTCAGGGCGGCGATTTCGGCCACGGTCATTTCATCGTTGCGCACCACCTTGACCTCGGCACCGAGCTCGCCCAGGTACTGCACAACGTTGTAGGTAAAGGAGTCGTAGTTATCAATCATCAGCAACATGGGGCAACCTCAGGAATTGGGGGTCTGTTCAGCCAGCGCAACGGCGCGGAACATCGCGCGGCGCTTGTTCAGGGTTTCTTCCCATTCGAGGGCCGGCACCGAGTCGGCGACAATCCCGCCACCGGCCTGCACGTGCAGCTCCCCGTCCTTGATCACGGCGGTGCGGATCGCAATCGCCGTGTCCATGTTGCCGTTCCAGGCGAAATAGCCCACGGCGCCGCCGTAGACACCGCGCTTGACCGGCTCCAGCTCGTCGATGATTTCCATCGCGCGGATCTTCGGCGCACCCGACAAGGTGCCCGCCGGCAGAATCGCGCGCAGTGCGTCCATGGCGGTCAAGCCGGCTTTCAGCTCACCCGTGACGTTGGACACAATGTGCATCACGTTGGAATAACGCTCGATGACCATCTTCTCGGTGAGCTTCACCGAACCGATTTCCGAGACGCGCCCGGTATCGTTGCGGCCCAGGTCGATGAGCATCAGGTGCTCGGCGATTTCCTTGTCGTCGCTGAGCAGGTCTTTTTCCAGCGCCACATCCTCTTCTTCGGTCGCGCCACGTGGGCGCGTGCCGGCAATCGGGCGCACGGTGATCAGGTTGTCTTCGACACGCACCAGCACTTCCGGCGAGCTGCCCACCACGTGGAAGTCGCCAAAGTTGAAGAAGTACATGTACGGCGTCGGGTTGAAGCAACGCAGGGCGCGGTACAGGTCAATCGGCGCGGCCTTGAAGTCGATGGACATACGCTGCGACGGCACCACTTGCATGCAGTCACCGGCGAGGATGTATTCCTTGATGGTATCGACGGCGCGCTCGTAGTCATCCTGCGTGAAGCTTGAGCGAAAAATCGGGTCGGCGGCCGGCGGACGGCTGAGGTCCAGGCCGCGACGCGGGGTGATCGGCTGGCGCAGTTTTTCCAGCAACGCTTCGAGGCTGGCCTGGCCTTGCTCGAATGCGTCCGCCTGGGACGGGTCAGCCAGCACAATCGCGTGCATCTTGCCGGCGAGGTTGTCGAAGACGACGACCGCGTCGGAGACCATCAGCAGAATGTCCGGCACGCCCAGCGGGTCCGGGTTCGGGCATTTGCCCAAGCGCTTTTCCACGTAGCGCACACAGTCGTAGCCGAAATAGCCCACAAGGCCGCCGTTGAAACGCGGCAGGCCCGCAATGGTCGGCACGTTGTAGCGCGCCTTGAAGGTTTCGACAAAGGCCAGCGGGTCTTCTACGTCGTGGCTTTCGATCTCGACGCCGTCATGGGTGATGCTCACATGGTGGTCGTGAACGCGCATGACGGTGCGGCACGGCAGGCCGATGATCGAATAACGGCCCCACTTCTCGCCGCCCTGAACCGATTCCAGCAGATAGGAATTGGGCTCGTCGGCCAGTTTCAGGTAGATCGACAGCGGCGTGTCGAAGTCGGCCAGGGTTTCGCAGGCCAGGGGGATACGGTTATAGCCGGCAGCGGCCAAACGCAGGAATTCTTCGCGGATCATGTGTGCCTCGTGGCGTGAGGGTCTAACGGTCAGGTATGCAAACGTGCCGCATGGCGCGGCCGGGATCAGTCAGGCGCGCCAACGCCAGCGGGCCAGGGCCTTGATGACTTTCATCCAGAGTTTGCGAGTGACCACCACGATGGGATTTCCAGAAGGGGACGGATCGGTGTCGGGCAACGTTATCTCAGCGCCCGCTCCCAAGCAACCGGGGATTAGCAGTCGCAGGTCATCTATCACCAGCGACGGCGACTCTTCGGCAATCGGTCGGCCATGGTTATAGCCGTAGCTCAAGGCTACGCACTGCACGCCAGCCGCCTTTGCCGCCAGCACATCGCTGCGCGAATCGCCGACAAACAGCGACTGCGACGCCGGAATATTCGCCATTTTCATTACAAAAAACAGCGCCGCCGGGTCGGGTTTCTTCTGCGGCAAGGTATCGCCGCCGATGATCCAGCGGAAATACCGGCCGATTTTCATCTGGTCCAACAGCGGCGCGACAAAGCGCTCCGGCTTGTTGGTAATCAGGGCCATTTCCACGCCCTGCTTGCTCAGCCATTTGAGGGTGTCACGCACGCCGGGGTAAACCACGGTCAGTTCGTGGCCGTCTTCATAGGCGGCGTTGAACAGTTCCAGGGCATGCTCGGCCTCGACCTCATCGACACCGTCGGCATTGATGTCATTGGCCAAGGCCCTGCGCACCAGCATCTGCACGCCGTTGCCGACCCACGTGCGCACGGCCTCGATCGCCACCGGCTTGCGCCCCAGCTTGAGCAGCATCTCGTTCACCGCGGCGGCAAGGTCTGGCACCGAGTCGATCAGGGTACCGTCCAGATCGAACATCACCAGCCGTGGCAGCTTGCCGGGGAACAGCTGCTCGAAGCCGCTCATGGACGCGCCAGCGCTAGCTCGGAACGCATCTTGTCGATGACGTCCTGGTAGTTCGGTGCGTTGAAGATCGCCGAGCCGGCGACAAAAGTGTCGGCGCCAGCGGCGGCGATTTCGCGGATGTTGTTGACGTTGACCCCACCGTCGATCTCCAGGCGGATATCCCGGCCCGAAGCGTCGATCAGTGCGCGGGCTTCGCGCAGCTTGTCGAGGGTGCCGGGGATGAACTTCTGCCCGCCGAAACCTGGGTTGACGCTCATCAGCAAGACCATGTCGACCTTGTCCATCACGTACTTGAGCACGTCCAGCGGCGTCGCCGGGTTGAACACCAGGCCCGCCTTGCAGCCGCCTTCGCGGATCAGTTGCAAGGTGCGGTCCACGTGCAGCGTGGCTTCCGGGTGGAAAGTGATGTAGGTCGCGCCGGCTTCGATGAAGTCACCGATGATGCGGTCTACCGGGCTGACCATCAGGTGCGCGTCAATCGGCGCGGTCACGCCGTACTTGCGCAGCGCCGCGCAGACCATCGGGCCGATGGTCAGGTTGGGCACGTAGTGGTTGTCCATGACATCGAAGTGCACGAAGTCCGCGCCAGCGGCCAACACGTTGTCCACTTCCTCACCCAGGCGGGCGAAGTCGGCGGAGAGAATCGATGGAGCAATTACGAAGGGCTGCATGACGCACCTTTTCTGAGCTAAATCACGATGGCGCGCATTGTATACCGCATGCTTTGCCGCGCGCACCGTGACCTGGCTCAATGGCTAGTAGGCAGCCCGGTAGATTTTCTCGATATCGGCCGCGCTGAGCTTGCGCGGATTATTGCGCATCAGCCGCTCGATGCCCGCCGCTTCGCTGGCCATGGCGGGGATCGCGTCCTCGGGCACGCCGAAGCTGCGCAGCCCCGCCGGGATCTCGACTGCGGCACACAGTCGCGTCATCGCCTCGACAGCCTGGTCGGCCGCATCATTGGCACTCAGGCCGCTGACATTCACGCCCATGGCCTGGGCAATTTCCTGCATGCGCTCCACGCACGCCAGCTTGTTCCAGTGCATCACGTAGGGCAGCAGCAAGGCATTGCTCACCCCATGGGCGATGTTGAAGCGCCCGCCCAGCGGATACGCCAGCGCATGCACCGCGCCCACTCCGGCATTGCCAAAGGCCATACCGGCCATCAGGCTGGCGGTGGCCATATCGTCGCGGGCCTGCAGGTTGGACGGGTTGGCGTAGGCTTTCGGCAGCGCCTTGGCGATCAGCTTGATTGCGCCAATCGCCAGCGCATCGGTGATCGGCGAAGCATTCAGCGACAGGTACGACTCGATGGCATGCACCAGCGCATCCACGCCACTGGCGGCAGTCACGCTGCGCGGGCAGGTGAGGGTCATTTGCGGGCTGATCAGCGCGACGTCCGGCAACAGGTAGTCGCTGACGATGCCTTTTTTCAGCTGCGCGGCCTTGTCGGACAGAATCGCCACGTTGGTCACTTCCGAGCCGGTGCCGGCCGTGGTCGGAATGGCGATCAACGGCGGGCCTTTGCGCGGCACCTGATCAACGCCGAACAGATCCGCCAGCGCCCCGTGGTAACCGGCATACGCGGCCACGCTCTTGGCAATATCGATGGCACTGCCACCGCCGACACCGATCAGGCCGTCATGCCCGCCCTCGCGGTACACGCGCATGCAGTCTTCGACGATGGCGATCTCCGGGTCGGGCAGCACACGATCAAAGATTTCATAACTGCGCTCGCCCAGGTGCTCGAGCGCCAGCGCCACGGTGCCGGACTTGACCAGCGCGGCATCGGTGACGATCAGCGGATTGTCTACATCCAGGCGGGTGAGCTCAGCGGCCAGTTGTTCGATGGCACCGGAGCCGGTGAGCAGTTTGTGGGCGATCTTGAATGAGGAAGTACTCATGTGCGCGGCCTCTTATTCGGAAATGGGCTGGCACAAGAGTAGCTGGGGATTTCGGGTTGCCTAGCATTCAGGTTCTGAATGGGCGCAATCCATGTGGGAGCTGGCTTGCCTGCGATGGCGGTGTATCAGCAACAGGTGGGCAAGCTGGCCCACCGCTATCGCAGGCAAGCCAGCTCCCCCAGTTGATCGGGTTTCGGTCAGTTAGATTTGGGCGGTACGCAGTTTTTCGCTACGGCCGCGCAGCCATTCCAAGGTCAGCAACAGCAGGACCGAGAAGGCAATCAGCAAGGTCGCTGCGGCAGCGATGGTCGGGCTGAGGTTCTCGCGAATCCCGCTGAACATCTGGCGCGGCAACGTCGCTTGCTCAGGCCCGGCCAGAAACAGCGTCACCACCACTTCATCAAACGAGGTGGCAAAGGCAAACAACGCCCCGGAAATCACCCCCGGCGCAATCAGCGGCAAGGTCACCCGGCGAAACGCGGTCAAGGGCGATGCCCCCAGACTGGCCGCCGCCCGCACCAGGTTATGGTTGAACCCCTGCAAGGTCGCCGACACGGTGATGATCACAAACGGCACGCCCAACACCGCATGCACCACGATCAGCGAGAAGAAACTGTTACCCAGGCCCAGCGGCGCAAAGAACAGGTAACTGGCCACGCCGATAATCACCACCGGCACCACCATCGGCGAAATCACCAGGGCCATCACCAGCGCCTTGCCCGGGAAGTTGCCGCGCGTCAGGCCAATCGCCGCCAGCGTACCGAACACCATGGCCAGCACCGTGGCCGCCGGGGCGACGATGATGCTGTTCTTCAACGCCCGCATCCATTCGGCCGAGGCGAAGAAGTCCTGATACCAATGCAGCGAGAAGCCTTGCAGCGGGTACACCAGGAAACTGCCGCTGTTGAACGACAGCGGAATAATCACCAACACCGGCAAAATCAGGAACAGCAGGATCAAGCCGCAGAGTATCCGCAAGCTGTAGAACCAAACCCGCTCAACGGGCGACATATAAGGGCTCAGCATCGCAAGGTCTCCTCAGCTCAGGCGCAGGCGGCTGGCGCCCACCAGCCGGTTGTAGATCAGGTACAGCACCACGGTGGCCAGCAGCAGCAAGCCGCCCAACGCCGTGGCCATGCCCCAGTTGATGCTGGTGTTGGTGTAGAACGCCACGAAATAGCTGACCATCTGGTCGTTCGGGCTGCCCAGCAGTGCCGGGGTGATGTAGTAACCAATCGCCAGGATGAACACCAACAGGCAACCGGCGCCCACGCCAGCGTAGGTCTGCGGGAAGTACACGCGCCAGAAACTGGCGAACGGATGGCAACCGAGGGAAATCGCCGCGCGCATGTAGGTCGGCGAGATGCCTTTCATCACGCTGTAGATCGGCAGAATCATGAACGGCAACAGGATGTGCACCATGGAGATGTACACCCCGGTGCGGTTGAACACCAATTCCAGCGGCTTATCGATCAGGCCCATACCCATCAGCGCACTGTTGATCAGCCCGCCCGATTGCAGCAACACGATCCACGCCGCCACCCGCACCAGGATTGAGGTCCAGAACGGCAACAGCACGAGGATCATCAACAGGTTGCTTTTGCGCGCCGGTAGGTTGGCCAGCAGGTACGCCAGCGGATAGGCCAGCAGCAGGCAGATCGCGGTAATCACCAAGCCCATCCAGAAGGTGCGGGCGAAGATGTCCAGGTAGATCGCCTGGTCCGGCGTGGCCGGGGCCACTTCGCCGAGGTCGTCGATGCGGTGATCGACGGCCGCCAGCAGATAGAACGGCGTCAGGCTGCTGGTATTGCGCCGGATCGCCTGCCAGTACGCCGGGTCGCCCCAGCGTTCGTCGAGGTTTTCCAACGCTTCTTTATAAGAGGCCGGCGCTTCGGTAAACGGCAGCGCCCGCGCGGTTTTGGTCAGCAGGCTGCGATAGCCGGCCAGTTCCATGTTCAAGCGTTTGGACAGATCGCCCAACGTCTGGTTTTTGCGGGCTTCGCCCAGGTCCTCGCTGAGGGCCTGATACACCGGCTCGCCCGGCAGGCCGCGACCGTCCCAGGCCGTGACCGCCACCACGGTACGCGGCAAGCCGCCCACCACTTCCGGGTTGCCGACGCTCTTGAACAGCAGCGCAACGATCGGCACCAGGAACACCAGCAGCAAAAACAGCACCAGCGGCGCAATCAAGGCCTGGGCCTTCCAGCGGTTGACCCGCTCGGCACGCGCCAGGCGCTGCTTGAGGGTGGGGCTGTTGACCTCGTTCGAGGGAACGGCGATGGCCATGGCTAACTCCGGGAAATCTAAGGTGGTTTCACTGTGGCCCGGGCTTTCTGTGGGAGCCGGGCTTGCCCGCGATGGCATCGGCTCGGTACATCAGTTGCACCGAGGTGTCTGCATCGCAGGCAAGCCAGCTCCCACACAGGCCTGTTCCCACAGAGGGTTATGCGTTGTTACTTGGCAGCCCACGAGTTGAAGCGCTGCTCCAGCTGCTCGCCGTTATCCGCCCAGAAGCTCACGTCGATCTGCACCTGGTTGGCGATGTTTTCCGGGGTGGTCGGCATGTCCTTGAGGATGTCCTTGGCCAGCAACGGCACGGCTTGGGTGTTGGCCGGGCCGTAGGCGATGTTTTCCGAGTAGGTCTTCTGCTGCTGCGGTTGCACGGAGAAGGCGATGAATTTCTTCGCCGCTTCTGCACGGTCTTTTGCCAGGCCTTTAGGAATGGCCCACGCGTCGAAGTCGTAGATCCCGCCGTTCCACACCACTTTAAGGTTGCTTTCTTTCTGCACGGCGGCGATGCGGCCGTTGTACGCCGAGCTCATGACCACGTCACCCGAGGCCAGGTACTGCGGCGGTTGTGCGCCAGCTTCCCACCACTGGATCGACGGTTTTAGTTCGTCGAGTTTCTTGAACGCACGGTCCTGGCCATCTTTGCCGGCCAGCACTTTGTAGACGTCTTTCGGCGCAACGCCGTCAGCCATCAAAGCGAATTCCAGGGTGTACTTGGCGCCTTTACGCAGGCCGCGCTTGCCCGGGAATTTCTTCACGTCCCAGAAATCGGCCCAGCTGGTGGGCGCCGAGGCCAGCTTGTCGGCGTTGTAGGCCAACACCGTGGACCACACGAAGAAGCCCACGCCGCAGGGTTGAATCGCGCCCTTCACGTAGTCGGCGGTGTTGCCGAACAGTTTCGGGTCCAGGGGCTCGAACATGTCTTCGTCACAGCCACGGGACAGTTCTGGCGATTCCACTTCCACCAGGTCCCAGGACACGCTCTTGGTGTCGACCATGGCCTTGACCTTGGCCATTTCACCGTTGTACTCGCCAGCGACGATCTTGCCGTAGCCCGCGCTTTCCCACGGCGCATAGAACGCCTTGACCTGTGCCGCCTTGTTCGCGCCGCCAAAGGACACAACGGTCAGGTCCGGGCCGGCCATGGCGTGTGTGGCGCCCAGCAAACCGATCGCCAGCGCCGAATACTTCAAGGATTTCAACATTGTTGTTCTCTCCACGTGCAGGGTTGGTGAAGCCATGGGGGCGATCAATTCGCCTCTAGAAGTGGGTCGAGTGCGCGTACGTGCTCGACTTGCCAGCCAATCGGAACCACGTCGCCAACTGCCAGGGCTGGGTCCAGCTCGGCAATCGGTTGTTTCACAAAAAAATCGCTCTTGCCGCAGACTTCCAGGCGCACGCGTACGTGGTCGCCCAAGTAGATGAATTCGGCCACGCGGCCAGAGAAGCGGTTGACGCAGCTTTCGCTGGAGCCGTTGAGGCTGACGCGCTCCGGGCGTACCGACAGGGTCACCGGGCCGCCGATCTGGCCGACGTTGACCGCCAGCGCCTCGACTTTCTCGCCGCGCGCCAGTTCCACCACGCAACGCTCGCCGGTGTGGCTGTGCAGTCGGCCATTAAGGCGGTTGTTCTCGCCGATGAAGTTGGCGACGAAGGTGTTCTTCGGTTCTTCGTACAGGGTGCGCGGCGCGGCGATCTGCTGGATCTCGCCTTGATGGAACACGGCCACGCGATCAGACATGGTCAGCGCTTCGCCCTGGTCGTGGGTCACGTACACCACCGTCACGCCGAGGCGTTGGTGCAGGTGCTTGATCTCCATCTGCATGTGTTCGCGCAGTTGCTTGTCGAGGGCGCCGAGGGGCTCGTCCATCAGCACCAGCTGCGGTTCGAACACCAGCGCCCGGGCCAGGGCCACGCGCTGTTGCTGGCCACCGGACAATTGCGCCGGATAACGCTGGGCGAAGGCATCGAGCTGGACCATGCTCAGCACGCGTTTGACCCGCTCACTGATGTCGGTCTTGCTAAAGCCGCGCACCGACAGCGGGAACGCCAGGTTCTCGGCGACGGTCATGTGCGGGAACAACGCGTAGTTCTGGAACACCATGCCGATGTCGCGCTTGTGCGGCGGCACGTTGTTGATGGAACGCCCGGCCAGCTGGATTTCGCCGGCGGTCGGCGTTTCAAAGCCGGCGAGCATCATCAGGCTGGTGGTCTTGCCTGAACCGGAAGGCCCGAGCAAGGTGAGGAACTCGCCCTTGCGAATCTCCAGGTTGAGGTCTTTGACGATCAGGTTCTCGCCGTCGTAGCTCTTCTGCACGCCACGAAAGCTGACCAGGACCTCATTTGAATCCACCTCGCTCATACCCGCACCTTTGTGTTTTGGACTGCTGTGGCACAAGCGTAGTCCAGGCGCGAGGCCCCGGAAATCGGGGGCCGGGAGAGAATTGCATCAGCCGGATGGAAGGTTGGGGGTAGGGATCGCCCTACACGGATGGCGGGGATGGGACAGTGTGGCCGCTGCAAGCAGCGAGAATGGGTTTGGCGGTGCTTGCGGGGTGTCGTTATTGGGCATGTGCCTAGAGAAGCTTGTGTTCCATGGCGTACTTCACCAGTTCGGCCAGGGAAGTGATATTGAGCTTTTGCATCAGGCGCGCCTTGTGGGTGCTGATGGTCTTGCTGCTCAGCGCAAGCTGCTGGGCGATGTCATTGACGTTGGCACCTTGCGCCAGGCGTTCGAACACCGAGAACTCTCGCTCCGACAGCAATGAGTGCAACGGCCGCGCATCGGTGAGGCCGACCTCAAAGACCATGCGGTCGGCCAAATCCGGGTCGATGTAGCGCCCGCCCGCCGCAACCTTGCGAATTGCCGTGAGCAACAGCGCCGGATCGCTGTCCTTGGTCGCATAACCGGCAGCGCCGACCTTCAACGCGCGCGCGGCCATTTGCGCTTCGTCATGCATGGACAACACCAGGATCGCCGGCGGATTGCTCAGCGCGCGAATCCGCGCAATCGCTTCCAGGCCGTTGACGCCGGGCATCGAGATATCCAGCAACACCACCTCGCACGGCACATGGCGCAAGGTCTCCAGCAACTGTTCGCCATTGCTCGCCTCCCCCACTACCAGCAGGTCTTTGGCCAGGCCGATCAATTGCTTGATGCCTTCTCGAACGATGGTGTGGTCTTCGGCTACCAGTACGCGAATCACAGGGACTTCCTCTTAGCGTTATGCATCCAACGGCACCGTGACGCTCAGGGTGGTGCCCTCCCCCAACTCGCTGGAAAGGCTCAACTGCCCGCCCATGATCAGCACCCGCTCGCGCATGCCCACCAGGCCAAACAACACCGGGCGGCCCTGGGCCTGGACGAACCCAACGCCATCGTCGCTGATGGTCAGCCGCAGGTGAGCGCCTTCCACCGCCAGGGTCAGCTCGACAGTATGCGCCTGGGCATGGCGCATCACATTGGTCAGCGCCTCTTGCAGGATGCGGAACAGGCCGATGGCCTTGGCATCGCTCAAGGCCGGCAGGTTATCCGGGACCTGCACCAGGCAGGGAATTTGTGTGCGGGCTTCGAAACGCCGCGCCTGCCACTCAATGGCCGAGGCAATGCCAGCGTCGAGAATCGGCGGGCGCAAGGCCGTCGCCACGTCGCGCACCAGCTGGAACAGTTGGGCGATCAGGCGCTTCATGCTGTTCAAGCGCTCGTGCAGGCCAGGGTCCAGCTGTGCGTAGGCCAGTTCGCACATGGAGGTTTCCAGCTTGAGCACGGTGAGCATCTGGCCCAGTTCGTCGTGGACTTCCCGGGCGATGCGCGCCTTTTCTTCTTCGCGCACGGTCTCCAGGTGGGCGGACAGTTCACGCAATTGCGCCTCGCTTTGCAGCAAGGCGGCGACGTAGCGGCGGCGCTCGGTCACGTCGTTGAGGTAGACCACCAGGTATTCGCCCTCGGCAAAGCGCAAAAAGCTCAACGACACATCGGCGGGCAAGACGCTGCCATCGGCGCGCTGGCAATCGGTGGCGAAGTTCTGCGGGCCGTCTTCGCTGGCGCGGGCGCGCTTCCACAGGTTGAGCCAGCGGTCCATGTCCAGCGTCGGATCAAGGTCCGCCAGCGGCCGTTCGATCAGCGCGCCGGGGCCGTAGCCGAGCATGCTTTCGGCCGAGCGGTTGGCGTAGCGCACGTGGCTGTCCCAGTTGACCCAGAGGATGCCGACGGTGCTTTGGTCGATGGAAAACTGCGTCAACCGCAACGCTTCGGCCCCCGCCGCCCGCGCGGCACTTTCTTCCCGTGCGCCGAGCAAACTGTGCTCCAGGCCGTGCAACTGGCGACGCTGCCAGAGCACCACGGCCAGGCTGGCCAACAGCAACAGGGCGAGCAGCAGGCTGAGGTTTTGCCACAGTCCCGGCGACTCCGACAAACGCGGGTACTTGGGTTGCAGCCAGCGGTTGTGCAGTTGGTCCAGGTCACGGGCGGGGATCGCACGCAACGCGCTTTGCATGATGCCGGCCAGCTCCGGCCATTCCCGGCGTGTGGCTACGCGCAGCAATTGCGGCAGGCCGATGTCACCCACCACGGCCAGCCCGGCGAATTCGGCTTCACCCGACAACCGGCTCAGTTGCGCCTCATCCACCACGGCGTAGCGCGCCTGCTGGCTGACCAGCAACTGCAACGCCTGGCGTTCCATGGGCACGCCTTGCAGGTTCAGCTTGGGATACGTGCTGCGCAGGTAATCGGCGACGGCACTGGGCATGCGCACGGCGATACGCGAGAGTTCGTCGAGCTTTTCCAGCTCGACGGCACCGCCACCGTCACGAATGCCGACGATATGCTGAGGCACGCGCATATACGGGTCGCTGAACAACCACAAACGCAAACCGGCCGGGGTTTGTTGCAGGCCGGGGGCGATATCCACCTCGCCATCGCGCACCGCGTCTTCCAACTGTTCCTGGGTGGGAAAGTTGCGCCAGCTCAGTTCGATGTTCAGCGCCTTGGCCAGCCACTGCATCAATTCGACATTGGCCCCCGACAAGCGCTGCAAGCGCCGATCGTATTGCGCATAGGGTGCCTGCAAGACCACGCCCACCCGTAACTCCGGGTGCGCGGCCAGCCACTCCCGTTGCCCCGCATCCAGTTGCGCTTGCGGTACCGCAGGCGCAGAGGTGGCCCCCGCGATCAAGGGAAGCCACAAACAGCCGATAACCAGCAGACAGCGAAAACCCATGATCCACGTCTCACATCACTGACAAATACAGACCAACCCATTAGGCTGCTGGAATCTCTTCTGGCCGGAAATCAACGATGCCATCTCGAAACCGTTCAGCAGTGCCAGCATTGTGCCTGTCGTTATTATTTACCAGCGGCTTTTCTGTACAGGCCGCCGACACGCCCGCGCCAGCCGCCGAAACAGCCGCCGTGCGCCAGCCCTTGGCCGAACGCGGCCAGGAAGACGCCGCGGCCCTGGAACGACAGGTGCCACGGGAGGAACAGCAACAATTGCAGGGCGGCAGCGACACCTTCCTGGCCCTGTGGAAACCGGCCAACAGCGCCGAACCCGAAGGCGTGGTGATTATCGTACCGGGCGCCGGGGAAAGTGCTGACTGGCCGCAAGCAATCGCCCCGCTGCGGCGCAAACTGCCTGACGCCAACTGGGGCACCCTCAGCCTGTCGCTGCCGGACGTGAACATTGACACCCTGCCGCCCCGCCTGATCGAAGCGCCCAAGGCGGCGGTCGACACCAGCAGCAAAGACGGCAGCACCGCCGCCAAGCCTATCGAACAAGCCGCCAGCGCCGAAGCCGAAGGCACCGACCCCGCCGTGGTCGCGGGGGCGGACGAGCAAGACAAGACCGACGCCAAACGCATCTTCGAGCGGATCGATGCCGCCGTCGCCTTCGCCCAGACCCAAGGCGCACGCAGTGTGGTGCTGCTCGGCCATGGCACCGGCGCGTGGTGGGCCGCGCGCTACCTGGAAGAGAAACAACCGGCACAGGTGCAGAAACTGGTGATGGTTGCGGGCAAGTCGCCAATCGGTCGTCAGCCGGGCTTGCAGCAACTGGCGCCGACACTGAAGGTGCCGACGGCGGATGTGTTTTACCAAGACACGGCCCAGGATCGTAAAGCGGCGCTGGAACGTGTTCAGGCGGCCAAACGGTCGAAGAATGACGGCTATAAGCAGGTGTCGCTGAAGACCTTGCCGGGGAACAGCTCGGCGGAGCAGGAGCAGTTGTATCGGCGGATTCGCGGGTGGTTGAGCCCGCAGGCGACTGCCGACTGATCCGACAGTGATAACCCAATCAAAATGTGGGAGCTGGCTTGCCTGCGATAGCGGTGGACCAGCTTGCTCATCGGGCACTGATACACCGCCATCGCAGGCAAGCCAGCTCCCACAGGAGATTGGGTTGTCAGTCAGGAGTCGTCGCAGTCAGCGAAAGTCCCGACGCTCGCGAATCAGCGTATAGGCGTTGTGCAGTTCGCGGGTGCGCTCGGTCGCCTCATGCACTTGCGCGGTGCTGGCACCGCTGCCGGCGATCTTGTCCGGGTGGTGGCGACTGAGCAGACGGCGGTAGGCGCGCTTGATTACCGCAGGTTCAGTGCTGATCGTCACACCGAGCAGGCGCAACGCGTCCTGATAAGACATGCCCCGACTCACCAGCGGCTTACGCTCCGGCTTGTAGTCAGCGGCCAATGCCTGAAGCTGTTGCGGCGTCCAGCCCAGCCACTTGCCCCACAGTTCGATCAGGTCGCGCTCGGCGTCATCCGCCTTGCCGTCGGCCCACACCATGCGCCAGCACGCACGCAGTACACCTTCCGCCGCATGGGGCTGGCGCTTGAGCACGCGCAAGTAACTGCGCACGCGGTCTGATCCGGACTTGCCCCGGTTGAACGCCGCGATTGCGCGGCGCTGGGCCGGCTCGCCCATGTCCAGCGCGCGCATTTCTTGCCGCGCCTGCTGGATATGCCCGTCGACGATCCGGCCATTGCTTTTCGCCAGGCGGCCGAGCAGCACGAACAACAGCTCGTCATTGCGCAACGCCGGGCGCCCGCCGAGGCGTTCGCGCAGTTGCGCCCAATTGTGCAGTTGCAGCCGGCGATCCAACGCCTGCCCCAGCAGCGCACCCAACAAGGCCCCCGGAATGCTGGCAATGGCAAAGCCAGCCCCGGCGCCGATCAGCGTCCCTGGCCACAGCATCTTACTGCTCCGCTGTCAGCAGGGTTTCGACCTGCGCCAGACGCTCCAGCGTGCCGACATCAATCCAGCGTCCCGCCATGTGTTCCCCCGTTACCAAACCTTTGGCCATCGCCGCCCGCAATAGCGGCGCCAGCTTGAAGGCACCGGCAGTGCAACCCGCGAAAAGCTGCGGGTCGAGCACTGAAATGCCACTGAAGGTCAGGTTATCGGCACCGGGCGCGGCATCATGAAGCAAACCCTGATCCAGGTAGAAATCGCCGCCCGAGGGGTGATGCGCCGGGTTGTCGACCATCACCAGATGGGCCAGGCCCTGGAGCGGTTGCTTGAGCTGGGTGAAGTCGTAGTCGGTCCAGATATCGCCATTGACCACCAGGAACGGTTCATCCCCCAGCAACGGCAAGGCCTGGAAAATCCCGCCACCCGTCTCCAGCGGCTCACCCTCTGGCGAGTACTGGATACGCAAGCCAAACTGCGCGCCGTCGCCCAGGTAGCTTTCGATCTGCTGGCCGAGCCAGGCATGGTTGATCACGATATCGGTGAAGCCAGCCTTGGCCAGCGCCTCCAGGTGATACTCGATCAACCGCTTGCCACCGGCCTGCACCAATGGCTTGGGCGTGTGCAGGGTGAGCGGACGCATCCGCTCACCTTTGCCCGCGGCCAGGATCATGGCCTTCATACGGTGGCCTCGACGGGCTCGCGCAGGCTGGTCAACAGCTCAGCCAGTTCGCGCAGTTCAGGGCGGTCGGCCAGTACGGCTTCTATATAAGCGAAGAAGCGCGGCACGTCGGCCAGGTAACGGGGCTTGCCGTCGCGATGGCAGATGCGCGCGAAGATGCCGATGACCTTGAGGTGGCGCTGCACGCCCATCAGGTCGCTGGCGCGCAGGAAATCGTCGAATTCCGCTTGCACCGGAATGCCGGCTTGCATCGCGCGCTCCCAATAACCGCGCTGCCATTCCCGCACACGGGCCTGGGGCCAACTGAGGAACGCGTCCTTGAACAGGCAGGTGATGTCGTAGGTCACCGGGCCATAGACCGCATCCTGGAAATCCAGCACGCCAGGGTTCGGCGCGCTGATCATCAGGTTGCGCGGCATGTAGTCGCGGTGCACCAGCACTTTCGGCTGGGCCAGGGCGCTGTCGATCAACAGGCCGCTGGCACGTTGCCAGAGCGCTTGCTGCTGGGCATCCAACTCGATTCCCAGGTGACGGCGCACGTACCACTCGGGAAACAATTCCAGCTCGCGGCGCAGCAAGGCGACGTCATAACTAGGCAGTGGCGCGTCCATCGGCAACTGCTGGAAAGCCAGCAACGCGTCGATGGCATCGGCGAACAATTGGTCGGCGTTTTGCGCGTCAATCACGTCCAGATACGTTTTTGTGCCCAGGTCATTGAGCAAAAGAAAGCCGCGCGGCAAATCTTCTGCATAAATTTTTGGCACATTTATTCCCGACTTCGCCAGCAAATGAGCGATATCGACGAAAGGTTTGCAGTTTTCCTGGGGGGGTGGCGCGTCCATCACGACGAATGTGCGGGCGCCGCCTTCCCAGCGGAAATACCGCCTGAAACTCGCGTCGCTGCTGGCCGCGGTCAATGTGGCCGGGGGTACGGCACCCCAGCCTTGAGCGTTGAAAAGGATCGGCAACTGCTCATCCAGCCAGACTTCCAGCTGTTGTAAACGTAGATCTTGGTCGGGCATTACAAGGGTCTCCGACGGCCCTAGCCGTCAAGCGGGTCATGCTTTATTATCACGCATCTTTTTCAGACCATCGAGAGTCGTGCGGCCCACACCGCGGGCAGATGGCACGCAGGAAGCCCGGACTAATAAGATGGCATTGAAATCCCCCGCGTTTCGTAGAAAATTTCCGTTGCTGGTAACCGGCAGTCTGCTGGCCATGCAACCTTTCGCCACCTCATTCGTGGTCGCTGCGGAGCAGTATGACTGTTCCGTCTCCGCTTCGGGTGCCTGGGCTTGCGCGCCAAAAAGCGCCGCCGCCCCATTGCCACCACGTCCGGTGCATGACGGTGCTGCCGCCAGCTCGGCCAACGACACGGCGCAAGCCGCTGCCGGTGGCAACGCCGAGGCCGTGCCGCAGACCGCGCTGGTCACCGAAGCCAAGGGCCGTGGCCTGCGTTCGCGCAGCGCCGACTACAGCCACCTGGACTGGGTACCCCGCGAGAAGCTGACCGCCGCCCAACTGGCCGAAACCGGCCCGTACTGTGGCGGTGCGTACATCGAGCCGACCCGTCCTGGCATGAACGACAAGACGAACAAGAGCGATGCGCCGACCTTCATCGGTGCCAAGGCCTCTCGTTACGAACAGGAATCCCAGGTTGCAACCCTCGCCGGTGACGTTGTCATGCGTCAGGGCAGCATGCAGCTTGAATCCGAAGAAGCCAGCCTGTACCAGGCTGAAAACCGTGGCGAGCTGAACGGCAAAGTGCGCCTGCGCGACAACGGTGCCCTGATCGTCGGCGACCACGCCGAAGTCCAGCTGGACACCGGCGCGGCGCAGATCGACAACGCCGAATACGTGATGCACAAGTCGCGTATCCGCGGCAGCGCGCTGTACGCCAAGCGTGCCGAAAACGCGATCATCCGTCTCAAGGACGGTACGTACACCACCTGCGAGCCAGATAGCAACGCCTGGCAGCTCAAGGGCAACAACATCACGTTGAACCCGGCCACCGGTTTCGGTACGGCCACCAACGCGACGTTGCGGATCAAGAACATTCCGATCCTGTACACGCCTTACATCTATTTCCCGATCGATGACCGTCGTCAATCCGGCTTCCTGCCGCCGAGCTTCAGCACCGGCAGCGAAACCGGCTTTACGCTGGTTACGCCGTACTACTTCAACCTGGCGCCGAACTACGATGCCACGTTGTATCCGCAGTACATGACCAAACGCGGCTTGTTGATGGAAGGCGAATTCCGCTACCTCACCAAGTCCAGCGAAGGTCAGTTCGGTGGGGCGTACCTGAATGACGATAGTGACGAGCGTAAGAAGCAGTCCGAATACCAAAAGACTCGCTATATGCTCAACTGGCAGCATAAGGGTGGGTTGGATTCGCGAGTGTCGACACTGGTCGATTACACCAAGATCAGCGACCCTTATTACTTCCAGGACCTCAAGGCCTATCAGGAAGGTGTTGAGAGCCGCGACTTCCTCAACCAGCAAGGTGCTGTGACCTACCGGGGCGACTCCTATCAGGCGCGCTTGAATGTCCAGGCTTACCAGCTGGCGACAATCTCCCAGATCACGCCGTACAACCGGTTGCCGCAGATCACCTTCAACGGTGCGCTGCCTTACCATCCTGGTGGCCTGAACTTCAGCTACGAGACCGAAGCAGTTCGGTTTGAGCGCAGCTTGGAAAGTGGCAACTTCACCAATGAAAATGGTGATTCCGAGCGTCGCCTGGACACCTACGTTACCGGCCTGACCCGTGCGAACGGCACTCGCCTGAACGTAGCTCCGGCTGTTTCATACCCGATGGAATCGACCTACGGTTTCATTACGCCGAAGCTCAAGTACGTCTACACCAAATACGATCTGGACCTTGATGGTACTGGCAAGGCCTCTTTGGCTACTGGCCAGAAATTCAAGAGCTCTCAGGATCGCGCAGTTCCAGTCGCCAGCGTCGACAGCGGCCTGTACTTCGACCGCAACACCAACTGGTTCGGCAAAGAATATCGCCAGACCCTTGAGCCGCGTGCTTACTACCTATACGTACCGAACAAAGACCAGAGCGACATTCCGGTATTCGACACCAGCGAAAGCTCGTTCAGCTACTCCTCGCTGTTCCGCGACAACCGCTTCAGCGGCTCCGACCGGATCGGTGACGAGAACAAGCTGTCCTTGGGCGTGACCAACCGCTGGATCGAAGAGAACGGCTTCGAGCGTCAGCGCATAGCTGTGGGCCAGGCGATTTACTTCAAGGATCGCGAAGTACAACTTCCAGGCGTACTTGCAGCGGACCGTGCCGACGCACAGTCAGACTTGTCGCCAATCGCACTGGACTACGAGTTCCGCTTCAACCGCGACTGGCGCGCCACTGCCGACTACAACTGGGACACCGAGAGCCACAGCCCTCGTTCCGGCAGCGCGATGTTCCACTACCAGCCGGAAGACAACCCGAACAAGGTCGTCAACGTTGGCTACCGCTATCGCAACGACCAGGTGGTGTACAACCAGCTGACCGGCAAATGGCAGTTCGGTGGCGACTACGGCACGCCAGGCAGCCCTGAGTACGTGAAGGATTACTACAAAATCCAGCAACACGACTTCTCGATGATGTGGCCGATCGTTCCACAGTGGAACCTGATCACCCGCTGGCAGTATGACTATGCCCGCAACCGTACCCTGGAAGCCTTCGGTGGTTTCGAGTACGACAACTGCTGCTGGAAACTGCGCGTCATCAACCGTTACTGGGTTTCCAACGACGAATACAGCCAGATCGCCCCGCTTAACGAAAAGGGTGACCACGGGCTCTTCCTGCAGATCGTCCTCAAAGGACTCGGCGGCCTGACCGGCGCCAAGGTAGAGAGCTTCCTCGACAAAGGCATTGAAGGTTATCGTGAACGTGAAGACCAAGCTTTCTGATTGTCTGCGCCCGCTCGTACTGGGCGCGCTGTTCCTGGGTACCGCATCGGCACACGCTGCGGTTCAACAGCTGGATAAAGTGGTGGCCATCGTCGATAACGACGTGATCATGCAGAGCCAGCTGGACCAACGCGTCAAGGAAGTTCAGCAAACCATCGCCAAGCGTGGCGGTGGTGTGCCACCGACCAGCGTGCTGGACCAACAGGTGCTGGAGCGCCTGATCGTCGAGAACCTGCAACTGCAGATCGGCGAGCGTTCGGGCATCCGTATTTCGGATGAAGAACTGAACCAGGCCGTTGGCACCATCGCTCAACGCAACAACATGAGCATTGACCAGTTCCGCGCCGCCCTGGCCCGCGATGGCCTGTCCTATGAGGACGCCCGTGACCAGATCCGTCGCGAAATGATCATCAGCCGTGTACGTCAGCGCCGTGTGGCCGAGCGGGTGCAGGTCTCCGAGCAGGAAGTGAAGAACTTCCTGGCTTCGGACCTGGGCAAGGCACAGCTTTCCGTAGAGTTGCGCCTGGCCAACATCCTGATCGGTACACCAGACAGCGCCAACTCCGAGCAGCTCAACGCAGCCGCCGCGAAAACCCAGGCTGTTTATGACCGCCTGAAAGCCGGTGCCGACTTTGCCCAGACGGCAATTGCCGTCTCCAACAGCGACAACGCACTGGACGGCGGTGATATGGGCTGGCGCAAAGCGGCTCAATTACCACCTCCGTTCGACGCTGAGCTGAGCGCCATGCAGCCGGGTGAAATCACTCGACCTGCACGCACGCCAGGCGGCTTCATCATCCTGAAGTTGCTGGAAAAACGCGGCGGCGAGACCTCGCTGAAAGACGAAGTACATGTTCGTCATATCCTGGTCAAACCAAGCGAAATCCGCACCGAAGCGCAAACCAAGGAACTGGCCCAGAAGATCTACGACCGCATCCAAAGCGGTGAAGACTTCGCCACCCTGGCCAAGAGCTTCTCGGAAGACCCAGGTTCTGCCCTCAATGGCGGTGACCTGAACTGGATCGACCCGAAAGCCCTGGTGCCGGAGTTCCAACAGGTAATGGCCGATACCCCGCAGGGTGTATTGTCCAAGCCGTTCAAGACCCAATACGGCTGGCACGTGCTGGAAGTCCTTGGCCGTCGCGCCACCGACAACACCAGCCAGGCCCGCGAGCAACAAGCCTTGTCCGTACTGCGTAACCGCAAATACGACGAAGAGCTGCAAACCTGGTTGCGTCAGATCCGTGACGAAGCCTACGTAGAAAACAAGCTGCCAGGCGCCGAGCAAACAGGCACCGACCAGGCAGCCCAGTGAAACCCCAGCGTTTCGCGGTAACACCCGGCGAGCCGGCCGGCATTGGTCCAGACCTGTGCCTGCTGCTCGCTTCGCACCCCCAGCCACACCCCCTGATTGCCATTACCAGCCGCGACCTGCTCCTTGAGCGGGCCGCGCAACTGGGCGTGGCTGTCAGTTTGCTGGAGGTGTCGCCCGGCAACTGGCCCGACCTGCCCGCCCCCGCCGGCAGCCTGTATGTGTGGGACACCCCACTGCAAGCCAAGGTGGTGGCCGGACAGCTGGACACCGCCAATGCCGCGTTCGTCCTGGAAACCCTGACCCGCGCCGGGCAAGGCTGTCTCGATGGCGACTTCGCCGGCATGATCACCGCCCCGGTGCACAAAGGCGTGATCAACGAATCGGGCATCGCCTTTTCCGGGCATACCGAATTCCTCGCCGAACTGACCCACA
The DNA here is from genome assembly GCF_017316265.1 of Pseudomonas sp. Marseille-Q1929. Classification (NCBI taxonomy): domain Bacteria; kingdom Pseudomonadati; phylum Pseudomonadota; class Gammaproteobacteria; order Pseudomonadales; family Pseudomonadaceae; genus Pseudomonas; species Pseudomonas sp. Marseille-Q1929. The sequence goes on from NZ_JAFLWU010000021.1 coordinate 35,039, forward strand.
CCGAACAAGTCGTCATGATGCTGGCCACCCGTGGCCTGCGCGTCGCCCTGGTCACCACGCACCTGCCGCTGCGTGAGATTGCCGACGCCATCACCGCCGAGCGTGTGGAACGCGTCACCCGTATCCTGCACGCCGACCTGCAACAAAAATTCGGCATTGCCCAACCGCGCATCCTGGTCTGTGGACTCAACCCGCACGCCGGTGAAGGCGGCCACCTGGGCCATGAAGAAATCGACATCATCGAACCCACCCTGGAGCGTCTGCGCCAAGAAGGCATGGACCTGCGCGGCCCATTGCCTGCGGACACTCTGTTTACCCCCAAATATCTGGAGCACTGCGACGCAGTGCTGGCGATGTACCATGACCAGGGGCTGCCTGTGCTGAAATACAAAGGCTTTGGCGCCGCAGTCAACGTGACACTGGGCCTGCCGATCATCCGCACCTCCGTCGACCATGGCACTGCCCTGGACCTGGCCGGCAGCGGCAAGATCGATACCGGCAGCCTGCACGTGGCCCTGGAAACCGCCTATCAGATGGCCGAGACCCGTATATGACCGAGCATTACCAACACCGGGCGCGCAAGCGCTTCGGGCAAAACTTCCTGCACGACGCGGGCGTTATCGACCGCATCCTGCGCTCCATCCATGCCAAGCCCGAAGACCGCCTGCTGGAAATCGGCCCCGGCCAGGGCGCACTGACCCAAGGCCTGCTGGCCAGCGGCGGGCAACTGGACGTGGTGGAACTGGACAAGGACCTGATCCCGATCCTTAACCAGCAGTTCGCCGACAAGCCGAACTTCAACCTGCACCAGGGCGATGCGCTGAAGTTCGACTTCAACAGCCTCAATGCCGCGCCCAACAGCCTGCGGGTCGTGGGCAACCTGCCATACAACATCTCCACGCCGTTGATCTTCCACCTGCTGAACAACGCCGGGATCATCCGCGACATGCACTTCATGCTGCAAAAAGAAGTGGTGGAACGCCTGGCCGCCGGCCCTGGCGGTGGTGATTGGGGCCGCCTGTCGATCATGGTGCAGTACCACTGCCGCGTCGAACACCTGTTCAACGTAGGTCCGGGCGCATTCAACCCGCCACCGAAGGTCGATTCGGCCATCGTGCGCCTGGTGCCGCACGCCGTGCTGCCGCACCCGGCCAAGGATCACAAGCTGCTGGAGCGCGTGGTACGCGAAGCCTTCAACCAGCGTCGCAAGACCCTGCGCAACACGCTGAAGGCTTTGCTGAGCAACGCTGAAATCGAAGCCGCCGGCGTCGATGGCAGCCTGCGCCCAGAGCAGCTGGACCTGGCCGCGTTCGTACGCCTGGCCGACCAGCTTGCCATCCAGCCAGCGCCCGCCGCGGACTGAAGCCTGCCGAGCCTGGGCCAGACAGCATGTCTGGCCTAGTGCCCAGCTCTTGGCCTAGACTGATCCGCATCTGCTGTCCCCCCGCTTTTGCTTTTAAGGCCTCTTGCATGTCCGATCCTCGCTACCAGATCGACGTCAGCGTCGTCACCCGCTTCCTGGCGGACCAATCGCAACCCGAACATAATCGCTTCGCCTTTGCCTACACCATCACGGTGAAAAACAACGGGCTGGTGCCGGCCAAGCTGCTGTCGCGCCATTGGGTGATCACCGACGGCGACGGCCAGGTCGAAGAAGTGCGCGGTGCGGGCGTGGTTGGCCAGCAGCCGTTGATTGATTGCGGAGCCAGCCACACTTACAGCAGCGGCACGGTGATGACCTCCAAGGTCGGCACCATGCAGGGCTCGTATCAGATGAAAGCCACCGATGGCCAGTTGTTCGACGCGATCATCGCGCCCTTTCGCCTCGCCGTGCCGGGAGCCCTGCACTGATGGCGACGTACGCGGTCGGCGACCTGCAAGGCTGCCTGGAACCTCTCAAGTGCCTGCTTGAACGCGTGTCCTTCGATCCAACCCGCGACCGCCTGTGGCTGGTCGGTGACCTGGTCAACCGCGGCCCCCAATCCCTGGAAACCTTGCGCTACCTATATAGCCTGCGCGATGCCCTGGTGTGCGTGCTGGGCAACCACGACCTGCACCTGCTGGCGGCCAGCAAAAACATCGAGCGCCTGAAAAAGGGCGACACCCTGCGGGAAATCCTCGAAGCACCGGACCGTGCCGACTTGCTCGACTGGCTACGCCGCCAGAAGATCATGCACTACGACGAGGCCCGCAACATGGCCTTGGTCCATGCGGGCATCCCGCCCCAATGGACCTTGAAAAAAGCCCTCAAGTGCGCCGCCGAAGTCGAAGCCGCCATGGCCGATGACAGCCTGTACACCGCCTACCTCGACGGCATGTACGGCAACGATCCCGTGAAGTGGGACAACGACCTGACGGGCGTTGCCCGCCTGCGCGTGATCACCAACTACTTCACCCGCATGCGCTTCTGCACCGCCGAAGGCAAACTGGACCTCAAGAGCAAGGAAGGTGCCGATACCGCACTGCCCGGCTACAAACCCTGGTTCGCCCACAAAGAGCGCAAGACCCGTGACACAAAGATCATCTTTGGCCACTGGGCAGCCCTCGAAGGCAAGTGCAATGAACCCGGCGTGTTCGCCCTCGACACCGGCTGCGTGTGGGGCGGCGCCATGACCCTGATGAACATCGACACCGGCGAGCGCCACAGCTGCCAGTGCGAATCCCCCCTTTCCGTTACCCTGCCGGCCGCCAAGCCCTAGGAGCCCCCATGAGCGAATTCAAACGCATCTCCCCCGAACAAGCCCAGGCCCTGCGCGGGCAAGGCGCAGTGGTCGTCGACATCCGTGATCAGCCTACCTACGTGGCGGCTCACATCACCGGCGCCCAACACCTGGACAACGTCAACATCGCCGACTTCATCCGCGCAGCCGACCTCGATGCGCCGGTGATCGTGGCCTGCTACCACGGCAACTCCAGCCAGAGCGCAGCCGCCTACCTGATCAGCCAGGGCTTCTCCGACGTCTATAGCCTGGACGGTGGCTTTGAGCTGTGGCGTACGACGTTTCCTGCGGAAATTGCCTCGGGCGATTCGCAATAATTTTTTTCAAACCCCGCTACCCCGCGTGACGCTTGGCCTCGCGCCGTTTCTGACGAACGGCGCGGCCAAACTAATTACGCATCGCGCCTTGACCTCCCCGATTCCGAACTATCCTTAAGCGCAGGCCATCCGAATCAGGGGAGAGCCGGTACACCGGCGTGCGGGTCATCGGTAGCGTTTCAGGGTGTTCTGGGGGGAAAACGGCCATTGGCGATCGTCAATGACTGCCAGCATCGACTGATTGATCCGGCGTCGGCTCCACGTATCGAGCGAGGTGACGACGTCATGAGTATTTTTAGCCACTTCCAACAACGCTTCGAGTCCACACAGCAAGAAGAGCTCACGCTGCAGGAGTATCTTGAGCTGTGCAAAAAGGACCGCAGTACCTATGCGTCTGCCGCCGAGCGCCTGCTGCTGGCGATTGGCGAGCCGGAGCTGGTAGACACCTCCAACAACTCGCGCCTGTCGCGGATTTTTTCCAACAAGGTGATCCGCCGCTACCCGGCCTTTGAAGACTTCCATGGCATGGAAGAATGCATCGACCAGATCGTCTCCTACTTCCGCCATGCCGCCCAAGGCCTGGAAGAGAAGAAACAGATCCTCTACCTGCTCGGCCCCGTCGGTGGCGGTAAATCGTCCCTGGCCGAAAAGCTCAAACAACTGATCGAGAAGGTGCCCTTCTACGCGATCAAGGGCTCGCCGGTCTTCGAGTCGCCCCTGGGCCTGTTCAACGCCACCGAAGATGGCGCGATCCTCGAAGAAGATTTCGGCATTCCACGCCGCTACCTCAACACCATCATGTCGCCCTGGGCCACCAAGCGCCTGGCCGAGTTCGGCGGTGACATCAGCCAGTTCCGCGTGGTCAAGCTCTACCCCTCGATCCTCAACCAGATCGGCGTGGCCAAGACCGAACCAGGCGACGAAAACAACCAGGACATCTCGGCGCTGGTGGGCAAGGTCGATATCCGCAAGCTCGAAGAATTCCCGCAGAACGACGCCGACGCCTACAGCTACTCGGGCGCGCTGTGCCGGGCCAACCAGGGCCTGATGGAGTTCGTGGAGATGTTCAAGGCACCGATCAAGGTGCTGCACCCACTGCTGACCGCCACCCAGGAAGGCAACTACAACAGTACCGAAGGCCTGGGCGCGATTCCGTTCACCGGGATCCTGCTGGCCCACTCCAACGAATCGGAGTGGCACACCTTCCGCAACAACAAGAACAACGAAGCCTTCATCGACCGGATCTATATCGTCAAGGTGCCGTACTGCCTGCGGGTCAGCGATGAAATCAAGATCTACGACAAACTGCTGTTCAACAGCTCCCTGGCCAAGGCGCACTGCGCACCCGACACCCTGAAGATGCTCGCCCAGTTCACCGTGCTGTCGCGCCTCAAGGAGCCGGAAAACTCGAACATCTACTCGAAGATGCGCGTGTACGACGGCGAAAACCTCAAGGACACCGACCCCAAGGCCAAGTCGATCCAGGAATACCGCGACACCGCCGGTGTGGATGAGGGCATGAACGGCCTGTCGACACGTTTTGCGTTCAAGATCCTGTCCAAGGTCTTCAACTTCGACCCCCACGAGATCGCCGCCAACCCGGTGCACCTGCTCTATGTGCTGGAACAGCAGATCGAACAGGAGCAATTCCAGGCCGAGACCCGCGAACGCTACCTGCGCTTCCTCAAGGAATACCTGGCGCCGCGCTACATCGAGTTCATCGGCAAGGAAATCCAGACCGCGTACCTGGAGTCCTACAGCGAGTACGGCCAGAACATCTTCGACCGCTACGTGCTGTACGCCGACTTCTGGATCCAGGACCAGGAATACCGCGACCCGGAAACCGGCGAGATTCTCAACCGCGTAGCCCTCAACGAGGAACTGGAGAAAATCGAGAAACCGGCCGGTATCAGCAACCCGAAAGATTTCCGCAACGAAATCGTCAACTTCGTGCTGCGTGCCCGGGCCAACAACAACGGCAAGAACCCGACCTGGCTCAGCTACGAGAAGCTGCGGGTGGTCATCGAGAAGAAAATGTTCTCCAACACCGAGGATCTGCTGCCGGTCATCAGCTTCAACGCCAAGGCCAGCAAGGAGGACCAGCAAAAACACAACGACTTCGTCACACGCATGGTCGAACGCGGCTACACCGACAAACAGGTACGGCTGCTCTCCGAGTGGTACCTGCGGGTTCGCAAATCGCAGTAAGGCAGCGACGCGCGTGCAGTGCCAGGCCTTGGGCCTGGCAACTGACCGCCTGTCTTTAAGCTTCCAGCTCGCAGTTTGAAGCTTGTAACGTGAAGCTGCCCGGAGGGCTCCCCATGAGCTATGTGATCGACCGACGCCTCAATGGCAAGAACAAGAGCACGGTAAACCGCCAGCGTTTCCTGCGGCGTTACCGTGACCACATCAAAAAGGCCGTGGAAGAGGCCGTCAGCCGCCGCTCCATCACCGATATGGAACATGGCGAACAAATCAGCATTCCCGGACGGGACATCGACGAACCGGTGCTGCACCACGGCCGGGGCGGCAAACAGACGGTGGTACACCCGGGCAACAAGGAGTTCACCACCGGCGAGCATATCCAGCGCCCCCAAGGTGGCGGCGGCGGCAAAGGCCCGGGCAAGGCCGGCAACTCCGGCGAGGGCATGGATGAGTTCGTGTTCCAGATCACCCAGGAGGAATTCCTCGAATTCATGTTCGAAGACCTGGAGCTGCCCAACCTGGTCAAGCGCAACCTCACCGGCACCGACACCTTCAAGACCGTGCGCGCGGGGATCAGCAACGAGGGCAACCCGTCGCGCATCAACATCATCCGCACCCTGCGCTCGGCCCATGCGCGGCGTATCGCCCTGTCTGGCAGCAGCCGCGCCAAATTGAAGGAAGCCAAGGAAGAATTGGCCCGCCTGAAACGTGAAGAACCGGACAACTTCGGCGATATCCAGGAAATCGAGACGGAAATCGAGAAACTCAGCGCGCGTATCCACCGCGTGCCGTTCCTCGACACCTTCGACCTTAAATACAACTTGCTGGTCAAGCAGCCCAACCCCAGCTCCAAGGCGGTGATGTTCTGCCTGATGGACGTCTCCGGCTCCATGACCCAGGCCACCAAGGACATCGCCAAGCGCTTCTTTATCTTGCTGTACCTGTTCTTGAAGCGGAACTACGACAAGATCGACGTAGTGTTCATCCGCCATCACACCAGCGCCCGGGAAGTGGACGAAGAGGAGTTCTTCTACTCACGGGAAACCGGCGGCACCATTGTTTCCAGCGCGCTGAAGCTGATGCAGGAGATCATGGCCGAACGCTACCCGGCCAACGAGTGGAACATCTACGCCGCCCAGGCTTCGGACGGTGACAACTGGAACGACGATTCGCCGATCTGCCGCGACATCCTGATCAACCAGATCATGCCGTTCGTGCAGTACTACACTTACGTTGAAATCACCCCCCGTGAGCACCAGGCCCTGTGGTTCGAATACGAGCGCATCGGCGAAGCCTTTGCCGACACGTTCGCCCAGCAGCAATTGGTCTCGGCCGGCGATATCTACCCGGTCTTCCGTGAACTCTTCCAGCGCAGGTTAGTGACATGACCGCCAAAAAAGAGCAAAGACGCCAACCGATTTCCACGGGTTCCGAGTGGACCTTTGAACTGATCCAGGCCTACGACCGGGAAATCAGCCGCATCGCGGCGGGTTATGCCCTGGACACCTACCCCAACCAGATCGAAGTGATCACCGCCGAGCAGATGATGGATGCCTATGCCTCGGTCGGCATGCCCCTGGGCTATCACCATTGGTCCTACGGCAAACACTTCCTCAGCACCGAGAAGTCCTACAGCCGCGGGCAGATGGGCCTGGCTTACGAGATCGTCATCAACTCGGACCCGTGCATCGCCTACCTGATGGAAGAAAACACCATCTGCATGCAGGCGCTGGTGGTGGCGCATGCCTGCTACGGGCACAACAGCTTTTTCAAGGGCAACTACCTGTTCCGCACCTGGACCGATGCCAGCTCGATCATCGACTACCTGGTGTTCGCCAAGCAGTACATCATGCAATGCGAGGAACGCCACGGCATCGACGCCGTGGAGGACCTGCTCGACTCCTGCCATGCGCTGATGAACTACGGCGTGGACCGCTACAAACGCCCGTACCCGATTTCTGCCGAGGAAGAACGCCTGCGCCAGAAGGAGCGCGAGGAGCACCTGCAAAAGCAGATCAACGACCTGTGGCGCACCATTCCGAAAAAGACCGGCAAGAACAGCGACAAGGACAATGCACGCTTCCCCGCCGAACCTCAGGAAAACATCCTGTATTTCCTGGAAAAACACGCGCCGCTGCTGGAGCCGTGGCAACGGGAAATCGTGCGTATCGTGCGCAAGATCGCCCAGTACTTTTATCCACAACGCCAAACCCAGGTGATGAACGAAGGCTGGGCAACGTTCTGGCACTACACGCTGATGAACGACCTGTATGACGAAGGCCTGGTCACCGACGGCTTCATGATGGAGTTCCTTACTTCCCACACCAGCGTGGTATTCCAACCCGGCTTCGACAGCCCGTATTACAGCGGCATCAACCCCTACGCCCTGGGTTTTGCCATGTACCGTGATATCCGGCGCATGTGCGAACACCCCACCGAAGAGGACCGCCGCTGGTTCCCGGAAATCGCCGGCACCGATTGGCTGTCCACGATCAAGTTCGCCATGAGCAGCTTCAAGGATGAGAGTTTCATCCTGCAATACCTGTCACCCCAGGTGATTCGCGACCTCAAGCTGTTCAGTATCCTCGACGACGACCTCAAGGATGACCTGGTGGTACCCGCCATCCACGACGAACCCGGCTACCGCACCATCCGCGAGACCCTGGCGGCGCAATACAACCTGGGTAACCGTGAGCCCAACGTGCAGATCTACAGCATCGATGTGCGCGGCGACCGCTCGCTGACCCTGCGCCACCAGCAACACGACCGCAAACCCCTGGGCGAATCCACCGAAGAAGTGCTCAAGCACCTGCACAGGCTTTGGGGCTTCGACATCCACCTGGAAACCCTGCAGGGCGACCAGGTGATGAAAACCCACCATGTGCCACCGCGCAGCGATCACAACGACAACGACTACGGCCGCCTGGACCTGGCCGTCGTGCATCTCTGAAACCGCAAAGCCTCCATTGGCCAGGCACAGGCGTTATCCTGTGGGGCTAATGGAGGCTTTTTCATGAAAATCTATAAAGTCGGCGGCGCGGTACGCGATCGCCTGCTGGGCATCCCGGTCACCGACATTGACCGTGTTGTGGTCGGCGCCACGGCCGAAGAGATGCTTGCCTTGGGCTATAAGCCGGTAGGCTCGGACTTCCCGGTGTTCCTCGACCCGAAAAACGGCGACGAGTACGCCCTCGCCCGCACCGAACGCAAGAGCGGCCGGGGTTACGGCGGCTTTGTGTTCCACGCAAGCCCCGACGTCACGCTGGAAGAAGACCTGATCCGCCGTGACCTGACCATCAATGCCATGGCCGAAGACGACGATGGCAATGTGACGGATCCTTATGGCGGCCAGCGCGATCTCGAAGCGCGCGTTCTGCGTCACGTTTCCCCCGCTTTTGCCGAAGATCCACTGCGAGTCCTGCGCGTTGCCCGCTTCGCCGCACGCTACGCCAACCTGGGTTTCACCATTGCACCACCAACCCTGGAACTGATGCGCCAACTCAGCGAATCCGGTGAACTGGAAGCCCTGACCCCGGAGCGCAGCTGGAAAGAAATCTCTCGCGCACTGATGGAGGATCAGCCTCAGGTATTCATCCAGGTCCTACGGGATTGCGCTGCGCTGAAAACCTTGATGCCGGAAGTAGATGCGCTCTTCGGCGTGCCGCAACCTGCGACCCATCACCCCGAAATCGATACCGGCGTACACACCTTGAGCGTGCTGGAACAGGCCGCCGCGTACAAACAGCCGCTGACCGTACGCTGGGCCTGCCTGTTGCATGACCTGGGCAAAGGCCTGACACCTGTGGATAAGTTGCCGCAGCATATTGCCCACGAACACACCGGTTTGAAGCTGGTCAAGGCGGTCAACGAACGCTTCAAGGTACCGAGGGATTGCCAGGAATTGGCGCTACTGGTCTGCCAATATCACACCCACGGCCACCGCGCCCTGGAGCTGAAGGCCTCGACATTGCTGGAGTTGCTGCAGAGTTTTGACGTGTACCGTCGGCCGCAGCGCTTTGAAGAGTTTGTGGTCGCCTGCGAAATGGACGCCCGGGGCCGCAAGGGTTTCGAGCAACGCAGTTATCCACAGGCCGATTATTTGCGCGGCGCAGCCAAGGCTGCGCGCGAAGTGGCAGTGGCGCCACTGCTGGAGCAAGGCTTCAAAGGCCCGGAACTGGGCGAAGCGCTCAAGCGCGAACGGCTCAAGGCGCTGAAAGCCTACAAGGAACAGCACAGCCTATAGAAGCGAACTCGGCGTCAGTTGCTGGCCCTGCCATTCAAACCCCACAGGGGCCAGCACCTGGTCGATCTGCGTATCGCGCCACAGCTCGGCCAGCGTCTTGCCCACTTCAGGGTGCACACGCTGTGGCGCCATCAACGACAGCGGCCACAGCACGAAGGCATTCTTGAGGATTTCTGCGCGCGGCAGGATCAAGCCATCGAAATTGCCCACCAGGTCGCCATACAACAGCACGTCGATATCCAGCGGCAGGCCCTTGCGCTCCGGCGCATAACGGCCATTGTCGGCCTCGATGAATTTCAAGCGGCGATCCAGCTCCATCAGCGGCAGGTCGGTATAGGCCGACACTACCAGATTGAAGAACGGACCACTCTTGATGCCCACCGGCTGGCTTTCGAACACCGCCGAGCAGCGGATATCCGTCAAAAAACTCGCCAGCGCGTCAAGGCCGGCGCACAGATGAGTCTCGCGCTCGATATTGCTGCCAAGGCCAAGGTAAACCTGAGTTAGCGACATCCGCGCTCGATCTCCACGCCCACACCCTTGGCAGCCGGCACGGCCCCGGGCTTGGTCAACTTGAGGTGCAGCCAGGGAATCTGGAACTCGCTCATCAACACTTCGGCCAAGCGCTCGGCGAAGGTTTCAACCAGCTGATATTGCGATTGCTCGGCAAACGCCTGGATACGTGTGGACACACTGGCGTAGTCCAAGGCCAAGGTCAGGTCGTCACCGGCCGCCGCCGGGCGGTTGTCCCAGGCGAAGCTCAGGTCCAGGCGCAGGCATTGGCGGATTCCGCGCTCCCAGTCGTAGGCCCCGATCACGGTGTCAACTTCCAGGCCTTCGATAAACACTCTGTCCAAGCACTCTTCTCCGCAGCACGACAAGGGCGCGATGCCCCGTTAGAATCAGGGCGTCCTCGCCCGGAATAGTTAGCATGTTTTGGTTACTGGCGATTCTCGCCTACCTGCTCGGCTCGCTGTCCTTCGCCATTTTGCTCAGCCGCCTGACGGGAAATCCCGACCCGCGAATGAGTGGCTCAGGCAATGCCGGCGCCACCAATATGTTGCGCCTGGCCGGCAAGAAGCTCGCCGTGCTGACGTTGCTGGGCGACCTGTGCAAGGGCCTGTTGCCCGTGCTGATCGCCAGCCTCGCCGGCCTTACCCTGCAACAGCAGGCGTGGATCGGCGTGTGCGCCGTCCTCGGCCATCTGTTTCCCCTGTACTTCCGCTTTCGCGGCGGCAAGGGTGTCGCCACGGCAGCCGGCATGCTGCTGGGGATCTACCCACCCGCGGCCTTGCTGGCCGTTATCGCCTGGCTGCTGACGTTCTACCTGACCCGCACCAGCTCGCTCGCCTCGCTGATCGCCACCCCGCTGACCCTGCCGTTACTAGCCTGGCAGGAACCGGCGGCGCTGTTGCCGATGAGCGTGTTGACACTGCTGATCGTCTGGCGCCACCGCGGCAATTTACGCGACCTGTTTGCCGGGCGCGAACGGCATTTTTAAATACCCGCGATGAACCTGGCTCAGGTTACGCGTTACAGCGGCGACAACTGCTCCATCGGCCAGCGCGCCTGCACGCTGATCGCCAGGCTTTCATGCTGCCCGGCCTGCAAGCGCTGGCAGCCCGCATAGGCAATCATCGCGCCGTTATCGGTGCAGAACTCAGGGCGCGCATAGAACACATCCCCTTTCATGTCGCCGAGCATTTTTTCCAACGACGTGCGCAAGGCCTTGTTGGCGCTGACGCCGCCAGCGATCACCAGGCGCTTCATCCCGGCCTGCTTGAGGGCACGCTTGCACTTGATGGTCAAAGTCTCCACCACGGCCTGCTGGAACGCCAGCGCGATGTCGCAACGGGCTTGCTCACTGTCGTCCCCGGCGCTGACGCTGTGCTGCCAGGTATTCAGTGCAGAGGTTTTCAGGCCGCTGAAGCTGAACATCAGGCCCGGGCGATCACACATCGGCCGCGGGAAGGTATAGCGACCGGCCACACCTTTTTCGGCGAGACGGGCGATTTCCGGGCCACCTGGATAATTGAGGCCCATCATCTTCGCAGTCTTGTCGAAGGCTTCGCCGGCGGCGTCATCCAACGATTCACCCAGGAGGGTGTATTGGCCGATGCCGTCTACCTGAACCAGCTGTGTATGACCGCCGGAAACCAACAAAGCGACGAACGGGAACTCGGGCGGTGTTTTTTCCAGCATCGGCGCTAGTAAATGGCCTTCCATGTGGTGCACGCCAAGGGCCGGAATGCCCCAGGCAAAGGCCAGCGCCTGAGCGCAAGAAGCCCCAACCAGCAGGGCTCCGACCAATCCAGGGCCTGCGGTGTAGGCGATCGCGTCGATCTCGGTCGGCACGCAGCCCGCCTCGTCCAGCACCTGGCGAATCAACGGCAGCATGCGTTTGACGTGATCGCGGCTGGCAAGCTCCGGCACCACGCCGCCATAGGCGCGGTGCAGGTCGATCTGACTGAACAGTGCATCGGCCAAAAGCCCGCGTTCACTGTCGTAAAGTGCGACACCGGTTTCGTCGCAGGAGGTTTCAAGTCCCAGTACTAGCATGGGTTTGCGCCTTGTAGAGGCTGAATTCGAAGGCGCGCATAATAGTCGCCACTCCCCCTCCCGACTAGCGGTTTTCGATCAGAGGCTTTGCATTCCGGGCAATGAGGGGTTAACATCCGCAACCCTTAAAAACCGACGACCTCAGCCGCGAATTTCTTGCGACGAGAACGTTGATCCCGGTAATGAAAGAAGGTAGCTCTGGATGCCAGCCGTCAAAGTTAAAGAGAACGAACCCTTCGACGTAGCTCTGCGTCGTTTCAAGCGCTCCTGCGAAAAAGCCGGTGTACTGGCTGAAGTTCGTAGCCGCGAATTTTACGAGAAGCCAACTTCTGAGCGTAAGCGCAAAGCAGCAGCCGCTGTTAAGCGTCACGCTAAGAAAGTTCAGCGCGAACAGCGCCGCGCCGTTCGTCTGTACTAATACACAGACGTTCGTAGCAAGCTTCTGCCAAGCCCGGCCCTCAGCCGGGCTGTTGGCATTTGCGGATATCGCTTGATGCTTCACTGTTGACGCCGCACACGCGACCGAAACAACTGCTTCACACGTCAGGACTGGCTCTTCTGCCAGCGGTGCACGTCTCTTCTGACGAGTCTAACAAGGCTACTGACGAGCACACTTATCCTACAAACAGGCGATCAACTGAGTCGGCTGTGCCTGCACGAGCTTCCGAGGCCCACCATTGGCCAGCACCGGATGCCGGGGCAACATTTCCATGCCGAAAAGCTGATTGAAATTAACGTCAGTGAATGAACGGCAGATACACTTCCTGAAAGCCCAAGCAGACAGCTGATGATCGAGCCACGATACGTGCGCCCGAGCACATCGCGGGCCCTCATTTACACGCAGTGATGACGAGAACGCCATGGCCGGGCTGATTCCCCAGAGCTTTATTGACGACCTTCTGAACCGCACCGACATCGTCGATGTTGTCAGCTCGCGCGTGCAATTGAAAAAAGCCGGCAAGAACTACACGGCCTGCTGCCCGTTTCACAAAGAGAAAACCCCGTCGTTCAGCGTCAGCCCCGACAAGCAGTTCTACTACTGCTTCGGCTGCGGCGCGGGCGGCAACGCCCTCGGCTTTCTCATGGACCACGACAACCTGGATTTCCCCCAGGCCATCGAGGACCTGGCGAAGGCTGCCGGCATGGAAGTCCCGCGCGAAGAAAGTGGCCGCCCGCACAAACCGCGCCAACCCACCGATTCGCCGCTGTACCCACTGCTGACGGCCGCTGCCGACTTTTATCGTCAGGCGCTTAAAAGCCATCCGCAGCGCAAGGCCGCCGTCGACTACCTCAAGGGTCGCGGCCTCACCGGCGAAATCGCCCGTGACTTCGGCCTGGGGTTTGCCCCACCCGGCTGGGACAACCTGTACAAGCACCTGAGCAGCGACACCCTGCAACAAAAAGCCATGATCGACGCCGGCCTCTTGGTGGAGAACGCCGAGACCGGCAAGCGCTATGACCGCTTCCGCGACCGCGTGATGTTCCCGATCCGCGACAGCCGTGGCCGCATCATCGCGTTCGGTGGCCGGGTACTGGGGGACGACAAGCCCAAGTACCTGAACTCCCCGGAAACCCCGGTATTCCATAAGGGCCAGGAACTCTACGGGCTGTTCGAAGCGCGCAAGAACAACCGCAACCTCGATGAGATCATCGTGGTTGAAGGCTATATGGATGTGATTGCGCTCGCCCAGCAGGGCCTGCGCAACGCGGTGGCAACCCTGGGTACCGCCACCAGCGAAGAACACTTGAAGCGCCTGTTTCGTGTTGTGCCCAGCGTGTTGTTTTGTTTCGACGGCGACCAGGCCGGCCGCAACGCCGCCTGGCGCGCGCTCGAAGCCACGCTGTCGAGCCTGCAAGACGGGCGCCGTGCGCGCTTTTTGTTCCTGCCCGAAGGCGAAGACCCGGACACCCTGGTCCGCTCCGAAGGCACCGACGCATTCCGCGCACGCATCAATCAACATGCGCAGCCGCTGGCGGACTACTTCTTCCAGCAACTGACCGAAGAGGCCGATCCGCGCTCCCTCGAAGGCAAGGCCCACATGGCCACCCTCGCTGCGCCGCTGATCGACAAGGTACCGGGTGCCAACTTGCGCACCCTGATGCGTCAGCGCTTGCAGGAAATCACCGGACTAAGCGGCGAAGCGGTCAACCAGCTGGCCCACAGCGCGCCGCAAGATGCACCGCCACCAGCCTACGACCCAGGCATGGATTACGACGCCATGCCGGACTATGGCGACTTCCACCAACCGCACGAGACCTACACGCCCCAGCAGGAGTGGAAACCGAAAAAACCCGGCGCCGGCGGCAAGCAATGGGACAAGAAACCCTGGAGCAAGGACGGCAAGCGCGGCAATCGCGACGAGGCTCACGCCCCCCGCACCCCGGTCGCCGTAGAAGCGCCAACCTTGATTGCCCTGCGCACGCTCATCCATCACCCGCAATTGGCGGGAAAGGTTGAAAGCGCCGATCACTTTGCCAACGCCAGCAACACGTACGCCCAGGTGCTAATCGCGCTGATTGAAGCAGTGCAGAAAAATCCTAAGCTAAACTCAATTCAGTTGATGGCTCGCTGGCACGGCACCGAACAAGGTCGCTTGTTGAAGGCACTCGCGGAAAAGGAGTGGCTAATTGACGGCGATAACCTTGAACAACAGTTTTTAGACACCATTACTAGGTTATCCGAGGGCCAGCACACGCAGACCCTCGATGAACTCATCAAGAGAGCAAGGCAGCCTGGATTATCGGCTGAAGAGCAAATTCAGATAGCAAAACAGATGCGCGACCTCTTAAAACAGAATGTTTCCGCATCAAACCCGACCTCAGCTGGCGTGTGAGGTCATAGCTCGGGTATAATCCTCGGCTTGTTTTTTGCCCGCCAAGACCTTCAGTGGATAGGGTGTTATGTCCGGAAAAGCGCAACAGCAGTCTCGTATCAAAGAGTTGATCACCCTTGGTCGTGAGCAGAAGTATCTGACTTACGCAGAGGTCAACGATCACCTGCCTGAGGATATTTCAGATCCAGAGCAGGTGGAAGACATCATCCGCATGATTAATGACATGGGGATCCCCGTACACGAGAGTGCTCCGGATGCGGACGCCCTTATGTTGGCCGACGCCGATACCGACGAGGCAGCCGCTGAAGAAGCCGCTGCTGCGTTGGCCGCGGTGGAGACCGACATCGGTCGCACGACTGACCCTGTGCGCATGTATATGCGTGAAATGGGTACCGTCGAGTTGCTGACACGCGAAGGCGAAATCGAAATCGCCAAGCGTATTGAAGAGGGTATCCGTGAAGTGATGGGCGCAATCGCGCACTTCCCTGGCACGGTTGACCACATTCTCTCCGAGTACACTCGCGTCACCACCGAAGGTGGCCGCCTGTCCGACGTCCTGAGCGGTTATATCGACCCGGACGACGGCATCGCGCCGCCTGCTGCCGAAGTACCGCCGCCTGTCGATGCCAAAGCCGCGAAAGCGGACGATGACACCGACGACGACGAGGCTGAAGCCAGCACCGACGACGAAGAAGAAGTCGAAAGCGGTCCAGACCCGATCATTGCTGCCCAGCGTTTCGGTGCGGTTTCCGATCAAATGGAAATCACCCGCAAGGCTTTGAAGAAGCACGGTCGCGCCAACAAGCAGGCAATCGCCGAGCTGCTGGCCCTGGCTGAGCTGTTCATGCCGATCAAGCTGGTCCCGAAGCAATTCGAAGGCCTGGTTGAACGCGTTCGTAGCGCCCTTGAGCGTCTGCGTGCACAAGAGCGTGCGATCATGCAGCTCTGTGTCCGTGATGCGCGCATGCCGCGTACCGACTTCCTGCGCCAGTTCCCGGGCAACGAAGTTGACGAAAGCTGGTCCGACGCACTGGCCAAAGGCAAGGCGAAATACGCTGAAGCCATCGGTCGCCTGCAGCCGGACATCATCCGTTGCCAGCAAAAGCTGACTGCGCTTGAAACCGAGACCGGCCTGACAATTGCCGAGATCAAGGACATCAACCGTCGCATGTCGATCGGTGAGGCCAAGGCCCGCCGCGCGAAGAAAGAGATGGTTGAAGCGAACTTGCGTCTGGTGATCTCCATCGCCAAGAAGTACACCAACCGTGGCCTGCAATTCCTCGATCTGATCCAGGAAGGCAACATCGGCTTGATGAAGGCTGTGGACAAGTTCGAATACCGTCGCGGCTACAAGTTCTCGACTTATGCCACCTGGTGGATCCGTCAGGCGATCACTCGCTCGATCGCCGACCAGGCCCGCACCATCCGTATTCCGGTGCACATGATCGAGACCATCAACAAGCTCAACCGTATTTCCCGGCAGATGTTGCAGGAAATGGGTCGCGAACCGACCCCGGAAGAGCTGGGCGAACGCATGGAAATGCCTGAGGATAAAATCCGCAAGGTATTGAAGATCGCTAAAGAGCCGATCTCCATGGAAACCCCGATCGGTGATGACGAAGACTCCCATCTGGGCGACTTCATCGAAGACTCGACCATGCAGTCGCCAATCGATGTCGCCACCGTTGAGAGCCTTAAAGAAGCGACTCGCGACGTACTGTCCGGCCTCACTGCCCGTGAAGCCAAGGTACTGCGCATGCGTTTCGGCATCGACATGAATACCGACCACACCCTTGAGGAAGTCGGTAAGCAGTTTGACGTGACCCGCGAGCGGATCCGTCAGATCGAAGCCAAGGCGCTGCGCAAGTTGCGCCACCCGACGCGAAGCGAGCATCTGCGCTCCTTCCTCGACGAGTGATACCAAAACCCCCGGCCCAGGCCGGGGGTTTTGTTTTGCATCGAGAAAACTCTGCGTAACCCCCCTCCCCCCGCAATGCCCGTCTACACTCGAAACATTCCCCGTGCCATAACGAGACCGTTATGCCCAGATTGCCGACTGTGTTGCTGCTGTCGCTGCTGACCTGGACCGCAACGGCTGGCGCGTTGACTCTTACCGATGATGAGCGTGGCTGGCTGGCGGACCATCAGGAGCTGCGGCTGGGGGTGGATGCGTCATGGCCACCCTTCGAATACCGCGATGAAAATGGCCACTACCAAGGCCTGGCCGCAGACTACGTGCGCCTGATCCAGGACCGCCTGGGCGTGAGGATCAAGCTGATCGAACCGGCCAGTTGGAGCGCTGTGCTCGAACAAGCCAGGAACAACCAACTGGATTTGCTGCCCGGCATCATGTCCACCCCGGAGCGCCAGAGCTATATGGCGTTCACGCGCCCCTACCTGGACTTTCCCATCGTGATCCTGGCCCATGAGGGCGGCGCCAAGCCGCACAACCTCAAGGACCTCTACGGGCTGAAAATTGCCGTGGTGGAGAATTACGCGCCCCATGAACTGCTGCGCACCCATCACCCCGACCTCAACCTGGTGGCCATGCCGAATGTCAGTTCGACCCTGCAAGCACTGGCGACCGACGAAGTGGACGCCGTGGTCGGTGACCTCGCCTCCAGCGTCTGGAGCCTGCGCCAACTGAAACTCGATGGCTTGTACGTCAGTGGCGAAACGCCCTACCGCTACCAACTGGCGATGGGCGTGCCCCGGGACAACAAAATGCTGGTCGGCATCCTCGATAAAGTCCTCGCCGACCTCAGCCCGCAAGAAACCGACGCCATCCAGCAACACTGGGTGGGCAGCATTACCGATCACCGTGAGTTCTGGACTGACCTGCTGACCTACGGCTTGCCGGCGGTATTGCTGCTGAGCACCGTGCTGGCCATCGTCATTCGCATCAATCGCCGGCTCAGCTCGGAAATATCCCGCCGCGTCGCGCTAGAGCAAGAACTGCGCAGCAGCGAATACCACTATCGCGGCTTGGTGGAGAGCCTGTCTGCTATCGCGTGGGAAGCCAGCGTTGTCGATTTCACCTACAGCTACGTGTCGCCCCACGCCGAGGACCTGCTGGGCTATCCCCGCGCGCACTGGCTGATCCCCGGTTTCTGGCGCAACATCATTCACCCAGCCGACCTGACACGCGCCGAAACCTACTGTTTGCGCGAAACCCGCGCCAACCGCGACCACAGCATTGATTACCGCGTCATCACCGCCGATGGCCACTGTCTGTGGGTGCGCGATATTGTCAGCCTGATTGAACACGGCCATGAGCCCGTACTGCGCGGCTTGATGATCGACATCAGCGAAGCCAAGCGCACGGAAGAAGCCCTGCAACTGTCCGAGCAAAAGTTTGCCTCGGTATTTCAGCAATGCCCGGACATATTGATAATCGCCCGGCTGTCCGATGGCTGCCTGCTGGAAGTGAACAAGGCGTTCGAGGACCAGGTTGGCCTGAGCGCCGAAGAGGTGGTAGGTAAAACCGGCACGGCGCTGAACATCTGGGGGACCGAGGGTACCGGCCCAGACCTGCTGCAACGGGTGCAGACGTCCAGTATCCGCAACCTGGAGATGGCCTTTCGGCGCAGCAACGGCCAAGCCTTTACCGGCCTGATTTCCGCCGAGCCGTTCCAACTCGACACCATCGAAGCCATCGTGGTGGTGGTGCGCGACATCTCCCAGCTCAAGGAAACCCAGCAGCAGCTGCAAACCTCGGAAGAAAAATTCGCCAAGGCGTTCCATGCCTCACCCGACGGCCTGCTATTGAGCCGCCAGAGCGATGGCCTGCTGATCGAAGTGAACGATGGCTTCAGCCGTATTACCGGTTTCAACAGCGCGGCATCCCTCGACCAGTCCGCCTTGGACCTGGGCATCTGGGTCGATCTCAACGAACGCAAGCACATGCTGGAACTGATGCACCGCGACGGTTTTGTCCGCGACTTCATCTGCCATATCCGCCGCAGCGACGGGCAGATCCGCCTCTGCGAGTTGTCCAGCCGGCCACTGCCCATTGGCGATGACGACTGCATGCTCACCATCGCCCGCGACATCACCGAACGCCAACTGATGCAGGAGAAGCTGCAACAGGCCGCCACGGTCTTCGAAAGCACCGCCGAAGGCGTGCTGATCACCGACACCCGGCAGAACATCAGCGCAGTCAACCGCGCCTTCAGCGAGATCACCGGCTACAGCGAGGCCGAAGCCCTGGGCCACACCCCGCGCCTGCTCGCCTCCGGGCTGCACGACAGCGCGTTTTATGCCGCGATGTGGCATCAACTGACGGCCCAAGGGCATTGGCAGGGCGAGATTTCCAACCGCCGCAAGAATGGCGAGGTTTATCCGAGTTGGCTGACGATCAGCGCCGTGCGCAACCGCGAGCAGTTGATCACGCACTTTGTCGCGGTGTTTGCCGATATCTCCAGCCTCAAGCTGGCCCAGGCGCGCCTCGACTACCAGGCACACCACGACCCACTGACCGGCCTGCCCAACCGCACCCTGTTCGAAAACCGACTGCAGGCCGCCCTCAACGGCCATCAAGAAACCGGCAAGCAAGGCGCCGTGCTGTTTCTCGACCTCGACCGTTTCAAACACATCAACGACAGCCTCGGCCACCCCATTGGCGACCTCTTGCTCAAGGACATCGCCGTGCGCCTCAAGGAGCAACTGCGCGACATCGATACCGTCGCCCGCCTCGGTGGCGATGAATTCATCATCCTGCTGCCTGGCCTGCAACACGCCACCGACGCCGACTACCTCGCGAACAAACTGCTGGCGTGCTTCACCCCACCGTTCCAGGCCGGCGAACACGAGTTCTTTATCAGCGCCAGTATCGGCACCAGCCTCTACCCCCAGGACGGCACCGACGTGGCCACCCTGGTGAAGAACGCCGACGCCGCGATGTACCGCTCCAAGGCCAAGGGCCGCAACCGGGTCGAGAGTTACACCCGCGACCTCACCGCCCAAGCCAACGAACGCGTGGCCCTGGAGCACGAACTGCGCCGCGCCATCGAACGCGACGAGCTGAGCCTGTACTACCAGCCAAAACTCAGCTTGGTGACGCAAGAACTGATCGGCGCAGAAGCCCTCATCCGCTGGCACCACCCGACCTTTGGCGACGTGCCCCCCGAACACTTCATTGCCCTGGCCGAAGAAAACGGCATGATCCTGCAGATTGGCGACTGGGTACTCGAACAAGCCTGCCGACAAATGCACGCCTGGCGTCGCACCTTCGACGACTTCGGCACACTCTCGGTCAACCTCGCCGGCGCGCAACTGCGCCACCCCAACCTGCTGTCACGCATCGAACAACTGCTGCACGACTACCGCCTCGAACCCGGCTGCCTGCAATTGGAGATCACCGAAAACTTCATCATGAGCCAGGCCGAAGAAGCGCTGGCAGTCCTGCACCAACTCAAGCAACTGGGCGTACAACTGGCGATTGACGACTTTGGCACCGGCTATTCATCCCTCAGCTACCTCAAGCGCCTGCCGCTGGACTTCCTGAAAATCGACCAATCCTTCGTCCGCGGCCTGCCCGACGACCCCCACGACGCCGCCATCGTCCGTGCCATCATCGCCCTGGGCCACAGCATGCAATTCACCATCATCGCCGAAGGCGTGGAAAACCCCGCGCAACAGGCATTCCTTGCCGCAGAAGGCTGCGAACAGATGCAAGGCTACATCGTCAGCCTGCCCCTGCCGCCCGAGCTTTTTGCCGCGAGCTTTCTTCGTATGAGCCTTGAGGATTTTTCGGATAGCACAGCAGAGAAACCATCGCTATAATCCGCGACCTGTTAAGGGCCTATAGCTCAGTTGGTCAGAGCAGAGGACTCATAATCCTTTGGTCCACGGTTCAAGTCCGTGTGGGCCCACCAATAAAATCAACGGCTTACGTCATTTCGGCGTAGGCCGTTTGTGTTTATAGACTCAAATCTCTAACGAATTGCTAAACGAATGCTGGCGGCTGCCCCTCATCGGCACTTGAGTGCCACTTCTCGCCCGATGCTTTTTAATCACGCACAAAAAAGCCCAGCGGCTGCCAGGCTTGTTCGAGTAATAGACCAATACGCACACCGGCGCGGTTTACCTTAGGAATACTCAACACCTCATGGGGTTTGCTTCCTCTTTGGCCCCGTCGATAGCCCTCCGTGTAAGCGGCATCTGCCGGACTTGAATAGGTCTCGGCGCTTGCATGGCGTACCCGCCCGGGTCTTGGCCCCGCATGTCATGCCGCGCAACTCATTAGGGAATGGCAGGCTACTGGGTTGCCCGCGCTGCATCCTTCCTGCAAACCAGGCCAGCATCACCGCCGTATTGTGCTTGTGATATGCCTTCCACAGCTTGCGCAGTGCGTCCTGTTGGCTAGGCATGGTCAGCACCAGATGCGACGTTGTAGGCGGCGCGCAGCTCAGTACCAGCGGGGCAGTAGCGGCTTGTCGGAGCATGGCAGGCACGACAGACCATTAGGTGATTCAGGTATTGGTCACGGGCGTTGCGCCATTCAGGTGAGGCCGTAGCGGCTGTAAAGATGTGGTGCGACGGCTTGCCATCCTCCCCGAGGATCTGGGCGACCTTCTGCTCAACCGGCGTTTTTTCCTGAAAACAGTTCGATGGGGTACTGACAAAACCGACAAAACTCGGTTCTGTCAGTTTTGTCGGTATGTCGTCAGGGCATTTCTGTGCTCTCTCAACCCATCTGCCCATCGTTACCGACCTCCCCGATCCATCTGTACGCTTTGGTCGGTCGGCCTCCAGTCACTGCGGAATCGACCTCCAACTCCATCAGATGCCCGTAATCGATCAGCACCTCCAGCGCGCTAGCGACCTCCTCGGGTGTGGACAGGCCACTCCACCCCCGCCGATGAATCTCACGGGCCTTAACCGGGTTCGGTAGCTTTGCCTTACGCTTCAAGATCAATCGCGCGCCTTCGATGCCACCGTGCGTAGTGGCGCTGTATAGGCGGTTGGCATGGGTGCGCAGGTAGTCCGCCCAATCCAGAGCACGAGCAGTAGCAACCTTTCCGACCGATTCGGTGCCGCCGTCCAGCAACTCGAACAGCAGCGCCAAGCCGGAAACGGTCTTAGGCATTTTCAACAGGTGGCTTTGCATCGCTTCGGGCATATCATCGCCCCGGGCGGCAGTCTGTATTTCCTCCATCCACTCGATGAACATCGCTTGAGCGTCTGTACTGAATCGCAGGCAGGCTGAACCTTCCTCCTCGACCGGCAGCTCCAGGGCGTGCAGGCGGTCGAAAGCATCACAGTAGCGAGCGTGGGATTGCGGGTCGGGTGCCCGGTCAACCCATTGCCACGACTTGATAGGGTCAGGCCAGACGGCAAGCTGAAGCCGCTGAATCAGGCCATCGTCAGCCGTGCCACGCACAGCGCCACGCACAAGCGGTGCTATTTTGCTGGGCTGAATGCCGCCAATAACGGACAGTGTGCAGTTCTCGATACGGACGGTGCCGCGCCCGATGCGGTCATAGGTAAAACTGCTATTACCGTTGAATGCCTCCAGAAAGAATGCGCGATCCGGCTGGCGGTCTTCCTGCATCAGCGTGCTTATCCAGCCGGACAGTTCGTCACGTACCATTAGCAGGCCGTTTGGGTTCTCCTGCATTCGCTCGCCCAGCGCCTCGACCGAAGCATCGTTCACAATGACACGCTGTAACGTTGGCTCCTCCTCGCCACACTCCGACGCAGCCAAGTACATGATTGCTTCTTCCTTACGCCCGTCCTGAATCATCTTTTTGGCGGCAACCTTGGCGAGTCCGTTTCCAATTTCGGCTACCTCGACTTCGGCCTTGTGCAGCTTGATACGTTCCTTCCACTCAGTAGCCGCGCGCGCCTCAATACTGTGGACGGGTCGTAGCATCTCTGCCATCGAAGGTGATTTCATCGTGCTAGGCCCACCAATCACAGCGCCCCATGCGGTCGGTGTCACTGTCCAGTCGTCATGCTGTTTTGGGCGGATCAGTACCTTTCTGCCAAGGACGCCGGACAAAGCGCAAATAGCTACTACAGCAGCGTAATCGGGTGCTGCCTGCATACGCTGCGACACGTCCATCACATAGCCACGAATCGACTCCGGCAGCATCTCCGATTCAAACGCCGAAACTGGCGGCAGAGAGTCCGGTATCGGGCGTGGCTCGGGGATCGGCTCCAGAAACTCGGGAACATAATGGCGGTTTGGTGCAGGCTTTTTAATAAGCCCGATAGGCTTGGGAGCTAGTGCCGGTCCCATGTCTAGCTCCCCATTGGGTAGTCGTGGGCGAGTGTCGGCAGGCGGCGCGGTACTGGGCTCGTCGGCAAACGGATCATCACTAGCCGCAAGCTCGGCAGACGGATCAGACTCCTTTGTCGGCGCTGCGTGTTCATAGCCCTGCTCGGCATTATTCAGGTCATCACCAAACATTCCGCTTTCCACGTCTGCTAGGTACGCATCGTCAGGCACTTGCTCATAATCTGGCGGGCTATCAAGGTCGGGTCCGTCGGACAGATCCTCACCAGGCTCAAAGGGCATATTCATTACGCCACCTTCGTTAGCGGCGCCAGCAGCAACAGCCGAGTGCTGTTCTTGAGCGGCGGTATGGGTGTTAGGATTGGCCTTGCGCGGGCTGCTCTGCTGGTATTGGGGGCGGCTTTCTTCATTTGCGCGCCTCGCCCTGGCGGGTAGCCAGCCAGGCATCAAGCTCGGATTTCCGATAGCCCACGGCGCGGGCGCTAAGCTTGATCTTGCGGGGGAAGTCCTCGGTCTGGGAAAGACGCCAAAGGGTCACAAGCGAGATACTACCCAAGTAATCTGCTGCGGCTTTGTTACGGAAAATGGGGTCGGTTTCTTGGTGCATGTTATGAAGCCTCTAGAAATGAGAGGTTTCAGCTTGCCCATTCCAATGGTTTTCGAGGCTGGACAGATAAGCCGTTTTTTTAGCCCCTATCTGTCTGCACGGGTGGCACGGTGCGCTCCCTTTGCTTTTTAACGCTACTCGGGTCGATTCCCATCATGTCTCCCGCGAATATGTAAAACTTTGGTTCATCAGCGTTGTTCGGTCTTTCTTTGAACTCAGAGAACCACAGGTTTTCCAGGTTAAAAATTAACCGAGCTGTTGCGGATCTCTTTTTTTTAGATGTTGCGGTCAGTACTGAGTCAACCCAACTATCAGAGTCGGCGTGGTAGTGGCTTATGTGGCGCTCGCCTTTATCTTTCGCGCCCGCACCATTGTATGCCTCCCCCAGAAGTTCCAGAAGTCGGCGGCTTTGCCTATTGCTGTAACCTTTAGCGTGAACAGCCTCCAGCACCTTGATAGCCTTCATTGTATGTTTGAGCGCTGAATTCATTGCGTCGAAGGCATTGCGGTCGCTGCGTTGTCGCGTTTCATCCTCAGCGAATACGGCCAGCACACGCGCCTTGAAATTTTCAAGATCGCTGAGCGCAGGTGAGTCCGGACGTTTCTGCCAGTCATCAAATAGATCGCTTAAAGTCTTTTCCTTTTCTTTGGTAGTCATGCGCTGGCCTCCCGGTTGAACTGGATAACTTCTGCTGCTGACACCTTCGCAGCACGTACGGCCCAATCGCTCATCAACCACGCCCCCGCAGTTGCACCACGTTGCCCGCAGGCACGACTCCCACAAGTTCATCCAAGTAGCGCGCCCACCTGTCCAAATCAGCGCGCTTTTCCGGTAGATAGTTCCAACGGTCATAGTGCTTTGCCTGTACCCCGCTCCGACCATGCGACAGCAGCCAAGCGCGGCGCTCCTGATTCACGCCCAACGCTGCCAAATGGGTTTCGATAGTTGCGCGCATGTTGCGCCAGGTGAAACGGCGGGCCTTGCCCTCTCCCGCCAGGCGTTCACCTAGACCCTGAAAAATATCCAGTGCAGTACCCGGCGCAATCGTCACTTTGCCTCGCAGTGAGAACGGGCCAGGGGCTTTACCTTCGCTCTCTAGGGCTAGCAACGGGGCCAAAATCTCGCCCAGACGTTCGACCATTGGCAGAAGATGCTCACGCGGCGGGGTGCCCTTTCCCCCTTTCAGATCCAGCAAACGCATTACCGGGCCATGCTCGCCATCGTCGTATAGGTCCTGCCAAGTAACACGGCAGAGCATTTCCACGCGCTGCCCGGCGAGATAAAGCATGGCCTTGGCGATAGCACGGCGACGCTCAGGTAGATCCTCGACAGCGAGAACGGCAGCCCTCAATTCATCCTTGGTCAGTGCCCAAGTGTTCGCCTGGTTAGCGCCCTCGATGGTCGGTACGTCACGCGCCGGATTGAATTTCAATCCATATTGAACGGCGTCACCCGCACGCAGTGGGTTAAGGTCGTTCGCCAGCCCAAAGGAGAATGCCGCTTGCAGATAGCTGCGTAGCTTGTCCGCTTGGCGCTTCTTGCCATTGGTGGCGTTAGCTGTGGTGAGCCGCACCCCGCGCCCTTTGCTGGCGGCTGGCCGGTTTAGGCAATGGCGCAGAAGCTCAGCAATATCACCGGGCTCGACCTCCTTAGCCTTACGCGCGGACAGTTCAGGAAATGGGGTTAGCACGTTCAGTTTTAGAGCGCCGCACACTTCCTTAGCACTGGTCTTGCCACGTCTTTCCATATCCTCGACATAGGCGTCGAGCAACTGCGCAAAAGTGCCTTGCCTGGCCTCCAGATTGGCGGCTCGCTGCGCGGTGCGCTGGCGCTCACTTTGGGCGCTCTGGTAATCCTCAATGGTAGAGAACCCGCGAACCTCCAGCGACCTAGCAGCGGCATAAGTCCGCCAATCAGTCAGGGGCCTATCTGTATAGCTGCCCAGCTTGAGCCTCTCTTGCTTGCCGTCACGGCGCAGACTCAGATAGACCAATATTCCACTAATCCTGCGTTCAAAGATCAGCGAGCCTGAGCCCTTCACGTCCAGCGCCTCGGACAAAGTGCCTTTCTTCAAGGCATTGATTCTGCTGTGAGCTAGTTTCTGCGCCACTTTCAGCCCCTAAAACCGCTTAACGAATTGCTCAACGAATGCCAGCAATATAGGGGATTTTTGGGAAATGTCACGAAACGATTGATCTAGCTGAAAGCCTTGTATTTACTGGTCTTAGCACTCCATAACGTTACACAAAATTAAGTAATCTTATGCCTCATAATCCTTTGGTCCACGGTTCAAGTCCGTGTGGGCCCACCAACTCCAAAGCCGCGCATTGCGCGGCTTTCGCGTTTCTGGCGCAATAGTTTCCCGGCCCATCCCGCCGAATAAAACACCGAAAGTGTCCAAAAAGCGTCCACACTCTCATCGCCCACTCACCGGAGCCCGCCCTTGCCCGCCCTAGATGAAATCGACCGCCAACTGATCGCCGCCCTGCAGATCAACGCGCGCGAAAGCGTGGCCATGCTCGCCCGGCAGTTGGGCATCGCGCGCACCACGGTGACCTCGCGCCTGGCACGCCTGGAAAAGACCCAGGTCATCACCGGTTACGGTGTACGCCTGGGCCAACGGGTGGCCGATGGCGGTTTGCAAGCGTATGTCGGGATCACGGTACAACCGCGCTCAGGCAAGGAAGTGCTGCGCCGCCTCAGTGCGATGGCTCAGGTCCAGCAGTTGTGCGCCGTGAGTGGCGAGTTCGATTACGTGGCTTGGCTACGCACCGATTCGCCGGAGCAGCTTGACCAGTTGCTGGACCAGATCGGCAGCGTCGATGGCGTGGAGAAAACCACCACTTCGATCATCCTCAGCAACAAATTGGATCGCGGACAGCCAGTCTGACCGCCAACTTCGTCACTTTGACTAAAAACAGTTCAATACGACGACACATTGCGTCTTATTAACGCACGCTACGCTCCCTAAACTGGCTGCCATCTTTTCCTATACTCAGCGGGACGTGCCCCGCCGAGTCGCCAGCCAGGTCAGCCATGAACCCATTCAACAAAAACAATCGCCACCCTGCAGACGGTAAAAAACCCATCACCATCTTTGGCCCGGATTTCCCCTTCGCCTTTGACGACTGGATCGAGCACCCCGCCGGCCTGGGTAGCATTCCCGCCGCCCACCATGGCGCCGAAGTGGCAATTGTCGGCGCGGGCATTGCCGGCCTGGTCGCCGCCTACGAGCTGATGAAGCTGGGCCTCAAGCCCGTGGTGTACGAAGCCTCGAAAATGGGCGGCCGCTTGCGCTCCCAGGCATTTGAAGGCGCCGAGGGCATCATCGCCGAGCTCGGCGGCATGCGCTTCCCGGTGTCGTCCACTGCGTTCTACCACTACGTGGACAAGCTCGGGCTGGAAACCAAACCGTTCCCCAACCCTTTGACCCCAGCGTCTGGCAGTACCGTGATCGACCTGGAAGGCCAGACCCATTACGCACAAAAGCTGTCGGATTTACCGGTGCTGTTCCAGGAAGTTGCCGACGCCTGGGCCGATGCCCTGGAGGCCGGCTCGCAGTTCGGTGACATCCAGCAAGCTATCCGCGACCGTGACGTGCCGCGCCTCAAGGAGCTGTGGAACAAGCTCGTGCCGCTGTGGGACGACCGCACCTTCTACGACTTCGTCGCCACCTCCAAGGCGTTTGCCAAGCTGTCATTCCTGCACCGCGAAGTCTTCGGCCAGGTCGGCTTCGGCACCGGTGGCTGGGACTCGGATTTCCCCAACTCCATGCTGGAAATCTTCCGCGTGGTCATGACCAACTGCGACGACCACCAGCACCTCGTGGTCGGCGGCGTAGCGCAAGTGCCCATGGGCATCTGGCGCCATGTGCCGGAACGTTGTGCCCACTGGCCGGCCGGCACCAGCCTCAGTTCGTTGCACCGTGGCGCGCCACGGGCCGGGGTGAAGCGCATTGCCCACGCTGACGGTGGCCGTTTCGCCGTCACCGACAACTACGGCGACACCCGCGAATACGCCGCCGTGCTGACCACCTGCCAGAGCTGGCTGCTGACCACCCAGATCGAATGCGACGAAAGCCTGTTCTCGCAAAAGATGTGGATGGCCCTGGACCGCACCCGCTACATGCAATCCTCGAAAACCTTCGTAATGGTCGATCGCCCGTTCTGGAAAGACAAAGACCCGGAAACCGGCCGCGACTTGATGAGCATGACCCTCACCGACCGCCTGACCCGTGGCACCTACCTGTTCGACAACGGCGACGACAAGCCGGGCGTGATCTGCCTGTCTTACTCGTGGATGAGCGACGCGCTGAAAATGCTCCCGCAGCCCATCGACAAGCGCGTGAAGCTGGCCCTCGACGCCCTGAAGAAGATCTACCCGAAAGTCGATATCAAGGCGCGCATCATCGGCGACCCGATCACCGTGTCCTGGGAAGCCGACCCGCACTTCCTCGGGGCCTTCAAAGGCGCTCTGCCCGGTCACTATCGCTACAACCAGCGTATGTATGCGCACTTCATGCAGAAGGACATGCCCGCTGAGCAGCGTGGGATTTTTATCGCCGGTGACGACGTTTCCTGGACCCCGGCCTGGGTGGAAGGCGCCGTGCAAACTTCGCTGAACGCGGTGTGGGGCATCATGACCCACTTCGGCGGCAGCACTCACCCCGAGAACCCGGGGCCGGGCGATGTGTTCGATGCAATCGGCCCGATCGCCCTGGCTGAGTAAGGAGCCAAACCATGCGTGTCGCCCTGTACCAATGCCCGCCACTGCCGCTGGATGTGGCCGGCAACCTCGCGCGCCTGCACCAGTTGGCGCATGAAGCCTCCGGCGCCGATGTGCTGGTGCTGCCGGAGATGTTCCTCAGCGGCTACAACATCGGCGCCGAAGCCGTTGGCGCCTTGGCCGAGGCGGCCGATGGCCCCAGCGCACAGACGATTGCCGAACTGGCGCAAAGCGCGGGCCTGGCGATTGTGTATGGCTACCCGGAGCGCGCTGAAGACGGGCAGATCTACAACGCCGTGCAGTTGATCGACGCCCACGGCCAGCGCCTGTGCAACTACCGCAAGACCCATCTGTTTGGCGACCTGGATCATTCGATGTTCAGCGCCGGCGGCGACGACTTGCCGCTGGTGGAGCTCAACGGCTGGAAGCTGGGAATGCTGATCTGCTACGACCTGGAGTTCCCGGAAAACACCCGGCGCCTGGCCCTGGCCGGCGCCGAGCTGATCCTGGTACCCACGGCGAACATGGTGCCGTTCGACTTCGTCGCCGATGTCACCGTGCGGGCGCGGGCCTTCGAGAACCAGTGCTACGTGGCCTACGCCAACTACTGCGGGCATGAAGGCGAGATCCACTACTGCGGGCAAAGCAGCATCGCCGCGCCGGATGGCCAGCGCATTGCCCAGGCGGGGCTGGATGAAGCTTTGATCGTCGGCACCCTGGAGCGCCAATCGATCCTCGATGCCCGCGCCGCCAACCACTACCTGCACGATCGCCGCCCCGAACTGTACGGCGCGCTGCACAAGCCCTGACCCATTGGGTTTGCTAGCATAGGCACTTCCTACGTTTCGGAAGTGCCCATGCCTGCGCCGGCCCACCCCCTTGATCGTCAACTGACCCTCGCCAATGGCCTGCGGGTTACCCTGCTCCACGCGCCACGCTTGAAGCGCTGCGCCGCTGCCTTACAGGTGGCTGCCGGTAGCCATGACGTGCCGCTGGCTTGGCCGGGGCTCGCGCATTTTCTTGAACACCTGTTGTTTCTCGAAACAGAGCGCTTTCCTACCAACGAAGGGTTGATGGCTTACGTGCAACGCCACGGTGGCCAGGTCAATGCCAGCACCCGTGAGCGCACCACCGACTTCTTCTTCGAGCTGCCGGTAGCAACCTTTGCCGATGGGCTGGAACGCTTGGCGGACATGCTGGCCAACCCGCGCCTCACGCTGGACGATCAACTGCGCGAGCGCGAAGTGCTGCAAGCGGAGTTTGTCGCCTGGTCCCAGGATGCCAAGGCACAGCAGCAGGTGGCGTTGCTGGTAGGTCTGGCGGCAGATCATCCACTGCGCGGCTTTCATGCGGGCAACCGCGACAGCCTGCCGGTGGAGCGTGAGGCTTTTCAGCAGGCCTTGCGGGAATTCCATCAGCAGTTTTACCAGAGCGGGCAGATGAGCTTGAGCCTTGCCGGGCCGCAGCCGTTGGATGAACTGGAAGCCCTGGCCCAGCGACTCAGCAAGCAGCTGTCCACAGGCCCGTTGCGCCCGCAAGCCGCACCGCCGGCATTGATGGCCGGCCAAGCCCAGGGCTATCAGTACAACGCCGACAATCACCTGCATCAGGTCATCACTTGCCATGCGCCCCGCGCGGCATTGGAGTTCCTTTGCACCTGGCTCAACGCCTCGGCGCCGGGCGGGCTGATGGCCGAGCTGCAAACACGACAACTGGCCACCGACTTGCAGGCGACGGTGCTGTATCACTTCGCCGGACAAGCCGTGCTCGATATCGACTTTACCCTCGGCGCACAAGGTGAACAGGCGACACTGATTGAATCCTTGCTGTACGACTGGCTGAGCTTTTTCGCACACAGCGATTGGACCTCACTGAGAGAAGAGTTCGCCCTGCTCGCCGCTCGCCAGCAACAGACCCGAGGCGCCCTGGCCCTGGCTCAACACGCCAGCAAAGACGTGTCAGAGCAGAGCATCGCCGCCCTCAAAGCCATGCTCGACGCCCTGCACCTGCCGGCCGCCCGACACACTTGGCAACTGCCCCCCAACAATCCCTTCCTGCGCCCGCCGCTCAAGGAAGAACGCGCCGGCCTGATTCGCGGCCAGACCAGCGCGCACCGGGGTTTACGTACGTTCGCCCAGGACCGTTCACGGGGGCGTCGGGAAGTCTCGGCGCTGACCTTCAGCCAAGCGCTGGCGGATGACATCGATGAAGCGGCGCTGTACCTGAACTGGCGTTTTGCGCCCGTTGGCCTGGAAGGCGCCCTGCAGTCATTGCGTGAGAATGCTCGCCAGGCGGGCGTTGAATTGTCGTTTGAAACCGTCGGCAATGACTGGCTGGTGAAACTGATCGGGTTACCCGAACCCATGCCGGCAGTGCTGGACGCGTTGGCGCACAGCCTGAATCAGACGCAACAGGCACCCTGCGTACCTACGCCGATGATTGCAATCCGCGAATTGCTCAAGGCGCTGCCTGCTTGCTGCGCCATGATCGTGCCAGAAAACGCCGAAGCCACCTGGGCCACCGCACAGTGGCAAGGCCTGGGACTGGGGTTTTCAGCCGTGTCTGAGGCAGCGGTCAAAGCCGCAGCGGCCCGCCTGCCCGGGCACCCTGCAAATTTCGAACAGGTCCCGGCAACCCTCGGCGGCCAGCGTGTCTGGCATGCGGTGCAAACCGATTCCAACGAAGCCGCCCTGCTGCTGTTTTGCCCGACACCCAGCCAATCCCTGGCGGATGAGGCTGCGTGGCGCCTGCTTGGGCATATGCTCCAGGGCCCGTTTTACCAACGCCTGCGGGTAGAACTGCAAATCGGCTACGCGGTATTCAGCGGCGTCCGACAGATCAACGGGCAAACCGGCCTGCTGTTTGGCGTGCAATCCCCCAACGTGTCCCTCGCTGGGATCGTCGAGCACCTGCATACCTTCCTCACGCAGTTACCGGCACGCATCAGCAGCAGCGAAGATCTCGGCAACCTGGCGCTGGCGCAACAGTTCTCGACTGAGACGCTACCCCTTGCCCAGGCCGCCGAGCTGCTCTGGCACGCGCGTTTGGCGGAGCATCCGGCGGATTATCTGGAACGCCTTCAACAATCAATCCAGAGCCTTACGCGTGAACAGATGCTGCACGCCGCCGAGCAATTGATCGACGCCACAGGAGGCTGGCGCTGTATCGCCAACGGCCCAATCATCAAGGGCCAATGGCAGTCTCCAGGCTGATCATTGCCAACCCTGCAACAGGCTTTTTCCGCCAAGACAGCGCTAACTTGAACAGATCTGAGTATTATTCCTACGCACACAGCTGAACATCTCCGATTGGAGGTGGACTATATGTATTACTTGGTAGTGAAAGTCCCATCCCTTGGTAGGAGTAAGAATATGACCTGGTCCAAACCTGCTTACACTGATCTGCGTATCGGTTTCGAAGTCACCATGTACTTCGCCAGCCGTTAATCCGCTGGGTAATACAACGCCTCGGCCCGCCCGGGGCGTTTTTGTTTTGAGCTTTGCTTGGGAGCTACCATGTTTGTCCAGATTCTAGGTTCCGCCGCCGGCGGTGGTTTCCCCCAGTGGAACTGCAACTGCGTGAACTGCGCAGGTTTCCGTGATGGCAGCCTGCGGGCCCAGGCACGTACCCAGTCGTCCATCGCGATCTCCGACGATGGCGTGAATTGGGTCCTGTGCAACGCCTCGCCGGATATTCGGGCGCAACTGCAAGGCTTTGCGCCGATGCAACCGGGCCGCGCCCTGCGCGATACCGGCATCAGCGCGATCATCCTGATGGACAGCCAGATCGACCACACCACCGGTCTGCTGAGCCTGCGCGAAGGTTGCCCGCACCAGGTGTGGTGCACCGACATGGTCCATGAAGACCTCAGCACCGGCTTCCCGCTGTTCACCATGCTCACCCACTGGAACGGCGGCCTGGCCTGGAACCGCATCGAGCTGGACACCAGCTTCACCGTCCCGGCCTGCCCCAACCTGCGTTTCACCCCGCTGCCACTGCGCAGCGCCGCGCCGCCCTACTCGCCGCACCGCTTCGACCCGCACCCTGGCGACAATATCGGCCTGATCGTCGAAGACCTGCGCACCGGCGGCAAGCTGTTCTACGCCCCAGGCCTGGGCAAAGTCGACGCGCCGCTGCTGGAGATCATGGCCAGCAGCGACTGCCTGCTGGTGGACGGCACGATGTGGGATGACGACGAAATGCAGCGCCGTGGCGTCGGCACCCGCACCGGACGCGAGATGGGCCACCTGGCACAGAACGGCCCCGGCGGCATGCTCGAAGTGCTGGAGCAGTTGCCCGAGCAGCGCAAAGTGCTTATCCACATCAACAACACCAACCCGATCCTCGATGAAGACTCCCCCGAGCGAGCGGAACTGGTGCGGCGCAATGTCGAAGTGGCTTACGACGGCATGAGCATTGAATTGTAGGAGCGATCGAAATGACTGACACGCCATTGACCACTGCTGAATTCGAAGCCGCCCTGCGGGCCAAGGGCGCCTTCTACCATATCCATCACCCGTACCACGTGGCGATGTATGAAGGCCGCGCCAGCCGCGAGCAGATCCAGGGCTGGGTCGCCAACCGCTTCTACTACCAGGTGAACATCCCGCTCAAAGACGCGGCGATCCTGGCCAACTGCCCGGACCGCGAGATCCGCCGCGAGTGGATCCAGCGCCTGCTCGACCACGACGGCGCACCCGGCGAAGACGGCGGTATCGAGGCCTGGCTGCGCCTGGGCCAGGCCGTCGGCCTCGACCCGGATCAACTGCGTTCGCAAGAATTGGTCCTGCCCGGCGTACGATTTGCGGTCGATGCCTACGTCAACTTCGCCCGTCGCGCCAGCTGGCAAGAAGCCGCCAGCAGCTCGCTGACCGAACTGTTCGCGCCGCAGATCCACCAGTCGCGTCTCGACAGCTGGCCGCAGCATTACCCGTGGATCGACCCCACCGGCTACGAATATTTCCGCACCCGCCTGGGCCAGGCCCGGCGCGACGTGGAACACGGTTTGGCGATCACCCTGCAGCACTACACCACCCGTGAGGGCCAGGAACGCATGCTGGAAATTCTCCAGTTCAAACTGGATATCTTGTGGAGCATGCTGGACGCCATGAGCATGGCCTACGAACTGAAACGCCCGCCGTATCACAGCGTGACCGACCAACGGGTGTGGCATAAAGGGATCGCCCTATGAGCTTTGACCGCAGCAAGAAACCGACCTGGCGCCAAGGCTATCGCTACCAGTACGAACCCGCGCAAAAGGGCCATGTGCTGCTCTACCCCGAGGGCATGATCAAGCTCAACGACAGCGCCGCGCTGATCGGTGGTTTGATCGACGGCGAGCGCGACGTGGCGGCAATCATTGCCGAGCTGGATAAGCAGTTTCCCGGCGTGCCTGAGCTGTGCGACGACATCGAGCAATTCATGGAGGTCGCCCGTGCTGAGCACTGGATCACCCTTGCCTGAAAAACCGCCGATTGGCCTGCCGTTGTGGCTGCTCGCCGAGCTGACCTACCGCTGCCCGTTGCAGTGCCCGTATTGCTCCAACCCGCTGGATTTTGCCGAGCAGGGCAAGGAGCTGAGCACCGAGCAGTGGTTCAAGGTGTTTCGCGAAGCGCGGGAAATGGGCGCCGCGCAGCTGGGCTTCTCCGGCGGTGAACCGCTGGTGCGCCAGGACCTCGCCGAACTGATCGCCGAGGCGCGCAAACTGGGGTTCTATACCAACCTGATCACCTCCGGCATCGGCCTCACCGAGCAGAAGATCAGCGACTTCAAGAAGGCCGGCCTGGACCATATCCAGATCAGCTTCCAGGCCAGCGACGAGCAAGTGAACAACCTGCTGGCCGGCTCGAAAAAAGCCTTCGCGCAAAAACTCGAAATGGCCCGCGCGGTGAAGGCCCACGGCTATCCGATGGTGCTGAACTTCGTCACCCATCGGCACAATATCGACAAGATCGACCGCATCATCGAGCTGTGCATCGCGCTGGAAGCGGACTTTGTCGAGCTCGCCACCTGCCAGTTCTACGGCTGGGCGCAGCTCAACCGCGTCGGGTTGCTGCCCACCCAGGAACAGCTGGTGCGCGCCGAACGCATCACCAACGAATACCGCGCCAAACTGGAAGCCGAAGGCCACCCGTGCAAGCTGATCTTCGTGACCCCGGACTACTACGAAGAGCGCCCGAAAGCCTGCATGAATGGCTGGGGTAGTATCTTTCTGACCGTCACGCCGGACGGCACCGCCCTGCCGTGCCACGGAGCCCGACAGATGCCGGTGCAATTTCCCAATGTGCGCGAGCACAGCATGCAGCACATCTGGTACGACTCGTTCGGTTTCAACCGCTTTCGCGGCTACGACTGGATGCCCGAGCCGTGCCGTTCATGCGATGAAAAGGAAAAAGACTTCGGCGGCTGTCGTTGCCAGGCCTTCATGCTCACGGGGGACGCGAGCAATGCCGACCCGGTGTGCAGCAAGTCCGAGCAGCACGGCATCATCCTCAAGGCGCGGGAAGAAGCCGAACACGCCACTCAGACCATCGAGCAACTGGCCTTTCGCAATGAGCGTAATTCACGGCTCATCGCCAAAGGCTGACGGCCTCAGCGCTTGGCGATGATGTACACCGCGTGAATGATGCCCGGGAAATAACCGCACAGGGTCAGCAGAATATTCAGCCAGAACGCACCGGCGAAACCCACTTGCAGGAACACACCCAGTGGCGGCAGCAGGATGGCGATGATGATACGAATGATGTCCATGGGTTCAGCTCCAGAAAATCGGCTCGTGTGAGCCGTGTAGCTAATCGACCTTGGGGGTTCGTGAGGGTTCAGTGGGATCTGGCATAGCGCCACCTTTAACGACGCAGACAAAAAAACGCCCCCAGCCAAAAGAATCAGGCCGGAGGCGCCGCGTATACCGCGAGACGGTTCAGGAAATAAGGGTTAAACAGCGATGCCCTTGCGGCATTGCAGTTGCGCGGTGCGCACGCGGGAGAAGGCGCGCGCCAGGCGCAGAAGCATTTCGTCGATGTTGCTTTTGCTCACCGTCAGCGCCGGGGTAAAGCGCAGGCAGTTGGCTTGCGGGGCGTTGAGGATCAGGCCTTCGTGCAGCGCCGCTTTTACCACTGCATCCGCGGAATCATCTGACAAAGTCAGGCCCCACATCAGGCCGTGGCCGCGCAGTTGGCCGTGGTCGTAGCGGTAAGCCAGGCGGGCGAGGCCTTCACCCAGATGTAGGCCGGCTTCGCGTACATGCTCTAGAAAGCCGTGTTCCAACACAGTATCGAGTACGGCCACACCGGCCGACGCCATCAGCGCATTGCCGTGATGGGTGCCTTCCAACTCGCCCACTTCAAAGCAACAGGCGTTGCCCCGCGCCAGCAGCGCTGCCAGAGGCACGCCGCCGCCCAGGCCTTTGCCGAGAGTGATGATGTCGGCGCGCACGCCGTATTGCTGTTCGGCGAGCAAGGTGCCGCAACGACCGAGGCCGGTTTGCACTTCGTCGAGGATCAGCAGGATGCCCAGCTCGCGGCACAGGCGCTCCACACCTTTAAGGTAATGCTCAGTCGCAGGAATCACGCCCGCTTCGCCCTGAATCGGCTCGAGCATGATCGCGACGGTTTGCGCATCCACAGCGGCGTGCAGGGCTGGCAAATCGTTGAAGGGCACGTAGCTGAAGCCCGGCAATTGCGGTTCGAAGCGGTTGCCAGCGGCGCCCGCCGAAGCGGCCATCGCGGCGAAGCTTCTCCCATGGCAACCGGCGCTGGCGCTGATGATCCGATAGGCGCCGCCGCGATGCCGCTGGCCCCATTTGCGCGCCAACTTGATCGCCGCTTCGCAGGCTTCCGCGCCGCTGTTGAGCAGGTAAGCCTGGTCGCTGCCAGTGCGGTGGCACAGGCGCTCGGCCAGATTGAGTTGGGCGCGGTTATACAGACCATGGCCAGGGTTGATCAGCACCTGGCTCTGGTCTGCCAGGGCTTTGATCAACACTTGCGGGCTATGGCCTAAGCTGTTGGCGGCGTTGCCCTGGCTGAAATCCAGGTAGGCACGGTCCTCACTGTCCCACAGCCAGGAGCCCTGGCCGCGTACGAAAACTTGCGGCGGCCGTGCCACGGTGGGCATCAGGGAATCCCCCGACGGCGCTTCATCCAGAATCAGGTCATCCAGGCTCGGCGCAGGTCGACGCATATTGAACAGGTTCACAGCTCGCCCCCGATAGCAACCGGACCTTGGTCGGTACACCCGGCGACTAGGGCCATGAGGTTTTTTGCCTTGCCTATGTAAACGCTGTCTGAATAAACGCTGTTCATTGCCCGATCTGGCCCTGTAAGCCCTACGAATAGGCGCTAGACTAGGCGCCTCGGGGGCCAACGGCCATTTCGATTTTCCAGCTTTTTCGATAAGTAAGTCTTATGGATTTCAAGCAACTGCGTTATTTCGTCGCGGTGTATGAGGAAGGCCACGTCGGCCGTGCCGCCGAGCGTCTGTCGATCTCCCAACCGGCGCTGTCCCAACAGATCCGCCAACTGGAGCAGAACCTCGATGTGAGCCTGTTCGAACGCAGCAGCAAACGCCTGTTGCCGACCCTGGCGGCCCACACGCTGTACAACCACGCGTTGCCGCTGATCGATGGCATGCAACAAGCTGTCGAGGCCTTGCGCAACTTCAAGGGCCAGGCCATGCGCACCTTGGCCATCGGCGTGCTGCAAACCGTGCACACCAGCCTGGTGCCGCAAATGCTTGAACGTGTGCGCAAGGCACAGCCCCATCTGGTGGTGCAGATCTATGAATTGACCGGGCTGGAGATTGAGCGGCGACTGCTGAACGGCTCGCTGGACATCGGCATCAGCTACCTGCCGCCACGCCAGCCCGGACTGCACGGCGCGCTGCTGTACGAAGATGAGTTGAAGGTCGTCATCCCCGAGGATCATCCGCTGCGCGAATTCAAGAAAGTCTCGCTGAAACAGGCGGCCGAGTTGCCCATGCTGCTGCTAGGGGAAGAGTTTCAGGTGCGGCAGATCTGGCAGGGCCAGTTGGCCAACCTTGGGCGACGCCCGCAGGTGCAGGCCGAGTTGAACACCATGGTGGGGATTCTCGACAGTTTGCCCAACACCAAACTGGCGACGGTGCTGCCAGGACGTTCCCAGGACGAACACAACAGCCAGTCACTGCTGTGGAAACCCTTGAGCGAACCCAGGGTGCCGTTGAAAGTGGGCTTGGTGTGCCGCGATGCGCAGCGCCAGCAGGCGACGGTAGCGCTGTTGCGTACCTTGCTCGAAGACGTGATGAATGCCCCGCAGGCAGGCGCCTGACTTTTTCGCGGGCAAAAGAAAACCCCGCCGAAGCGGGGCTTTGCAGACTGTTTCCCTGACATCCATTTCACTCCGCCGTCCTGGCAGAATCCTACGTGTCCGTGTTGTTGCTTTGCGCTTCCTGCGCGACGTCCATGTGAAGTAGATTATCTGTGGATCCAATTTGGCGATAGAGGACGAATAGCAGCACGTCATGTAAGAGAATGCTTACACGCCCTCCAAGCCCTTAGAACAGTGCTTCATCCAGCAAAAACAGTGATTCGCTACCAGCTTTTACCGACGCACTCAGCGACTGGATACGCGGCAGCAGGCGCGCAAAATAGAAGCGCGCCGTACCCAGCTTGCTGGCGTAGAAGTCTTCCTCGGCCTCTTTGCCCAGCGCCGCCTTGGCCATGCGTGCCCACATGTAGGCGTAGGCCATGTATCCAAATGCATGCAAATACTCCACGGAGGCCGCGCCGATTTCATTCGGGTTGGTCTTCGCGCGGTCCAGCACCCAGGCGGTCAATTCGTCGAGGTTGTCCACCGCCGCGCTCAGCGGCTTGGTGAATTCGGCCAACTCGGCGCCTGTCGACGCGATGAACTGGCGGATCTCATCAGCGAACAAGGTGTAGAACGCACCACCGCTGCCCACGATCTTGCGGCCCATCAAGTCCAGCGCCTGGATGCCGTTGGTGCCTTCGTAGATCTGGGTGATGCGCACGTCACGCACCAGTTGTTCCTGGCCCCATTCACGAATGTAGCCATGGCCGCCAAACACTTGCTGGCCGAGCACGGTGGTTTCCAGGCCGAGGTCGCTCAAGAACGCCTTGGCGACGGGTGTCAGCAGCGCCACCAGGTTATCCGCACGTTCGCGGGCCGCCAGGTCTTCGCTGAACTTGGCGATGTCCAGTTGCGTCGCCACGTAAGTGGAGAATGCACGGCCGCCTTCGTTCGCCGCCTTCATGGTCAGCAGCATGCGACGCACGTCCGGGTGGACGATGATCGGGTCGGCGACTTTGTCCTTGGCCTGGGCACCGGTCGGCGCACGGCTTTGCAGGCGGTCACGCGCGTATTCAATCGCGTTCTGATACGAACGCTCACCCGACGCCAGGCCCTGGATGCCAACGCCCAGACGCTCGTAGTTCATCATGGTGAACATCGCTGCCAGGCCTCGGTTCGGCTCGCCCACCAGGTAACCCACGGCGCCATCGAAGTTCATCACACAGGTCGCGGACGCCTGGATGCCCATCTTGTGTTCGATCGAGCCACAGCTCACCAGGTTACGCGCGCCCAGGCTGGCGTCGGCATTGACCATGAACTTGGGCACGAGGAACAACGAAATGCCCTTGGGACCGGCCGGGGCATCCGGCAGCTTGGCCAGCACCAGGTGGATGATGTTGTCGGTCAGGTCGTGCTCGCCACCGGTGATAAAGATCTTGGTGCCGCTGATGGTGTAGGAACCGTCCGCCTGCGGCTCTGCCTTGGTGCGAATAATCCCCAGGTCAGTACCGGCATGGGCTTCGGTCAGGCACATAGAGCCGGCCCACTCACCGGAGTACATCTTCGGCAGGTAGATGGCCTTGAGTTCTTCACTGGCGTGGGTGTTGATCGACACGCAGGCGCCGGAGGTCAGCATCGGGTACAGGCCAAATGCCAGGCTCGACGAGTTGATCATCTCCTCGACCTGGGCCGAGACCGCCTTGGGCATGCCCATGCCGCCGAACACCGGGTCTCCGCCTACGCCAACCCAACCGCCTTCTGCGTAGGTTTTGTAGGCCTGTGGATAACCATCCGGGGTAAACACCGCGGTGTCTTCCCAACGGCAACCCTGCTCATCGCCGCCACGGCTGAGGGGGGCGATGGATTTGGCGGTGACCTTGCCGGCTTCTTCGAGGATGGCCTCTACGGTTTCGGCGTCAACGGTGTCTGCCAATGCCGGCAATTGAGCCCAAGTGTTGGCAACCTCAAAGACTTCGTTGAGGACGAAGCGCATATCACGCAGCGGCGCTTTGTAATCAGCCATGGCAAACCTCGTGAGAACGTGAAAAGTAATTCGGTAAGTGTCGGTTTTACAGGCTCCGAGTGTACCCGAACAACTTTTCAGACACATAGGGTCCACTTGTGACTGATTGGTATTTTTAAGTCATCACAGCGCAAATGCCTCCGCCGGCAGACTCATCAGGCATTCGCTGCCCGCTTCTACCGCGGCGCGGTGCGTAGCGGTACGTGGCAACAAGCGTTTGAAGTAGAACTCGCAAGTGGCCAGCTTGGCCTTGGCGAAGTCGGCATCATCCTGCTCAAGCGCAGCGATCGCCATGCGCAACCATAGGTAGGCGAGTACCACGTAGCCGCTGTACATCAAGTAATCCAC
Organism: Pseudomonas sp. Marseille-Q1929; assembly: GCF_017316265.1. Taxonomy (NCBI): domain Bacteria; kingdom Pseudomonadati; phylum Pseudomonadota; class Gammaproteobacteria; order Pseudomonadales; family Pseudomonadaceae; genus Pseudomonas; species Pseudomonas sp. Marseille-Q1929. The sequence goes on from NZ_JAFLWU010000021.1 coordinate 75,147, forward strand.
AGCCGCCGCGCCGACCTCATCGGGATTCTTCATGGCGGCCATACCGACCTTGGTGGTCAGCTCGCCCCATTCCCCATTGAGTTGATTGAGTTGCGCCACATAAGCCTTGAGCTGAGGATGCTCGGCGTTTGCTCCGCAGAACTTATGCACAATCCTGGTAAACCCACGCAACAGCTTGCCCTGGCTGCCGAGCACCTTGCGCCCGAGCAAATCGAGGGCCTGGATGCCATTGGTGCCCTCATAGATCGGCGCGATCCGCGCATCCCGCGCCAGTTGTTCCATGCCCCATTCGCGGATGTAGCCATGGCCGCCGAAAATCTGCATGCCGTGGTTGGTCACCTCCAGGCCGGTGTCGGTCATAAAGGCCTTGCAGATCGGGGTGAGGAACGCCAACAGGTCTTCGGCCTCCTGGCGCTGGGCCGCGTCGCTGCTTAAGTGCGCAGTGTCGAGCAACTGCGCGGTGAAGTAAGTCAGGGCGCGGTTACCTTCGTTGAAGGCTTTCATGGTCAGCAACATGCGCCGCACGTCGGGGTGCACGATGATCGGATCGGCGGCTTTGTCCGGGGCCTTGGCGCCGGTCAGCGCACGCATTTGCAGGCGGTCGTTGGCGTATTTGATCGCGCCCTGGAAACTCGCCTCGCCATTGCACAAGCCCTGCATGCCGGTGCCCAGGCGCGCGTGGTTCATCATGGTGAACATGCAGTTGAGGCCTTTGTTCGCCTCGCCGATCAAAAAGCCCTTGGCCCCGTCGAAGTTCAGCACGCAGGTGGCCGACGCCTTGATGCCCATCTTGTGTTCGATGGAGCCGCAGTGCACCGCGTTGCGCTCGCCCGAATCCGCATGGAACTTGGGCACGATAAACAACGAGATGCCCTTGGTGCCCGCCGGCGCATCCGGCAGCTTGGCCAGCACCAGGTGGATGATGTTCGCGCTCATGTCGTGCTCGCCGGCCGAGATGAAGATTTTGCTGCCGGTCACCGCATAACTGCCGTCCGCCTGGGGCACGGCGCGGGTCTTGATCAGGCCCAGGTCGGTGCCGCAGTGGGCTTCGGTGAGGCACATGGTGCCGGTCCACTCGCCGGCGGTGAGTTTGCTCAAGAAGGTGTCTTTCTGCTCGGCGCTGCCGTGGGCGTGGATCGCCGACATCGCGCCATGGGTCAGCCCCGGGTACATGCCCCAGGAGGTATTGCTGGAGCCGATCATCTCGCTGAGCACCAGGCCCAGGGACTGCGGCAAGCCCTGGCCGCCGTAGGCAGGATCTGCCGCCACGCCGTGCCAGCCGCCCTCGACGTATTGGGCGAAGGCTTCCTTGAAGCCCTTGGGCGTGGTGACCACGCCGTTGTCGAAATGGCAGCCTTCTTCATCGCCACTGCGGTTCAGGGGTGCGAGCACGTTTTCGCAGAATTTCGCGCCTTCTTCGAGGATCGCGCTGACCATGTCCGGGCTGGCGTCTGTCGCCCCCAGCGCCGCGTAGTGGCCGTGGAAATCAAACACGTTGTCGATCAGAAAGCGCATGTCGCGCAGGGGAGCTTTGTAGTCAGGCATGGCAATGTCTCCGGCAGCAGATGGCTTCAACCTACTGCCGGCAACCCGCCTGGACAATCACTGTAGCGCTGCTGAATACAGCGCCATTACTCAACCGGCAGCGCTTTCCATGCGCACCGCGCCACGCCGGGTTTGCCCGGCCGCGATCACGCAATTGCGCCCCGCGCCCTTGGCGGCGTACAGCGCCTGGTCGGCGGACTTGAGCACTTCTTCGCTGGTGCGCTGCTCGGCCTGGCGCTCGGCCACACCGATACTCACAGTCACCGACACACTGGTTGCACCGCTGCCCACGCGCCGCTGGCGACCTTGCTGATCGTCCTGGGGACGGTCCGGGTTGCGCAGCTTGATGTCGTAGTTGGCGATGATCTCGCGGATCTCTTCCAGGTGCGGCATGCATTCGTCCAAAGTCTTGCCGGCGAACACTACGGCAAACTCTTCGCCGCCATACCGATAGGCGCGCCCACCACCGTTGACCTTGGCCAACTTGCTCGCCACCAGGCGCAGCACCTGGTCCCCGACGTCGTGGCCATGGGTGTCGTTGAAGCGCTTGAAGTGATCGACGTCGGTCATCGCCAGTACATAGTTGCGACCCAGGCGCTGCATGCGCTCGTTCAGCGCACGGCGCCCCGGCAAGCCGGTCAGCTCGTCGCGGAAGGCCATTTGATACGCCTCGTGGGCCACGCCGGCAGCGATCATCAGCATCACTTGGCTGCACATGATGTTGAGGGTGAACGGCAGGATGAAGGTTTGCGGCAACATCCAGAACAACCCGACAAACCCCACAAGCTGCGCCGCGTGCAGCGGGCGTGGCTGGTACCAATACTGCGCCGCCAGGGTCAGGAAGCCGATCAGGAACATCGGGTACGACAATTGGATCAGGCTCATCCAGTTGCCATGCAGCGCCGGCCAGCGAATCTCGGCCAGCCAGTTCAGCAGCACCTGGGGATAACTTTGCTCCAGCGCCAAGGCAACACTGCCGACGGCAAACAGCACCGCACAGCGTGCGACGAAGTCACGGAACAGGTGGGTCTTTTCCTGCCACAGCGCGTAGATGCTGAACAACAGCGGCAACAACAGGCAACACAGGTGGAACACCACGGCGGCGTCTTCGCGCACGCGACCATTGTCGCGGTAGTAATCGGTCTGGGTATCCAGCAGGAAATACGCGACGTACACCGTGATCATCAAAAACAGCTCGCGCTGTCGACGGTACACCGCGCAATACGAACCGCCGAGCAACAGCACCAGGGTCGGCAGCACGTTGAACAGCGAGGTGAAGAAGACGTTGAGGTCCTTGACGTACGCAGCCGAAAGCCCGGCCAGCAACAGCAGCAACGAAGGGAGGAAATGACTGAACCGTACAGCGGACACGCGTGACAAGGGTAAAACTCCGACCCGCAAATGAATGATAGCACTATGCCTGCATGCCGACAGTTAAGCACAACCTGGCACGCATGTATCACATTGCCATCACTGTAACGGCAGCCGACGGTAATCCCTGAGCGCTGTACTGGGGTTTTTTATTGCCCACAAAAAAGCCGCCACTCCCGTGAAGGAGCGGCGGCTCTGGAAGTGAACCCGGTAAGGCTTAGTAAGCCAGGCCGAAGTCTTCTTCTTTCATGTCCATCAGGTTGTTGGCACCCGACAGCATGGTGGCTTTATGGGCCAGGGTACGCGGCAGGATGCGCTGGAAGTAGAAGCGCGCGGTCTGCAGCTTGGCGGTGTAGAACGCCTCTTCGGTGGTGCCGGCGGCCAGTTTTTCGGCTGCCAGGCGCGCCATGTCGGCCCAGAAGTAAGCCAGGCAGGCGTAACCGGAGTACATCAGGTAATCCACCGAGGCGGCACCGACTTCTTCACGGTCTTTCATCGCGGCCATGCCGACCTTCATGGTCAACTCGCCCCACTCTTTGTTCAGTGCCACCAGCGGTGCAACGAATTCCTTGACGGCTTCGTTGCCTTCGTTGGCCTGGCAGAACTTGTGCACGATCTTGGTGAAGCCCTTGAGCGCTTCGCCTTGGGTCATCAGCACTTTGCGGCCCAGCAGGTCGAGGGCCTGGATGCCGGTGGTGCCTTCGTACAGCATCGAAATGCGGCTGTCGCGCACGTTCTGCTCCATGCCCCACTCGGCGATGAAACCGTGGCCGCCGTAGATCTGCACGCCGTGGTTGGCGGATTCAAAACCGACTTCGGTCATGAACGCCTTGGCGATCGGGGTCATGAACGCCAGCAGGCCGTCGGCTTGCTTCTTGGCTTCGTCGTCGGTGCCGTACTTGACGATATCCACTTGCTTGGCGGTGAAGTACACCATCGCACGGTTGCCTTCGGCGAAGGCTTTCATGGTCAACAGCATGCGGCGCACGTCGGGGTGCACGATGATTGGGTCAGCGGCCTTATCCGGCGCTTTCGGGCCAGTCAGGGAGCGCATTTGCAGGCGGTCACGAGCGTATTTCAGGCCGCCCTGGAAACCGATCTCGGCGTGGGACAGGCCTTGCAGCGCAGTGCCCAGGCGCGCGGTGTTCATAAAGGTGAACATGCAGTTCAGGCCTTTGTTCGCCGGGCCGATCAGGAAACCGGTGGCCGCGTCGAAGTTCATCACGCAGGTGGCGTTGCCGTGGATGCCCATCTTGTGTTCCAGGGAGCCACAGGTCACGGCGTTGCGCGCGCCAATCGAACCGTCTGCATTCGGCAGGAACTTCGGCACGATAAACAGCGAGATGCCTTTGGTGCCAGCCGGTGCATCCGGCAGGCGCGCCAGCACGATGTGGACGATGTTGTCGGCCATGTCGTGTTCACCGGCCGAGATGAAGATCTTGGTGCCGGAGACTTTGTAGGAACCGTCGGCCTGAGGCTCGGCCTTGGTGCGCAGCATGCCCAGGTCGGTGCCGCAGTGTGGCTCGGTCAGGCACATGGTGCCGGTCCATTCGCCCGACACCAGCTTGGTCAGGTAAGCGTCTTGCTGCTCAGGGGTGCCGTGCTCGGAAATGGTGTTCATCGCACCGTGGGACAGGCCCGGGTACATGCCCCACGACCAGTTGGCGGCGCCAACCATTTCGCTGACTGCCAGGCCCAGGGATTCCGGCAGGCCTTGGCCGCCGTGCTCCACGTCGTGGGCCAGGCTTGGCCAGCCGCCTTCGACGAATTGTTTGTAGGCTTCTTTGAAACCCGTAGGGGTTTTAACGCCTGACTCACTCCAGGTACACCCTTCGATGTCGCCCACGCGGTTCAACGGTGCCAGTACTTGCTCACAGAACTTGGCGCCTTCTTCGAGAATGGCGTCAACCATGTCCGGGGTAGCGTCCTGGCAAGCCGGCAGGCTTTGATAGTGCGCTTCATAGCCAAGCAGTTCGTCACGAACGAAGCGAATATCACGCAAGGGGGCCTTGTAGTCAGGCATAGCGATAAACCTCTGCTGATGTATCTGGAATGAACAACCGCGTGGATTTGTTGTAGCGGTCAAACAGGTGTTTGAAACATACGTTTACGACCTGGGGATGTCAAGACGCCGTTTGTCATGACGCGAATCAATGACGCGCACGGCGATGCTTGTGGCGGGTTGCCACAGCAAAGGAAGTGTAGGAGTTCAGAAGGACGACCGAGGTCAAATGTGGGAGCTGGCTTGTGTGGGAGCTGGCTTGCCTGCGATGCGGGCGCCGCTGTGTATCAGAAGAATCGAGTAGAGGCCATCGCAGGCAAGCCAGCTCCCACAGAAGAGCCAGCAAGCCTGGAGAGAGGGGGGTTACGCGTAGGTGTCGATCAAGGTCCCAAGCATTTCATCCGAAGCCTTGGCAACCTTGGCGCCCAGCTCCACTTGAAACTTGCCCTGCGCCATTTCGACCATATTGCTCGCCGAGTTGGAAGGCTGGGCCCGGTCATTGGCGCGCAGACGATCCAGTTGTGCATCCGAGGGCTGGGTCGTCGCAGCGCTGGCGATTTTACCGGCGGCCTGGTCGACACGGTTCTGCCCGGTCTGAATGGTGCTCAGGCCCGAATAAAACGCGCTGCTTCCAGAGATGTCCATGGCGTAAGCCTGCCTTTAGAGAATCGTGAACACTGATTGAAGCAGAGAAACCGGCAAAACACCCGTCAAAAACACTAATGGCACAATGCCTTAGTGATAGCCAAAATCAGTCAAGCAGGTCCAGCTGCAAGTACTCCGCAACGGCTTCGGCCCCGGCGTGCTTGAGTTTCGGCACGCGGCCCAGGCATGGCGCAGGCAGGCGTTCGGCCAGGGTGGCGAGGTTTTCTTCCAGACGGGAGGTCTTGGGGTCGATGATATTCGCCACCCAACCCGCCAGTGGCAAACCGTCCCGCGCAATGGCTTCGGCCGTGAGCAACGCATGGCTGATGCACCCCAGGCGCACGCCCACCACCAGGATCACCGGCAGCTTCAGCGCGATGGCCAGGTCCGACAGATTCGCCTGATCGGCCAAGGGCACGCGCCAGCCGCCCGCGCCTTCGATCAAGGTGAAATCCGCGTCCCGTGCCAACACCTGCTGCATGGGCTTGAGCAACGACTGCACCGTGAGCGCAACACCGGCTTCCCGTGCCGCCAGATGGGGCGCGATGGCCGGCTCGAACGCCACCGGGTTGACCTCGGCGTAACTCAGCGGCAATGAACACTCGGCCAACAACGCCAGTGCATCGGCATTGCGCAGGCCCTTGGGCGTGACCTGGCAACCGGAGGCCACCGGCTTACCTGCGGCGGTACTTTTTCCGGCCTGTCGCGCGGCATGCAGCAGCCCGGCCGCGACGGTGGTCTTGCCGACATCGGTGTCGGTGCCCGTAATGAAATAAGCGACGCTCATAACGGTTTCTCCAGTACTGCGTACACCACCTGGTAAGTCGCAGGCAGGCCCTGGGCCTGACGGAACTGCTCGTAAGCGTCCACCAGTGCAACAATCCGCGCGCGCCCCGTCAACCCTCCGGGCCGGCCCGGGTTGAGGTTATGCGCGCCCAGCGCCTTCAATTCATGGGTCAGGCTGCGCACATCCGGGTAATGCAGCACATGGGGCTGGCGCTCCAGGCTGACCACACGCAAACCGCTGGCCGCGCACAACTGCTGGTACGCCTCGAACGTGCGGAAGCGGTTGACGTGCACCAGGCCGTCCGCCGCGCGCCAGCTTTCACGCAGCTCATCCAGCGTGCCGACACACAGGCTGGCGAACGCCAGCACGCCACCGGGTTGCAGCACACGATAGGCCTCGCTGAGCACCGCCTCGAAATTCGCACACCATTGCACCGCGAGAGAGGAGAAGAGCAGCCCCAAGCTGTCAGCTTTAAGCGGCAAGCGTTCGGCGTCGCCTGCGATGAAGTGGTGAGCGCCGCCCAATGGCCGGGCGTGGTTGAGCATGCCCTCGGCAATATCCAGCGCCACACCTTGGCTGGCCGGCAAACGCTCACCCAGCACACGGCTGAAATACCCGGTGCCACAGCCCATATCCAGCCAGCGTTGCGGCGCGAGGGCCTCCGGCAGACGGGTGAGCAATTCACTGCCTACCGCGCGTTGCAACTCGGCCACGCTGTCATAGCTGGCCGCAGCACGGGAGAACGACGCCGCTACCTGGCGCTTGTCCGGCAAGGCGCCCGGCAGTTGGGGGTGGGATAAATCAGTCATCAACGCACTCATGCAAAAAAGCCTGGATGGCCCCCGCAACACCGTGGGGGTCTTCCAGAAGAAAAGCGTGACCGGCCTGTTCAATCAAACCGATTTCAACATCCGGCAGCAAGTGCAACAGGGCGCTTGCCGCCTCGGCGGGCACCAGTTCATCCAGCCCGGCGAACAGGTGCATCTGCGGGCCGCGAAACGCCAGCAAGGCTTCGCGGGTGTCGAGTTGGGCGAGCAGTTCAAGACCGGTCATCAACACGCGGGACGGCATATTCGGCGCCCCGCTGACCAGCAAACGCGCCAGCCCACGTGGGTCGGCGGCGCCCTTGGCGCACAGCAGGCCGAAGCGTTTGAGGGTGACTTGGGAATCCGCATGGCAACCGGCGAGGAAGGCGTCGAAGGTTTCGGCGGGCATCGCACTCGGCCAACCGTCATGGGCGACGAAACACGGGTTACTCGCCAGGGTCAGCAGGCCGCAACAGCGTTCACCGCGCCGCGCCGCCAGTGCCGTGGCGAGCATGCCGCCGAGGGACCAGCCGCCCAGCCAGGCGTTGTCCGGCAATGTGGCGTCGAGTTCATCCAGCCATTCGTCGAGGTCGCTGGAATCCAGGGCCGGCAACGGTTCGATCTGCACCCGCAGGTGTTCGTCGAGGCCCTGCAAGGCGGCGGCCAAGGGTTCCAGCGGCGATACGCCGAGGCCCCAGCCGGGCAACAAGATCAGTCGATCACGCATGGTCGGGCTCCGTGGCGCCTAACAAGCGGAAACACTCTTCCAATGCGTTTAACAATAGCTGCACCTGCGCCTCGGTGTGGGCCGCCGTCAAGGTCACGCGCAAACGCGCGCTGCCGGCCGGCACAGTGGGTGGGCGGATCGCCGTGACCATCAGGCCACGCTCGCGCAGCATCTGCGACAGACGCACGGCCTTGGCGCTGTCGCCGATCAGGATCGGCTGGATCGGCGTAAAGCTTGCCATCAAATCCAGGCCAAGCTGCTCGGCGCCCTGGCGGAACTGGCGGATCAGGCCGTTGAGATGTTCGCGCCGCCAATGCTCGGTGCGCAGCAACTCCAGGCTCTTTAACGTGGCGCAGGCCAGCGCCGGCGGTTGGCTGGTGGTGTAGATATACGGCCGGGCGAACTGGATCAGGCTTTCGATCAGCTCTTCACTGCCGGCCACAAATGCGCCTGCCGTGCCAAAGGCCTTGCCGAGGGTGCCGACCAACACCGGCACGTCCTCCTGGCTCAAGCCGAAGTGCTCGACGATCCCGCCGCCGGTGGCGCCCAGCGGACCAAACCCGTGGGCGTCGTCCACCATCAGCCACGCGCCTTTTGCGCGCGTTTCACGGGCCAATGCAGGCAGGTCGGCCAGATCGCCGTCCATGCTGAACACGCCGTCGGTGACCACCAAGGTGTTGCCGGTGGCCTTTTCCAGGCGCTTGGCCAGGCTGCCGGCGTCGTTGTGCAAATAGCGATTGAAACGCGCGCCGGAGAGCAAGCCCGCATCCAGCAACGACGCATGGTTAAGCCGGTCTTCCAGCACCGTATCGCCCTGTCCCACCAGCGCCGTGACTGCGCCGAGGTTGGCCATGTAGCCGGTGGTGAACAGCAACGCGCGTGGGCGACCGGTGAGGTCGGCCAGAGCTTCTTCCAGTTCATGGTGTGGCGTCGCATGCCCCACCACCAAGTGCGAAGCGCCACCGCCCACGCCCCAGCGGGACGCACCGGCGCGCCAGGCTTCGATCACTTGCGGGTGATTGGCCAGGCCCAGGTAATCGTTGTTGCAGAACGCCAGCAACGGCTGGCCGTCCACCACCACTTCCGGACCTTGGGGGCTTTGCAGCAGCGGGCGTTGGCGATAAAGGTGTTCGGCACGGCGGGCAGCGAGGCGCGCGGAGAGATCGAAAGACATGCTGGCCTCGGATAGATCTGGATGAACACAGTCTCAATGTGGGAGCTGGCTTGCCTGCGATGACGGCGGCACATTCAGCATCAATGTGTCTGAAAGACCGCTATCGCAGGCAAGCCAGCTCCCACATTGGATTGCATTCCAATCAATAGAGAGATGGGCGTCAAACCACCGCGTTGTAGAACTGCTCGCTACTCTTCTGCTCCACCAACGCCTGCTCAATCGCCGCCTGATGCACCTCATCAGCGTGCTCTTCACGCGCCTCCGGCAAGATCCCCAAACGCGAGAACAACTGCATGTCCTTGTCCGCCTGGGGATTCGCAGTGGTCAGCAACTTGTCGCCGTAGAAGATCGAGTTGGCACCGGCAAAAAACGCCAGGGCCTGCATCTGCTCGTTCATCGCCTCACGACCCGCCGACAGGCGCACATGGGACTGCGGCATGAGGATGCGCGCCACGGCGAGCATGCGGATAAAGTCGAACGGGTCGATGTCCTCGGCGTTCTCCAGCGGCGTACCGGCCACCTTCACCAGCATGTTGATCGGCACCGACTCCGGGTGTTCCGGCAGGTTGGCCAGCTGGATCAGCAGGTTGGCGCGGTCGTCGAGGGACTCGCCCATGCCGAGGATGCCGCCGGAGCAGATCTTCATCCCCGAATCACGCACATACGCCAGGGTTTGCAGGCGCTCGCTGTAGGTGCGGGTGGTGATGATGCTGCCGTAGAACTCCGGCGACGTATCGAGGTTGTGGTTGTAGTAGTCCAGACCGGCCTGGGCCAGGGCTTCGGTCTGGTCCTGGTCGAGACGACCGAGGGTCATGCAGGTTTCCAGGCCCATAGCCTTGACGCCTTGGACCATCTGCAACACGTAGGGCATGTCCTTGGCCGACGGGTGCTTCCACGCGGCGCCCATGCAGAAACGCGTCGAACCGATGGCCTTGGCGCGGGCGGCCTCTTCGAGGACCTTCTGCACTTCCATCAGCTTTTCTTTTTCCAGGCCAGTGTTGTAGTGGCCCGACTGCGGACAATATTTGCAATCTTCCGGGCAGGCGCCCGTCTTGATCGACAGCAGGGTCGACACCTGCACACGGTTCGCGTCGAAATGCGCGCGGTGCACGGTCTGCGCCTGGAACAGCAGGTCATTGAACGGCTGCACAAACAGCGCTTTGACTTCGGCGAGGGACCAATCGTGACGCAAGGTGGCGGTGGTGCTGGCGCTCATGGGCGATTCCTTGATTATGCTTTGGCAAGCGCTGCGGGAAGGGCAATACCCACAGACACGACACGGATGCTCGGCATATTTAAGGAAGATTCATGCACTGTCAACCTGACCACAAACACCAGGTTTACATCTGGTTAAAAAACGAACACACCTGTTTAATCTGCGATGAAGCGACACAATCCAGCCATTGTGTGTGCAACGTCTGCGAAACCGAGCTGCCCTGGCTGATGACGCCGTGCGAAATCTGCGCCCTGCCCTTGCCGATGGACGGTCTGATATGCGGCCAATGCCTGAAAAAACCGCCCGCCTTTAAACAGGTGATTGCCCCCTGGACCTACAGCTTCCCCATCGACAGCCTGATTAGCCGCTTCAAGCACCAGTCCCGCTGGCCCTTCGGGCAAATGCTCGCGCGGCTGTTGGGCCAGCACCTGCAACACCGCTTGGACAACACCGAACTGCCCCGCCCCGACTGCCTGCTGCCCGTGCCCATGGCGCGCAAGCGCCTGCGTGAACGCGGCTTCAACCAGGCGCAAATGCTGGCGCGATGGCTCAGCCAAGACCTCGACATCGCCGTTGATGAACACCTGCTGTTACGTCCACAAGACACCGTCGCCCAGCAGGCCCTCGACGCCAAAAGCCGCCAGCGCAACCTGCTAACGGCCTTCGCCCTGGCCGCCAACGCCGACGTGGCGGGCCGCCACTTCGCCCTGGTGGACGATGTACTCACCACCGGTGCCACCGCCCACAGCCTCGCCCGCCTGTTGATCCACGCCGGCGCACGCCGCGTCGATGTGTATTGCCTGGCCCGCACGCCCAAACCGGGCACCTGACTTGACGCCGCCGCGCCTTGCCCGCAACGTTCGGTTTATCTCATCCAAGCGTGTCGCCATGTCTCTGCCAGCCTCCCTCAGCCAACACATCATCCGTCGCCCCCAGCGCATTGCCTTGCTGGGGCATATCGCCGAACAGGGCTCGATCACCCGCGCGGCAAAAAGCGCCGGCTTGAGCTACAAGGCCGCCTGGGACGCCATCGACGAACTCAACAACCTCGCACAAAAGCCCCTGGTGGAGCGCAGCGTCGGCGGCAAGGGCGGCGGCGGCGCCAAGTTGACGGCCGAAGGTGAGCGGGTGTTGCGTCTCTACCAGCGCCTGCAAGTGTTGCAAGCCGAACTGCTGGGTTCGGATGAGGCCGCCAGCGACTTCAATCTGCTCGGCCGCCTGATGCTGCGCACCAGCGCGCGCAACCAGTTGCACGGCCAAGTCGTGGCGATTGAACGCCATGGCCGCAACGACCTGATCCGCCTGCAACTGGCCGGTGGCCTGACATTGCAAGCGCAGATCACCCACGACAGCACCCAGCGCCTGGAGCTGGAGATCGGTGTGGAAGTGGTCGCGCTGATCAAAGCCGGCTGGTTGGAATTGCTGGCCCCAGGCGCTACTGAAACACCTGGACACAATTGCCTGGATGGCACCCTCGACGCGATTCTCGCCGCCGACGACGGCCCCAGCGAAGTACGCATCGCCCTGCCCAATGGCCAGGTTTTATGCGCCTTGGCCCAGCCCAACGCACTCAAGGCCCTGGGCGCCGCCGAGGGCAAGGCGATCCAGGTGCAATTCGCCCCAAGCAATGTGCTGCTCGGCACCCCGGTGTAGGCAACGCTCGCCGTCAAACTGCAACAATTTCGTCACGCGCGCTCCTTAAGGTGTCTGCAAAAACCGCAGGGAGCCTGAGATGAGCCTATTAGAAGAAAACCAAGCCACCGACCTTGAACAGATGGTCGGCCTCACCCGCCGCCGTTTTATCGGCGCCGGCGCCCTGTGCGGCGCGGCGATGTTCCTCGGCGGCAACCTGCTGAGCCGCAGTGCGCTGGCGGTCAACGCCGCCTCCGCCAGCCCGTTGCTGGGTTTCACCAGCATCGCCGCCGCCACCAGCGACGCCATTACCTTGCCGCCCGGCTACAGCGCTTCGGTGCTGATCAGCTGGGGCCAACCGTTGAGCAAGAACGCGCCGGCCTTCGACCCGTCCGGCAACGGCACGGCCGCGGCCCAGGAACAGCAATTCGGTGACCACAACGACGGCATGAGCCTGTTCGCCTTCCCCGGCGACGATAACCGCGCGCTCATGGCGATCAACAACGAATACACCAACTACCGCTACCTCTTCCCCCACGGCGGCGCGCCGCAATCGGCCGAAGAAGTGCGCAAGGCCCTGGCCAGCGAAGGGGTGTCGGTGATTGAAGTGCGGCGCAAGGGCGACACCTGGCAGTTCGTCCAGGACTCGCGCTACAACCGGCGCATCCACGGCAACTCGCCGATCCGCCTGGGCGGCCCCGCGGCTGGCCACGCCTGGCTGAAAACAGCCGCCGACAAAACCGGCACCAAAGCCCTCGGCACCTTCCAGAACTGCGCCAACGGCAAGACGCCATGGGGCACTTATCTGACCTGTGAAGAGAACTTCACCGACTGCTTCGGCAGCAGCAACCCACAACAAACCTTCGACGCCGGGCAAAAGCGCTACGGCGCGGTGGCCGCCAGCAAAGAGATCAACTGGCATCAACACGACTCGCGCTTCGACATCGCCAAGAATCCCAACGAACTCAATCGCCACGGCTGGGTAGTGGAAATCGATCCGTTCGATCCAAAGTCCACCCCGGTCAAGCGCACCGCCCTCGGCCGCTTCAAGCACGAAAACGCGGCGCTGGCCGAAACCCCCGACGGCCGCGCCGTGGTGTACATGGGCGACGACGAACGCGGTGAGTTCATCTACAAGTTCGTCAGCCGCGACAAGATCAACCACAAAAACCCCAAGGCCAACAAAGACCTGCTGGACCACGGCACCTTGTATGTGGCGATCTTCGACGCCGGCGACGGCAACGTCGACCACCCCAAGGGCACCGGCCAATGGGTCGAGCTGACCCATGGCAAGAACGGCATCGACGCCAGCAGCGGTTTCGCCAGCCAGGCCGAGGTGCTGATCCACGCGCGCCTCGCCGCCAGCGTGGTGAAAGCCACGCGCATGGACCGCCCGGAATGGATCGTGGTCAGCCCCAACGACGGCCAGGTCTATTGCACCCTGACCAACAACGCCAAGCGCGGCGAAGACGGCCAGCCGGTGGGCGGGCCCAACCCACGGGAGAAAAACGTCTACGGCCAGATCCTGCGCTGGAAGGCCGACGCCGATAACCACGGCGCCCACACGTTCACCTGGGACCTGTTTGTCGTGGCCGGCAACCCCGGCGTGCATGCCGGTACGCCGAAAGGTGGCTCGTCAAATATCAACCCGCAGAACATGTTCAACAGCCCTGATGGCCTGGGTTTCGACAAGGCCGGGCGCTTGTGGATTCTTACAGACGGCGACTACAGCAACGCAGGCGATTTCGCCGGCATGGGCAATAACCAGATGCTGTGTGCCGATCCGGCCACTGGGGAAATCCGCCGCTTCATGGTCGGACCGGTGGCGTGTGAGGTGACAGGCATCAGCTTCTCGCCGGATCAGAAGACACTGTTTGTAGGGATCCAGCATCCAGGGGAAACCGGCGGCTCGACGTGGCCGGAGCATTTGCCGAATGGCAAGCCGCGCTCGTCGGTGATGGCGATTCGGCGGGATGATGGTGGGATAGTCGGCGCCTGATAGGGCCTCATCGCAGGCACGCCAGCTCCCACAGTTGACCGCATTCCTATGCTGGAACTCGGTCAACTGTGGGAGCGGGCTTGCCCGCGAAGGCGTCCGCACAGCCACCGCCTATCTATGCTGTTACCATACCCGGCCGGACGCGGCGCCCTGCTGCGCGCAGGAGTTCGCATGGCCCACCCGTTTGAAACACTCACCCCCGACCTGGTCCTCGACGCCGTCGAAAGCATCGGTTTCCTCAGCGATGCGCGCGTCCTGGCGCTCAATAGCTACGAAAACCGCGTCTATCAGGTGGGCATCGACGAAGCCGAACCGCTGATCGCCAAGTTCTATCGCCCGCAGCGCTGGACCAACGAAGCGATCCTCGAAGAACACCGTTTCACCTTTGAGCTGGCGGAATGCGAAGTGCCGGTGGTCGCGCCGCTGATCCACAACGGCGAAAGCCTGTTCGAACACGCGGGTTTCCGTTTCGCCCTGTTCCCCCGCCGTGGCGGCCGCGCGCCAGAGCCGGGCAATCTCGACCAGCTCTATCGCCTCGGGCAACTGCTGGGCCGTTTGCATGCGGTGGGTTCCACCCGCCCGTTCGAACACCGTGAAGCGCTGGGGGTGAAGAACTTCGGTCACGATTCCCTCAACACCCTGCTCGAAGGCAACTTTATCCCCAAGAGCCTGCTGCCGGCCTACGAGTCCGTGGCCCGCGACCTGCTCAAGCGCGTGGAAGAGGTGTACAAGGCCACGCCCCACAAGAACATCCGCATGCACGGCGATTGCCACCCCGGCAACATGATGTGCCGCGACGAGATGTTCCACATCGTCGACCTGGATGACTGCCGCATGGGCCCGGCGGTGCAGGACCTGTGGATGATGCTCGCCGGTGACCGTCAGGAATGCCTGGGGCAATTGTCGGAATTGATGGACGGCTACCAGGAGTTCCACGACTTCGACCCGCGTGAATTGGCCCTGATCGAACCCCTGCGCGCCTTGCGCCTGATGCACTACAGCGCCTGGCTGGCGCGGCGTTGGGACGACCCGGCGTTCCCCCATAGCTTCCCGTGGTTTGGCAGTGAGCGGTACTGGGGCGACCAGGTGCTGGCGTTGCGTGAGCAGCTGTCAGCCCTCAACGAAGAACCGCTGAAACTCTTCTGACCCACCCTCTCCCCTGTGGGAGCTGGCTTGCCTGCGATGACGGCGGCACATTCAGCATGAATGTGTCTGAACGACCGCTATCGCAGGCAAGCCAGCTCCCACAGAAAAGCACCACCCCTTACCTGACAAATATCCTTACAATCGCGCTTTGATAGCTGCCTAAGCAAGGATTCTGCAATGCACGCCGCCAACCCCCGCAAGGGTTACATCCTGGGCCTGAGCGCCTATGTCATCTGGGGTCTGTTCCCGCTCTACTTCAAAGCCATCGCCAGCGTCCCGGCCGCCGAAATCATCGTGCACCGTGTGTTGTGGTCCGCGCTGTTCGGCGGTTTGTTGCTGATGGTGTGGAAACACCCCGGCTGGTTCCGTGAACTGCGTGACAACCCCAAGCGCCTGGCGATCCTGGCCCTCAGCGGTTCGTTGATTGCGGGTAACTGGCTGACTTATGTGTGGTCGGTAAATAGCGGGCGCATGCTGGAAGCGAGCCTGGGTTACTACATCAACCCATTGGTGAATGTGCTGTTGGGCATGCTGATCCTCGGCGAACGCCTGCGGCGCTTGCAGTGGGCCGCGGTCGCACTGGCTGCGGTGGGTGTGGCGCAGCAGGTGTGGCAGGTGGGCAGTTTGCCGTGGGTGTCGCTGGTGCTGGCGCTGACCTTCGGTTTCTACGGTTTGATCCGCAAACAGGCGCCGGTCAAGGCACTGCCGGGGCTGGTGGTGGAAACCTGGATGCTGGTGCCGATTGCCGTGGCGTGGTTGTTGTTCAACCCGACCGCCCACAGTGCACAACTTGAGTTCTGGAGCACGTCCGAAGCTTGGTGGCTGGTGGCCGCAGGCCCGGTGACGCTGATCCCGCTGGTGTGCTTCAACGCCGCCGCACGGCATTTGCCCTACACCGCATTGGGCTTTTTGCAGTACGTCGCGCCGACCCTGGTCCTGCTGGAAGCCGTGCTGCTGTTCGGTGAGCACCTGGCACCGAGCACCCTGATCGCTTTCGCATTTATCTGGGCGGGCCTGGTGGTCTACAGCGTGGATGCCTGGCTGAGCGTGCGCAAACGCTGATCAAATAACGCACAAACCTCTGCAAGCCACAGCGGGCGTGGCTTGCAGACATCCACCCCAAGGTTATCCACAACCTCATCCCCGCCATTTGTGCACAAGCTTTTGAAATTGCTCGTTTTTTTCTCAAACAGCCGAGAACCCCGGCCGGCGTGGCCTGGCGCCGGGTCTCTACAGGTTATCCACAGGCCCATGCAAGATTTCCATGCATAACCTTGTGGGCAGATTATTCCTCGTGGTGCAGTTCCACCATCAAGTCATCGGCCAGGGTTTCCAGGGATAGCTGCAAGGTATCCAGGGACAGCGCCGCGGGCACCTGCAACAGCGCCTCGGCGGTAAACAGCGGGTCTCCGCTCATCGGCGCCGGGCGCACGTCGGTACTCAGGCTCTCCAGATTCACCCCCTGTTTGCTCAGCAGCGCGGTGATCTCGCGCACGATGCCCGAACGGTCATTGCCCACCAGCGTCATCATGATGGATTTGGACGCCGACGCCTGCCCACTGCTGCCCTCGCCCACCAGCACGCGAATGCCATGTGTGGATAAGTCCTCCAGCGCGCCCACCAAGGCCTGACGGTTCTCGGTAGGAACACTGACCCGCAGGATCCCGGCAAACTGCCCGGCCATGTGGGCCATGCGGCTTTCCAGCCAGTTGCCGCCGTGGGCAGCGATGTTCTGCGCGATGCGTTCAACCAGGCCGGGTTTGTCGGCGGCGATAATTGTGAGTACAAGATGGTCCATGGCAAAGCCCTCTGGAATTCAATCTACAAGGTGGACTCGGCAGCCGCCGAAAACAAATCGTGTACCATTTTTATATTTATCTGGAACAATCCAATAGTTTTTTGAGAACATCCCGTTCTCCGCTGTGACCGTACGACCAAAGTGGGTCGCTAAACGACGTATTTAGTCTAATTTTCACAACCGCAAGTCATCATGTAGTATGCGCAACCTGGCACTACATAATGAAAATCTAAAAAGCGCTTAAGCTGTGCAGAGTGAGGCAAGCAATGACTGAACACGTTCAAGTCGGTGGCCTGCAGGTCGCCAAAGTCCTGTTCGACTTCGTGAACAACGAAGCCATTCCCGGCACCGGCATTACTGCCGACCAGTTCTGGGCCGGTGCCGACAAGGTTATCCATGACCTGGCGCCGAAGAACAAAGCCCTACTCGCCCAACGCGACGATTTCCAGGCGCGCATCGACACCTGGCACCAGACCCACGCCGGCCAGGCCCACGACGCGGTGGCCTACAAGGCCTTCCTGCAAGATATCGGATACCTGCTGCCAGAAGTCGCGGATTTCCAGGCCACGACCCAAAACGTCGACGACGAGATTGCCCGCATGGCCGGCCCGCAGCTGGTAGTGCCGGTGATGAACGCGCGCTTCGCCCTCAACGCCTCCAATGCGCGTTGGGGCTCGCTGTATGACGCGCTGTATGGCACCGATGCCATCAGCGAAGCCGACGGCGCCGAAAAGGGCCAGGGCTACAACAAAGTGCGTGGCGACAAAGTGATTGCCTTCGCCCGCGCCTTCCTCGACGAAGCCGCACCGCTCAGCGCCGGCAGCCACGTCGAGTCCACCGGTTACAAGATCGTTGATGGCAAGCTGATCGTCAGCCTCAAGGGCGGCAGCAACAGCGGCCTGCGCGACGATGCGCAACTGATCGGCTTCCATGGCGACGCCGCGCAACCGACCGCCGTGCTGTTGAAACACAACGGCCTGCACTTCGAAATCCAGATCGACGCCAGCACCCCGGTCGGCCAGACCGACGCCGCCGGCGTCAAAGACGTGCTGATGGAAGCCGCGCTCACCACCATCATGGACTGCGAAGACTCCGTCGCCGCCGTCGATGCCGATGACAAAGTGGTGATCTACCGCAACTGGCTCGGCCTGATGAAGGGCGACCTGGCCGAAGAAGTGGCCAAGGGCGGCAAGACCTTCACCCGCACCATGAACGCCGACCGCGTCTACACCGGCGTAAATGGCCAGGACGTGACCCTGCACGGCCGCTCCCTGCTGTTCGTGCGCAACGTCGGTCACCTGATGACCATCGACGCGATCCTCGACAAAGACGGCAACGAAGTGCCAGAAGGCATCCTCGACGGCCTGGTCACCAGCCTGGCCGCGAGCCACAGCCTCAGCGGCAACAGCAGCCGCAAGAACAGCCGCACCGGTTCCGTGTACATCGTCAAACCGAAGATGCACGGCCCGGAAGAAGCCGCGTTTACCAACGAGCTGTTCGGCCGCATTGAAGATGTGCTGAACCTGCCGCGCAACACCCTGAAAGTCGGGATCATGGACGAGGAGCGCCGCACCACGGTCAACCTCAAGGCCTGCATCAAGGCGGCCAGCGAACGCGTGGTGTTTATCAACACCGGCTTCCTCGACCGCACCGGCGACGAGATCCACACCTCCATGGAAGCCGGCGCGATGGTGCGCAAGGCGGCGATGAAGGCGGAAAAATGGATCGGCGCCTACGAAAACTGGAACGTCGATATCGGCCTGAGCACCGGCCTGCAAGGCCGTGCGCAGATCGGTAAAGGCATGTGGGCGATGCCCGACCTGATGGCGGCGATGCTCGAACAGAAAATCGCCCACCCACTGGCCGGTGCCAACACCGCTTGGGTACCGTCGCCGACCGCCGCTGCGCTGCACGCGCTGCACTACCACAAGGTCGACGTCTTCGCCCGCCAGGCCGAACTGGCCACACGTGAACGCGCGTCCGTGGACGACATCCTGACCATTCCTCTGGCGACCAATACCGATTGGTCCGACGAAGAAATCCGTAATGAGCTGGACAACAACGCCCAGGGCATCCTCGGTTATGTAGTCCGCTGGATCGACCAGGGCGTCGGCTGCTCGAAAGTGCCGGACATCAACGATGTCGGCCTGATGGAAGACCGCGCCACCCTGCGCATCTCCAGCCAGCACATCGCCAATTGGCTGCGCCACGGCATCGTCAACGAAGCCCAGGTGCTGGAAAGCCTCAAGCGCATGGCGCCGGTGGTGGACCGTCAGAACGCTGGGGATAAGTTGTACCGCCCACTGGCACCGGATTTCGACAGCAACATCGCGTTCCAGGCAGCGGTAGAGTTGGTGATTGAAGGGACCAAGCAGCCGAATGGCTATACCGAGCCGGTGTTGCATCGTCGGCGTCGGGAGTTCAAGGCCAAGAATGGCCTGTAAATGAAAAAAGCCCTGGTCGAGAGACCGGGGCTTTTTCTTTGGGGAGTTGTGGTGAATGTGGCGGCCTCATCGCAGGCAAGCCAGCTCCCACATTTTGATCGAGTTCCGACAGGATACACGCGGTCAACTGTGGGAGCTGGCTTGCCTGCGATAGCGCCCGCCCAGTCACCACAAAAATCAGGCCGCCATCCCCAACTCCCGCTTCACCATCTTCGCCAACTTCACGCTATCAATCGGCTTGAGCAAAAAGTCCACCACGCTCAGATGCATCGCATCGATCACATCCAGCGCTTCCGCGTCCCCCGACATGATGATGATCGGCAACGCCGCCCGCGTGGACTCGCGCACCTTGCGGATCAGCTCCAACCCGTTGCTGGGCGCCATGCGCAGGTCGGTGATGAGCAGGCCAATGGAACCGCTGGACTGCAACAACGCCCACGCCGCCTCGCCACTCTCGGCGGTCATGCAGCGAATACCGTCCAGCCCGAGGATTTCCGCCAGCAGTTCACGGGCGTCCTTGTCGTCATCGACGATCAACACCCGTTGCGGCGGTAAATCAGGCTCCAGCATCACGGCGCTCAGCGCCTCGCGCTCGGCATCACTCAAAATATCGTGGTCGGACATACGGTTCTCAGCAGTTCTCATCAATCTCCCAGCACACTCGTCAGACATCTGCGGAAGGGCGAACAATGTGCACTTCGTCGGAAAGTTTGCCTAGTGGGCGTTCTACGGGTTTTGCACAATCTTCATATAAGGTTTTTCCCTAGATTTACACCGACTCCCGGGACCTAGACTTACGTCCAATGGGCACCCGACCCGCAGGAGCCGACCATGCAGGACGAAAACGACAATAAAATTGCGGTCACTGTTATGAGTAAAGCTGATGCCTTCGCCCAGGCGGGGAAAACTGCTGTGTTGCAGAACATTCACGGCACCTTGCAGTTCCTGCAACGCTTCCCGCCGTTCAACCAGATGGAAAACGCGCATTTGGCGTTTCTGGTGGAACAATGCCAATTGCGCTTCTTTGGGCCCGGCGAGAGCATCCTCAAGCCGTCGGGCGGGCCGGTGGAGCACTTCTACATCGTCAAACAGGGCCGTGTGGTCGGCGAACGCCCAGACTCGGCAGAGACCACCTTCGAAATCACCACCGGCGAATGCTTCCCCCTCGCCGCGCTGTTAGGCGAGCGCGCCACCCGCACCGAGCATAAAGCCGCTGAAGACACCTTCTGCCTACAACTGAACAAGCCGGCGTTCATCAAGCTGTTCGCCCTTTCCAGCCCGTTTCGCGACTTTGCCCTACGCGGCGTAAGCAGCCTGCTGGACCAGGTCAACCAGCAAGTCCAGCAAAAAGCCGTGGAAACCCTCGGCACCCAATATTCCCTGAACACCCGCCTCGGCGAATTGGCCATGCGCCATCCGGTGACGTGCAGCCCCACTACGCCGCTACGCGAAGCCGTGACGCTGATGCATGAACAGCAGGTCGGCAGCATCGTGATCGTCGACGAGCACAAGGCACCCCTGGGGATTTTCACCCTGCGCGACCTACGCCACGTGGTCGCGGACGGTGTCAGCGATTTCAGCCAGGCCATCGCCGGCCACATGACCCAGGCGCCGTTCTACCTGACCCCGGACCACAGCGCCTTCGACGCGGCCATCGCCATGACCGAGCGGCATATCGCCCACGTCTGCCTGGTGAAAGACCAGCGCCTGTGTGGAGTGGTGTCCGAACGCGATCTGTTTTCCCTGCAACGCGTGGACCTGGTGCACCTGGCCCGCACCATCCGCAACGCGCCCCGGGTGGAAAACCTGGTGGCGATCCGCGGCGAAATCGGCCAACTGGTCGAACGCATGCTGGCCCATGGCGCGTCGTCCACCCAGATCACCCACATCATTACCCTGCTCAACGATCACACCGTGTGCCGGGTGATCGAGCTGACCCTCGCGGAAAAAGGCGACCCCGGCGTGCCGTTCAGTTGGCTGTGTTTCGGCAGCGAAGGCCGCCGCGAGCAGACGCTGTACACCGACCAGGACAACGGCATCCTGTTCGACGCCAAGGACGCCGCCGAAGCCGCGCAGATTCGTGCCCAGTTGTTGCCGCTGGCGCAGCAGATCAACCAGAGCCTGGCGCTGTGCGGGTTCAGCCTGTGCAAGGGCAATATCATGGCCGGCAACCCCGAGCTGTGCCTGTCGCGAGGCGAATGGGCGCGGCGTTTTGCAGCATTTATCCGCGAGGCGACGCCGGAGAATCTGCTGGGCTCCAGCATCTATTTCGACCTGCGCGTGGTGTGGGGCGATGAGCGCGGCTGTGAGCAACTGCGCCAGGGCATTCTCGATCAGGTCGCCGATAACCGCTTGTTCCAGCGCATGCTCGCAGAGAACGCCTTGCGCCAGCGCCCACCCGTAGGACGTTTCCGCGAGTTTGTGCTGTCGCGCAAAGGCAGCGAAAAGGCCACGCTGGACCTCAAGGTGCAGGGTCTCACGCCCTTCGTCGACGGTGCGCGCCTGCTCGCGCTGGCCAATGGCATCCACGCCAACAACACCCTGGAGCGTCTGCGCCAACTGGTGGTCAAGGAAGTCATCGAGCCGCTGGACGGCGCCGCCTATGAGGAGGCGTATCACTTTATCCAGCAAACCCGCATGCAGCAGCACCAGTTGCAGACCCGGGAAAACCAGCCCTACTCCAACCGCGTCGATCCCGACAGCCTCAACCACCTCGACCGGCGCATCCTGCGCGAATCCCTGCGCCAGGCCCAGCGCCTGCAAAGCAGCCTGACATTGCGGTATCAGCTGTGAGTCTGTTCAGTTGGTTGCGTGCGAAAAAACCAGGGCTTGACCCCACACAACAACAGTGTCTGGCGCAGTTGCCCACGCCCGCCGCGCTGGGAGCGGGCACCTTGCGCAGCCAGCGCTGGGTGGTCCTGGACCTGGAAACCAGCGGCCTGAACCTCAACCGCGACCAGGTGCTGTCCATCGGCGCGGTGGTAATCGAAGACGGCGCGGTGGATTTCTCGCAGATGTTCGAGCGCACCTTGCAACGGGCCGAAGCCAAGCCCGGCCCCAGCGTGTTGATCCACGGCCTCGGCCCCAGCGCGATTGCCGCCGGCAGTGATCCGGTGGAAGCGTTGCTGGATTTCATGGCGTTTGTCGGCGACAGCCCGTTGCTCGCGTTCCATGCGCCGTTCGATCAACACATGCTGTGCCGGGCGCTCAAGGACAGCCTGGGCTATCGCCTGGCCCATCCGTTCCTGGATGTGGCCGATATCGCCCCGCTGCTGTGCCCCGAGGCGCATATCCGCGAAGCCGGGCTGGACGACTGGATCAACCACTTCAACCTGCACGTGGGCGAACGCCATCACGCCAGCGCCGACGCCTTGGCCACGGCCGAGCTGATGTTGATCCTGTTCAGCCGCGCGCGGCAGCAGCACATTGATACGCCGCAAGCACTGCACGAGCGTTTGAGCCAATGGAAACGGCGTAAACAGGCGCCCTCGTTTTAATAGCATCAGCCGACAGACGCCAATTGCGCCCACCCGACGCCTCTGACACAATCGCGAATAATTCTCGTTAGTTTAAACGTTTTGTTTGCCAGGTGATGCCTTGTCGTCGATCCAGAACCCACACAGTGAGCTTGTTGGCGCGTTGTACCGCGACCATCGTGGCTGGCTGTTGGCTTGGTTGCGACGCAACGTGGCGTGTCCGAGCCGCGCCGAAGACCTGAGCCAGGACACCTTCATGCGCCTGCTGGGCCGTGACGAGCTGCGCGAACCCCGTGAGCCACGGGCGTTCCTGGTGGCCATCGCCAAGGGGCTGCTGTTCGATTACTTCCGTCGCGCCGCGCTGGAACAGGCCTACCTCACCGAATTGATGCTGATCCCGGAAAGCGAACACCCGTCGCCGGAAGAGCAGCAACTGATCCTCGAAGACCTCAAGGCCATCGACCGCCTGCTCGGCAAGCTGTCGAGCAAGGCCCGCGCCGCCTTCCTCTATAACCGTCTCGACGGCCTGGGCCACGCCGAAATCGCCCAGCGCCTCGGCGTGTCGGTGCCGCGTGTGCGCCAGTACCTGGCCCAGGGCATTCGCCAGTGCTACATCGCCTTGTATGGCGAGCCGCTGTGAGCGTGATCAGCGCCAAACCGGTCTCGGCCCGTGTGCTGGATGCGGCGATTGCCTGGCAACTGTCCCTGGATTCGGGGGATGGCAGCCCGGTGGAGCGCGAAGAGTTCGACAAATGGCTAGCCAGCGACGAAGAACACGCCCGCGCCTGGCGCCAGCTGGGCATGCTCGACCAGCGTTTCAGCGCAGCCTCGGGCCCGGCGCGGGTGGCGTTGTTGCAGTCACGCGAGGGCATTCGCCAGCGGGTGCGCAAGCTCGGCAGTGGCTTGGCGAGCATCGCCGTGGTCATCGGCCTGGCGTTGTTTGCCGGGGAACGCTATGTGCCGATCCACTATTGGCTGGCCGACCAGCGCACCGCCACCGGCGAGCAGCGCACGCTGAAACTGGCGGATGGCACGCTGATAAACCTCAACACCCACAGCGCCATCGATGTGCGCTTCGATGAAAAGCGCCGGCTGATCGTGTTGCAGGAAGGCGAAATCCTCGTCGAGACCGGCCACAACGATGCGCGGCCGTTCTATGTGCAGACCCGCGACGGCAGCCTGCGCGCACTGGGCACGCGGTTTATCGTCAGGCGCGAAGACGACGCCACGCGCTTGAGCGTGCTGCAATCGGCCGTCGGCGCCCAGCCCGAAGCGTTGCCGCAGGAACAGATCTTCAAGGAAGGCCAGCAGGTGCTGATGCGCAGCGACGGCCTGGGCCCTACGCTGGCCGTCACCCCCGCCACCGATGCGTGGACGCGCGGCATGCTGGTGGTGGACAACGCGCGCCTGGGCGATGTGGTCGCGGAACTGGCGCGCT
The DNA here is from genome assembly GCF_017316265.1 of Pseudomonas sp. Marseille-Q1929. NCBI lineage: Bacteria > Pseudomonadati > Pseudomonadota > Gammaproteobacteria > Pseudomonadales > Pseudomonadaceae > Pseudomonas > Pseudomonas sp. Marseille-Q1929. The sequence goes on from NZ_JAFLWU010000021.1 coordinate 99,353, forward strand.
ACCGCACCGGGCACCTGGGTGTGGATAAGCATGTGGCGGACCTGCGCATTACCGGCAGCTTCCCGTTGCATGACACCACCCTGGCGCTGAATGCGCTGCTGCCGACGTTGCCGGTGCAGATCGAACAGCACACGCCGTGGTGGGTGACTGTCGGCGGCAAGCCTTAGGTTCTGTGGTGCCTGGGCGATTGCTATCGCAGGCAAGCCAGCTCCCACATTTGATTGGTGAACACAGTCAAAGGTGGGAGCTGGCTTGCCTGCGATGAGGCCCTCAAGAACACCCCAAAAAAATATTTCCACCCAGCCCTATCACTTTTCGATTCTCGTTCGGCACCTAGGCAATTGAGAAATATTTCCATTCAGGAGCCGCCCCATGTCCCGCACGCTAGACACCCTGTTGCGCCCCAGCCTGTTAGCCGTGGCCATCGCCCTCAGCGCCCCGCTGGCCAGCCCCTTGCTAATCGCTGCCGAACAGGCCTCCAGCGTGCGCGCCTACAACCTGCCGGCGGCTCCCCTGGCGAGTACCTTGAACCAGATCGCCAGCCAGGCGGGCCTGGCGCTGACCCTCAACCCGGCGCTCGCCGCCGGCAAGACCTCTGCCCCGGTCCAAGGTCAGTTCGATGCACAAGGCGCACTGCGCGAGGCCCTGCGTGGCACCGGTTTGCAGCTGGAGCAAAGCAGCGCCGGGACGTACACGCTGGTGGCGATTCCGGAGGGTGTGGTGGCGTTGCCGGAGACCAATATCACCGGTCAAGGCAGCTATGAAAACGCATGGGGGCCAGCGGACGGCTATGTCGCAACACGCACCGCTGCCGGCACCAAGACCGATACACCGATTGCCGAACTGCCGCGCTCTGTCTCGGTCATCACCCGCAAACAAATGGAAGACCGCTCCGTACTCAACCTCAACGACGCCCTGCGCTACACCGCTGGCGTACAGAGCAGCGGCTACGGTTCCGACTCGCGCAGTGACTGGTTGCTGGTGCGCGGTTTCGTACCGACTCAATTCCTCGACGGCCTGCCATTGCCGAAAGGCAACTACGCCACGCCAAAAATCGACACCTGGGACCTGGAGCGCATTGCCGTCCTGCGCGGCCCGGCGTCATCGGTCTACGGGCAAACCCCACCGGGCGGCTTGCTGGATATGGTCAGCCGTCGCCCGCAAGCCGAAAGTTCGAATGAAATCGAAGTGCAGGCCGGCAGCAACAACCACAAGCAGATCAACTTCGACAGCACCGGCAAGATCGATGACGAGGGCCAGTTCCTCTACCGCATCAGCGGCGTCGTGCGCGACAGCAATACCGCCGTGGATCACATCCCGGACAAACGCTACAACGTCGCCCCCAGCCTGACCTGGAATATCAACGACGACACCAAGCTGACGTTGCTCACCCAGTTCACCCGCGACGATACCGGGATCACCGGGCAGTTCTTGCCACTGCAAGGTACCAAGCTCAGCTCCCCTGCCGGCAAGATCTCCCATCACAAGAACCTCGGCGATCCAGACTGGGAATTCTATGACCGCACCTACTACGCGCTGGGCTACGCCTTTGAAACGCGTCTGAACGACACGTGGCAGTTCCGCCAGAACCTGCGCTACACCAAGAATGATCTGTCGTTCCAAGGCATCACGGCCGGGGGCGCGTTCTATCCAAACGGCCCGGAACTCGCAGTCGACGACGCTGGCAACGTCACTCGTTCTGCCGGCAAGGTCGATGAAAACATCGGTCAGTTCGCCGTGGATAACAACTTCCAGGCCGACTTCCAGACCGGCCCAGTGAGCCACACATTGCTGTTGGGCCTCGATCATCAGCGGTCCGACAGCGATGCGCGCTGGTTGTGGGGTTCGGCCGGTGTACCGACCATCAACTTCAACCGCCCGGTGTATGGGCAGGACTTCTCCAACGTCCAGTACTTCAAAATGTACGACTACACCCAAAAGACCCAACAGACTGGCCTTTACGTCCAGGACCAGATGGCTCTCGACAACTGGCGCCTGACCCTCGGTGGGCGTGAGGACTGGGTGCATACCGGCACTACGTTCCACAACCTGAATGACGCCACCAACACCCAGCGCGACAAGCATTTCAGCGGCAACGCGGCGCTGAGCTACGTGTTCGACAACGGCATCACCCCGTATCTGTCCTACGCAGAATCGTTCCAGGCGGGTACCGGTACCCAAGTGGCGAGCACCGGAACGTTCAAGCCAACCGAAGGCAAGCAATACGAAGCCGGTGTCAAATACCAACCACCGGGCACCAAGGCACTGTTTGCTGCTGCGGTGTTTGACCTGACCCAGCAGAACTCCACCGTGACCGAAGGCAGCATCACCCGCCAAATCGGTGAGGTGCGCGTTCGCGGCCTTGAACTGGAAGCCAGCGCCGACGTCACCGAAAGCCTCAAGCTGGTGGGTTCGTACACCTATAACGACAGTGAAATCATCGAAGGTGCTGCCGCCGAAAAAGGCAACCGCATGAATCAACTGCCACGCAACCAAGCCACTGGCTGGGCCGACTACACCTGGCGCAGCGGCGTGCTGGACGGTTTTGGTGTGGGTGCGGGCGTGCGGTACGTCGGCGACACCTACGGCAACGCCACCAACACCGATTTGGGCCATGTCGGCTCGTACACCGTGTACGACGCGTCGGTGCACTACGACCTTGGCCGTGTGAACAACACCCTCAAAGGTGTGACCGTCGCGGTCGACGCCAAGAACATCTTCAACAAGGACTACTTGTCCACCTGCGATGGTTTCTACTGCTACTACGGCGACCAACGCAACGTAGTCGCCAGCGTGAATTACAAATTCTAAGACGGTGAAAAACCGCTGACGAAGGGCCGCCTGAACTGCGGCCCTTTTTGCCTTGGAGCCGTGATGAAAAGCAAAACCATCCGCCGCTGGTCCTTCATCCACACCTGGACCAGCCTGATCTGCACAGTGTTCCTGCTGCTGCTCGCCCTCACCGGTCTGCCGCTGGTGTTTCACCACGAGATCGATCACCTGCTGGGCAACGAGCCACAGTTGGCGCAAATGCCCGCCGACACGCCGCAGCTCAACCTGGAGCAACTGGTGGCGAAGGCCCAGGCCCATCGCCCCGGCGAAGCCATGCAGTACCTGGCCTGGGACGAAGACGACGCGAACGGCGTGATTGCAATCATGGCCGCCACCGCCGGCACCGAGCCGAACTCGTCCCACACCTTCATGCTGGATGCGCGTACCGGGGATGCGGTGGAGATGCCGTCAGCGAATGGCGGCTTTACCCTGTTCCTGCTGCGCCTGCATGTGGATATGTTTGCCGGGTTGCCGGGCAAGTTGCTGCTGGCGTTCATGGGCATTCTGTTTGTGCTGGCGATCATTTCGGGCACGGTGTTGTACCTGCCGTTCATGCGTCGCCTGAAGTTCGCCACCGTGCGCCAGGACAAATCCACGCGCTTGCGCTGGCTCGACCTGCACAACCTGCTCGGCGTGGTCACCCTGACCTGGGCGCTGGTGGTGGGCGTCACGGGTGTGATCAGCGCCTGCGCCGACCTGATCATCGCCGCCTGGCGCCAGGACAGCCTCAGCGCCATGATCGAGCCGTACAAACACGCGCCACCGCTGAGCCAACGCGCACCGGCCAGCGAGTTGCTGACCATCGCCGCCAAGGCCGCGCCCGGCATGCAGCCGGACTTTATCGCCTTCCCCGGCACGCGGTTTTCCAGTGAGCATCACTATGCGGTGTTCATGAAAGGCAGCACCCACCTGACCTCGCACCTGCTCACGCCGGTGCTGATCGACGCCAGCACCCTGGCCGTCACGGCCATCGCCGAACGGCCGTGGTACATGGACGCCATGGGCATGTCCCAGCCCCTGCACTTTGGCGACTATGGCGGCATGCCGATGAAGATCTTGTGGGCGGTGCTGGATGTGCTGACCATCATCGTGTTGGGCAGTGGGGTTTATCTGTGGATCGTCAGGCGTAAGACATGAAGCCAAGACAGTCGAGTTTCTGGAAGGTGTTTGCGATTCCGCTGGGGATTGGTTTGCTCAGTGCGGCGGGGTTGTTTGCGGCGTTGCTGGG
>NZ_JAFLWU010000022.1:0-101930 GCF_017316265.1 Pseudomonas sp. Marseille-Q1929
TGAGATCCATAGGTTTCAGCTCTCTCCAGGGCATGGTCAGATCCTCGCGAAATCGACCCTGCCAGTTAAAAACTGTTACCTATGTGCGTGAACTGATTTGTAACCCATGTGGGTGAGTCATACCGGCGAAGGCCTTTTGCTTACTTTTGGGCCTTTCCAAAAGTGAGCCGCTGTAAGAGCGGAACCATAGGCAGCCGTTACCGCAGCAATGGATATGTACTCCGACCCAAAAGCCCCAGCGCCTGACACATAGCCTTCGCGAGCAAGCCCGCTCCCACATTTGGATCGGGGTACATCCGACAAACTACAGTCGCCTGACACATAGCTATCGCAGGCAAGCCAGCTCCCACATCCAGGTGTCAGCTTTTGTGCAGCTTGCTCATCAGTTGCGCCTCAGCCTGGGTCAGCCCGCAGGACTGGGTCAACTCATCCACCGTCGCCCCCATCCCCACCAACTTCGCCGCCTGGGCAAACGACAGGCTCGACGGATCACGCTGCTCAATCTGCGCCAACTTGTCCGGCAACGGCGCCAGAATCGCGCGCAGCTCGTGCACCTCATCCCCCACCCGCACCGCCGTCTGCTGGTAATGATCAACCCGCTTGACCAACTCCAGCACACGCCGATCACGCACGGCGTCGCGCTCGGCCTGTTGCAGGGCCACTTCCCGTTGCTGGCGCACATAGCGCAGCAGGAAGGCCAACGTCCCGGCCCACAACAGGGCCAGGACGATCACCGCCGCTTCAAGAAACAATCAGATGTTCTCCAGATCCGACCATTCTTCTTCGCTCATCATCTTGTCCAGCTCAACCAGAATCAGCAGTTCGCCGTTCTTGTTGCACACGCCCTGGATAAACTTGGCGGATTCTTCGTTGCCCACGTTCGGCGCGGTTTCCACTTCCGATTGGCGCAGGTAGACCACTTCGGCCACGCTATCGACCATGATCCCGACCACTTGCTTGTCGGCTTCGATGATCACGATACGGGTGTTGTCGTTGACTTCGGTCGGCACCAGGCCAAAACGCTGGCGGGTGTCGATCACGGTGACCACGTTGCCGCGCAGGTTGATGATGCCCAGCACGTAGCTCGGCGCACCTGGCACGGGCGCGATCTCGGTGTAGCGCAGCACTTCCTGCACGCGCATCACGTTGATGCCGTAGGACTCGTTGTCCAGCTTGAAGGTTACCCATTGCAGGATCGGATCATCCAAACCTTGTGCGGACGCTGACTTGTTGTTCATACCCCTGACCCCTTCAAATGCCGCGTAACACGGCGTGTGTGCTTCATTGGCCCCGAAACATCGCGGCCCTTATTGTTCAATCAACTGCGTGTATTAACCGGCATCGACTTGACCGCACCGCTGGCGATCAACTCGGCCAGTTCGGACACGTCGAGCAATGCGCACATGTGTTCGATCACGGTGCCCGCCAGCCAAGGCCGCTGGCCCCGGTGGCTGCGCCATTTGATTTCGTTCGGGTCCAGGCGCAACGAGCGGCTGACTTGATGCACCGCCAGCCCCCACTCGTAGCCCTGCACCGAGATCACGTATTGCAGGCCTTGGCGGAAGTCGTCGCGGTAGCGGTCGGGCATTACCCAGCGCGCGGTGTCGAGGACTTTGAGGTTGCCGGCCTGGCTGGGCAGGATGCCGAGGAACCACTCCGGTTGCCCGAACAGCGGCGTCAGCTCCTGGCCTTCCAGGGAATAGATCGAGCCCAGGCACACCAGCGGCACCGCCAGGGTCAAGCCGGCGACGTCGAACAGCAGGCATTCGAACGGCTCGGCGGCCCAGCTCGGGCGACCATCGGTGGTGACCGGCGGCGGTGTGATGCTCGGCGGCAGATGGACTTCCACCACCGGCGCGACCACCACGGGGGCAACGGGGGCCACCACGACGGGCGTGATCGGCACCACCACCTGGGCATCGCGGGCTTGTTCTTCGAGCACTGCCAACTGGAATTCATCCAGTGTGGCTGGCGACTCGACGACCGGCTCCAGCACCAGCAGCGGTTCGGGCAGCTCTTCGGCGGTCGCGTCCTGGAGCAAGGCATCCAGGTAGGATTCCAATGCCAGTTGCGGCCGGGTCTTGAATTCGACGGGACGGTTCATCAAGCCACCTGCGCCACAAGCTGCTGGGACAGCAGGTGCTTGAGCAGCGCGCGGTAGGCCATGACGCCACGGCTCTTGCCGTCGAACTGCGACGGCGTGAGGCCGGCGCGGCTGGCGTCACGCAGGCGCGTGTCCACCGGGATGTAGCCGTTCCAGATGGTTTCCGGGTAGGCATCGCGCAGTACGCGCAGGGTGCCGAGGGATGCTTGGGTACGGCGGTCGAACAGGGTCGGCACGATGCTGAACGGCAGCGCCTGTTTGCGCGAGCGATTGATCATCGCCAGGGTGCTGACCATGCGCTCCAGGCCTTTGACCGCGAGGTGCTCGGTCTGTACCGGGATCACCAATTGCTGACTGGCCGCCAAGGCGTTGACCATCAGCACGCCAAGCAACGGCGGGCTGTCGATAATGGCGTAGTCGAAGTCCTGCCACAGTTGCGCCAGGGTCTTGGCGATCACCAGGCCCAGGCCGCTTTGCCCCGGTGACTGGCGCTCAAGGGTAGCCAGCGCGGTGCTGGACGGCAGCAGGGAAATGCTCTCGTTGCTGGTGGGCAACAACAGTTGCCCGGGCAGGTCGGCCGGCACGCTGCCCTTGTGCAGGAACAGGTCGTAGCAGCTGTGTTCCAGCGCATCCGGGTCGTAGCCGAAATAGCTGGTCATCGAGCCGTGGGGGTCGAGGTCGACCACGACCACACGCTTGCCCGCCTCGGCCAGCAAGCCAGCGAGGGCGATGGAGGTGGTGGTCTTGCCGACCCCACCTTTTTGATTGGCAACTGCCCAGACTCTCATTCAGTTGGTTCCTCCCGGTGGGCACAGGCGCGACCGAGACATTGCATAGGTTATTGAGCCGGTGACGGAGAATTGACGGAGCTCTGCCGCACCGGCGGCGTTACCACTGCCGGTGCAGTTTGTGTGCCAGCGCGCTTCAAGGCCGCGTCCGGTGTTGCATTGGCCGTGCCGGTACCGGTCAGGCTGCGGCGCACATCAAGGTTGCGCGACACCACCAGGACCACCCTGCGGTTCTTCGCACGCCCTTCCACCGTGGCGTTATTCGCCACCGGCTGGAATTCGCCATAACCCACCGACGCCAGGCGCCCGGGGTTCACGCCCTGCATCGCGAGCATGCGCACGATGCTCGATGCCCGCGCCGAAGACAGCTCCCAGTTGGTCGGGTACTGCGCGGTGCTGATGGGGAAATTGTCGGTAAAGCCTTCGACGTGTATCGGGTTCTCGAACGGCTTGAGGATGCCCGCCACCTTGTCGATGATGGTGAATGCCTGATCACTGGGCAGCGCATCGGCACTGGCAAACAGCAGGCTGGAATTGAGTTCGATCTCGACCCACAACTCATTGCCGCGCACGGTCATCTGGTTGGAGCTGATCAAGTCGCCAAAGGCGGCGCTGATGTCGTCGGCGATGCTTTTCAGCGGGTCGCTGGTGCCGCCGACGCCAGCGGCGGTTTCGTCGCTGTCATTGACCAGCGGCTTGGCCGGGGTCACGGTCTTGGGCCGCTCTTCACCAATGGGGATCGGCTTGAGCGAACGATCGGCGTCGTTGAACACGCCGATCAGCGCTTGGGAAATGACTTTGTACTTGCCTTCGTTGATCGACGAGATGGAGTACATCACCACGAAAAACGCGAACAGCAAGGTGATGAAGTCCGCGTAGGACACCAGCCAGCGTTCATGGTTGACGTGTTCTTCAGGCTCGCGACGGCGACGGCTCACAATCATGACCTCCCATCAGTCCATGAAACCCTGGAGCTTCAATTCGATGGAGCGCGGGTTCTCGCCCTCGGCAATCGACAGGATGCCTTCCAGCAACATTTCGCGGTAACGCGACTGGCGCTGGGCAATCGACTTGAGCTTGCTGGCCACCGGCAACAACACCAGGTTGGCACTGGCCACGCCGTAGATGGTGGCGACGAACGCCACGGCAATGCCGCTGCCCAGTTGCGAAGGGTCGGCGAGGTTGCCCATCACGTGGATCAGGCCCATCACCGCACCGATGATGCCGATGGTCGGCGCGTAGCCGCCCATGCTTTCAAAGACCTTGGCGGCGTTGATGTCGCGGCTTTCCTGGGTGTAGAAATCCACCTCCAGGATGCTGCGGATCGCTTCCGGCTCGGCGCCGTCCACCAGCAATTGCAGGCCTTTGCGCGCGTAGCTGTCGGGCTCGGCATCGGCCACGCCTTCAAGGCCCAGCAGGCCTTCCTTGCGGGCGGTGAGGCTCCAGTTGACCACGCGATCAATGCCACCGGCCAGGTCGACGCGCGGCGGGAAAATGATCCACACCACAATCTGCATGGCGCGCTTGAACGAGCTCAACGGCGACTGCAACAACGCGGCGCCAACGGTGCCGCCGATCACGATCAATGCGGCCGGGCCGTTGGCCAGCGCACCGAGGTGGCCGCCTTCGAGGTAGTTGCCGCCGATGATGGCGACAAACGCCATGATGATGCCGATCAGGCTCAACACATCCATTAGAGGCAGGCCTCCACCAGATGCTTGCCGATGTCGTCCAGGCTGTAGATGGCGTCGGCCAGGTCAGCCTTGACGATGGCCATGGGCATGCCATAGATCACGCAACTGGCTTCGTCCTGGGCCCAGATTGCACTGCCGCCCTGCTTGAGCAGGCGCGCGCCTTCACGGCCGTCGGCGCCCATGCCGGTGAGGACCACCGCCAGAACTTTGTCGCCGTAGGACTTGGCTGCCGAACCGAAGGTGATGTCCACGCACGGCTTATAGTTCAGGCGCTCATCGCCCGGCAGGATTTTGATCGCGCCACGGCCATCCACCATCATCTGCTTGCCACCCGGGGCCAGCAGCGCCAGGCCAGGGCGCAGGATGTCGCCATCCTCGGCTTCCTTGACGCTGATGCGGCACAGCTTGTCCAGGCGTTCGGCGAAAGCCTTGGTGAACGCGGCGGGCATGTGCTGGATCAGCACGATCGGCGCCGGGAAGTTCGCCGGCAACTGCGTCAACACGCGTTGCAGGGCCACCGGGCCGCCGGTGGACGTACCAATGGCGACCAGCTTGTAGGCTTTGCGCTTGGGTGCTGGCGAGTGCGCGCTTGGCGCTGCGGCACGAACCGGCGCGGGGGCTGGTGCAGGCCGGGCCACCGGCGCAGGGGCCGGGCGACCGAACGACGACGTCGGCGCAGGCGGCGCCGCAACCGGTGCCGGCGCAGGGGCGCTGAACAGGCTGCGACGGTTACTGCGGGAAATGCTGTGGACTTTCTCGCACAGCAGTTGCTTGACCTTCTCGGGGTTGCGCGAGATGTCTTCGAAATTTTTCGGCAGGAAGTCCACCGCACCGGCGTCCAGCGCATCCAGGGTTACCCGGGCGCCTTCATGGGTCAGCGAGGAGAACATCAACACCGGGGTCGGGCAGCGTTGCATGATGTGGCGGACTGCGGTGATGCCATCCATCATCGGCATCTCGTAGTCCATGGTGATGACGTCAGGCTTCAACGCAATGGCTTGATCAATCGCCTCTTTGCCGTTGGTGGCCGTGCCGACCACCTGGATGCTTGGATCGGCGGAAAGAATTTCCGAGACGCGGCGGCGGAAGAAACCCGAATCGTCCACCACCAGGACCTTGACTGCCATAAACACTCCGTTAGGCGGGGCGGGCAAACCGCCCTGCCCCACCAGAATCAAATACGCCGAGCGGCGTAACGCTTGAGCATGCTCGGAACATCGAGAATCAGCGCGATCCGACCGTCACCGGTGATGGTCGCGCCGGACATGCCCGGGGTTCCCTGCAGCATTTTGCCCAAAGGCTTGATCACCACTTCTTCCTGGCCAACCAGTTGATCGACGACAAAGCCGATCCGCTGGGTGCCCACGGAGAGGATCACCACATGGCCTTCGCGCTGCTCTTCATGCTTGGCCGATGCCACCAGCCAGCGCTTGAGGTAGAACAGTGGCAACGCCTTGTCGCGCACGATCACCACTTCCTGGCCGTCCACCACGTTGGTGCGCGACAGGTCGAGGTGGAAGATCTCGTTGACGTTGACCAGCGGGAAGGCGAACGCCTGGTTGCCCAGCATCACCATCAGGGTTGGCATGATCGCCAAGGTCAACGGCACCTTGATCACGATCTTCGAACCCTGGCCCTTGGTCGAGTAGATGTTGATCGAGCCGTTGAGCTGGCTGATCTTGGTCTTCACCACGTCCATGCCCACGCCACGGCCGGACACGTCGGAGATCTCGGTCTTGGTCGAGAAGCCCGGGGCAAAGATCAGGTTGTAGCACTCGGTGTCGGTCAGGCGGTCGGCGGCGTCCTTGTCCATCACGCCACGCTTGACCGCGATATTGCGCAGGATCGCCGGGTCCATGCCTTTGCCGTCATCGGTGATCGACAGCAGGATATGGTCGCCTTCTTGCTCGGCCGCCAGGATCACCTTGCCGCCACGGGACTTGCCCGAGGCTTCGCGTTCTTCCGGGGTTTCGACGCCGTGGTCGACGGCGTTGCGCACCAAGTGGACCAGCGGGTCGGCCAGGGCCTCGACAAGGTTTTTGTCGAGGTCGGTTTCTTCACCCACCAGTTCCAGGTTGATCTCTTTCTTGAGCTGGCGCGCAAGGTCGCGAACCAGGCGCGGGAAGCGGCCGAAGACTTTCTTGATCGGCTGCATCCGCGTTTTCATCACGGCGGTTTGCAGGTCGGCGGTGACCACGTCGAGGTTCGACACGGCCTTTTGCATGGCTTCATCGCCGCTGCTCAGGCCCAGGCGCACCAGGCGGTTACGCACCAGGACCAGTTCGCCGACCATGTTCATGATGTCGTCCAGGCGTGCGGTATCAACCCGCACGGTGGTTTCGGCTTCACTGGCAGGCTTTTCAGCAGCGGCCGGTGCCGGTGCCGCAGCACGGGCAGGGGCAGGGGCTGCTGCGGCAGGCGCAGGAGCGGGTTTGGCCGCTACCGGAGCGGGTGCTTTCGCGGCTACCGGCGCAGGGGTTGCGACCGCTGCCGATGCGCCCACTTCGGTGAACTTGCCCTTGCCGTGCAACTCGTCCAGCAGGGACTCGAATTCGTGATCGGAAATCAGCCCGTCAGCGGCCGGTGCTGCGGCAGCGGTAGGCGCTGCCGCCGCGACTGCCGGCAACGCGTCGGCCACAAACGTGCCCTTGCCGTGCAGTTGGTCGAGCAGCGCTTCGAATTCATCGTCGGTGATGTCGGTGCTGGCAGCAGCGGCAGGCGCTTCGGCCGCAGCGGCAGGCGCAACGGCGTCGGCAGCGAACTGGCCTTTGCCGTGCAACTGATCGAGCAACGATTCGAATTCGGCGTCGGTGATGTCTTCGCCCGTCGGCGCTGCAACAGCAGCCACCGGAGCTTCGGCTTCAGCCTTGACCGCGTTGAGGGAGTTGAGCAGTTGTTCGAACTCGCTGTCCGTGACATCCGCCTCGGCCTCGACCACAGGCTCCGGCGCCGCTTCTGCGACAGGCGCAGCCGAAGTGTCAGCCGGTTCTGCCAGGCGCGCCAGGGCGGCCAGCAGTTCCGGGGTGGCCGCAGTGATCGGTGCACGTTCGCGCACCTCGCTGAACATGCCGTTGACCGCATCCAGTGCTTCGAGAATCACGTCCATCAATTCCGAATCAACGTGACGCTCACCCTTGCGCAGGATGTCGAACACGTTCTCGGCGATGTGGCAGCACTCCACCAGCTCATGGAGCTGGAGGAAGCCGGCGCCCCCTTTTACAGTGTGAAAACCGCGAAAAATTGCATTGAGCAGGTTCGCATCATCCGGTCGGCTTTCCAGCTCGACCAGTTGCTCGGACAACTGCTCTAAAATTTCGCCGGCCTCTACAAGGAAATCCTGAAGGATTTCTTCATCGGCGCCGAAGCTCATGTGGGTGCTCCTTAGAAGCCTAAACTGGATAACAGGTCATCAACATCATCTTGACCCGATACAACGTCTTCACGTTTATCGGCATGAATCTGCGGACCTTCACCCTTGGCGAGATGTTTTTGTGGATCTTTTTCCGAGAGGATCGCTTCGCGGTCATGTTCGATGCCGGCAAAACGGTCAACCTGGCCTGCCATGAGCACCAATTTGAGCAAATTGCTTTCCACTTCGGTGACCAGTTGGGTCACGCGCTTGATCACCTGACCGGTGAGGTCCTGGTAATCCTGGGCCAGCAGAATGTCATTGAGGTTGCTGGAAACCGTGCGGTTGTCCTGCTCGCTGCGTGACAGGAAACCTTCGACCCGACGCGCCAATTCACGAAACTCCTCCGCCCCGACTTCGCGACGCATGAAGCGGCCCCAGTCGTGGCTCAAGGCTTGGGCTTCGTTGGCCATGCCATTGACCAGGGGCGTGGCGTTTTCCACCAGGTCCATGGTCCGGTTGGCCGCCGCCTCAGTCAGCCTGACCACATAGGACAGGCGTTCGGTGGCATCGGTGATCTGCGAGATTTCTTCGGCCTGGGGCATGTGCGGGTCAATCTGGAAATTGACGATCGCACTGTGCAGCTCGCGTGTGAGCTTGCCCACTTCCTGGTACAGGCCGCGGTCACGGGTCTGGTTGAGCTCATGGATCAACTGCACCGCGTCGCCGAACTGGCCTTTTTCAAGGCTGTCGACCAACTGGTGAGCATGCTTTTTCAGGGTCGACTCGAAGTCTCCCTGTGATGTTTCTTTATGCTCCATAGCTCCCCCGCGATGGCATTAGCCGTGGATGCGTTCGAAGATTTTCTCGATCTTCTCTTTCAGCGCCAATGCCGTGAAAGGCTTGACCACGTAACCGTTGACCCCGGCTTGGGCGGCTTCGATGATCTGTTCACGCTTGGCTTCGGCGGTCACCATCAACACCGGCAAGCTGCGCAATTTTTCGTCCGCACGCACGTGGCGCAGCAGGTCGATACCGGTCATGCCCGGCATGTTCCAGTCGGTTACCAGAAAGTCGATGCTCCCGCTGTTGAGGATCGGAATCGCCGTAATGCCGTCATCCGCCTCGACCGTGTTTGTGAACCCAAGGTCACGCAACAGGTTTTTAATGATCCGCCGCATCGTTGAGAAGTCATCAACGATGAGGATTTTCATGTTCTTGTCCAATTCGACCTCCAAGCAGTCTTAAACGCGCCCAGCACCTGGACGCGCCATTTCAATCAACAGGCGTTACACAAAAAGGACTGCCCAGGGCACCACGGGGCAAACCCGCAAAGGCCTGAGGCCTTCACGGGTTCGTCTGCAGTGTCCCCACACCGCCTGTCAGCGCGCGCGCCACTCTCCCAATCGCCCCCGCAAGCGGGCTGCGCACTGGCTATGCAGCTGGCTGACACGCGATTCGCTGACCCCCAGGACCTCACCGATTTCCTTGAGGTTCAGCTCTTCGTCGTAGTACAGCGCCAACACCAGTCGCTCACGCTCCGGCAAATTGGCAATCGCGTCCGCCAACGCGCCCTGGAAACGTTCGTCTTCCAGGTCACGCGACGGCTCAAGATGTGCACTTGCGCCGTCCTCATGCAGCCCCTCGTGTTCGCCGTCCTGTAGCAGGTCGTCGAAACTGAACAGGCGGCTGCCCAAGGTATCGTTCAAAATCCCGTAGTAATCGTCGAGACTCAATTGGAGTTCGGCCGCAACTTCGTGATCTTTAGCGTCGCGACCGGTTTTTGCTTCAATTGCGCGAATTGCGTCACTGACCATGCGTGTATTGCGGTGTACCGAACGCGGCGCCCAATCCCCTTTACGCACTTCATCGAGCATCGCACCCCGGATGCGGATACCCGCATACGTCTCGAAACTCGCACCCTTGCTCGCATCGTATTTGGTCGAGACTTCGAGCAGGCCGATCATGCCGGCCTGGATCAAGTCTTCAACCTGCACACTCGCGGGCAAACGCGCCAACAGGTGATAAGCGATGCGCTTGACCAGTGGCGCATAGCGCTCGATCAATTCGCCTTGGCTGTCACGTGCCGACTTCTTGTAAAGGTTGTAGCCGCTGGCTGTCATAGCACCGGTCCTGCGCTCGTCTGATGCACCAATCGCTCGACGAAAAACTCCAGATGCCCCCGCGGGTTGGCGGGCAACGGCCAGGTATCGACCTTCTGGGCAATAGCCTTGAACGCCAGTGCGCACTTCGAACGAGGGAACGCTTCATAGACCGCACGCTGCTTTTGCACGGCCTTGCGCACACACTCGTCATAGGGAACTGCGCCGACGTATTGTAAGGCGACATCGAGGAAGCGATCCGTGACCTTGGTCAACTTGGCGAACAGGTTGCGGCCTTCTTGCGGGCTCTGGGCCATGTTGGCCAGGACACGGAAGCGGTTCATGCCGTAGTCGCGGTTGAGCAGCTTGATCAGGGCGTAGGCGTCGGTGATCGAGGTGGGTTCATCGCAGACCACCAGCAAGACTTCCTGCGCGGCGCGCACAAAGCTGACCACGGACTCGCCGATCCCGGCGGCGGTGTCGATCACCAGCACGTCGAGGTTGTCGCCGATATCGCTGAACGCCTGGATCAGGCCGGCATGCTGCGCCGGGCTCAGGTGCACCATGCTCTGGGTGCCCGAGGCCGCCGGCACGATGCGGATCCCGCCAGGCCCCTGGAGCAGCACGTCGCGCAGCTCGCAGCGGCCCTCGATCACATCGGCAAGGGTATGTTTGGGCGTCAGCCCCAGCAGAACGTCGACGTTCGCCAGCCCCAGGTCAGCATCCAGCAGCATGACGCGACGGCCAAGCTCTGCCAGGGCCAGGGACAAATTCACTGACACGTTAGTTTTCCCGACGCCACCTTTGCCGCCGGTCACCGCGATCACCTGTACGGGATGCATGCTGCCCATTTTATTTCTTTACCTTGTCTTGCTTAGACGCAGGCTACATGGCTTGGCCGCGTGAATCGCTTGCAGACCATCGATGTAGGTACATTTCACGGTGTTCGTACTGCCTCAACCCACCCGCTTTGCCGGGTTGTGATAGAGGTCAGCGAACATATCGGCCATCGCTTCCTCGCTAGGCTCTTCTTGCATTTGTACGCTGACTGCCCGGCTGACCAACTGATGACGGCGCGGCAGATGCAAATCATCTGGAATCCGCGGTCCGTCGGTCAGGTAGGCGACCGGCAGTTCATGGCTGATAGCCAGGCTCAACACTTCGCCCAGGCTTGCCGTCTCATCCAGTTTAGTCAGGATGCAACCGGCCAGCCCGCAACGCTTGTAGCTGTGATACGCAGCGGTAAGAACCTGTTTCTGGCTGGTGGTTGCAAGCACCAGGTAATTTTTCGATTTGATCCCACGCCCGGCCAGGCTTTCCAGTTGCATGCGCAATGCCGGGTCGCTGGCTTGCAGGCCGGCGGTGTCGATCAGCACCACGCGCTTGCGCAGCAGCGGATCGAGGGCGTTGGCCAGGGACTGGCCCGGGTCGACGTGGGTCACCGACACATTGAGGATGCGCCCGAGCGTCTTGAGTTGTTCCTGGGCACCGATACGGTAGCTGTCCATGCTCACCAGCGCGATATTCTGCGCGCCGTACTTGAGCACGTAACGCGCCGCCAGCTTGGCCAGGGTGGTGGTCTTGCCCATGCCGGCAGGGCCGACCATGGCGATCACGCCGCCTTCTTCCAGGGGTTCGATTTCCGGGGTGACGATCATCCGCGCCAGGTGCGCCAGCAACATGCGCCAGGCCTGGCGAGGTTCTTCGATTTCGGTGGTCAGTGCCAGCAGGTCGCGGGACAACGGGCCGGACAGGCCGATACGTTGCAGGCGGCGCCAGAGGTTGGCCTGGGCCGGCTTGCTGCCTTGCAGCTGCGTCCACGCCAGGGAGCCCAGCTGCACTTCCAGCAGCTCACGCAGGCCGTTGAGTTCAAAGCGCATCGAGTCGAACACACGCTGGTCGACCGCGGCAGCCGGGGCTGGCGCTGCGGGACGTGGCGGTTCGGTCAACGTCGGCTCGACCAGCGGCTCGGCAGCGGTCAGCGGCAAGCCGGCGAACAACTGGCGATTGGTGGTGGCATCGCTGTCGCCACGCATGCTCAGCTCAGCCTGGGCCGAGACGATGCGCGAGGCGGTCTTGCGCAGCTCGTCTTCGAGTTCCATGTTCGGCACGCGCGGGGCCAGGGCCTGGGGGGTGTAATCCAGGGCAGCCGTCAGCTCGACACCGCCGGCAATCCGACGGTTACCGATAATCGCGGCATCGGCGCCCAGCTCATCACGTACCAGTTTCATGGCCTGACGCATATCGGCGGCGAAAAAACGCTTCACTTGCATAACCCACTACCTCAGCCGTTGGGCCCTACTGTCGCGACGATAGTCACTTGCTTGTTGTCAGGAATTTCCTGATAAGCCAAAACGTGCAAATTCGGCACTGCCAGGCGTCCAAACCGCGACAGCATCGCCCGGACGGGGCCTGCCACCAGCAGAATCACTGGATGGCCCTGCATTTCCTGGCGCTGTGCGGCGTCGATCAACGAACGCTGCAGTTTTTCAGCCATGCTTGGCTCCAGCAGAACGCCCTCTTCCTGGCCTTGTCCTGCCTTCTGGATACTATTGAGCAATATTTGTTCCAACCTTGGTTCCAAGGTGATCACAGGCAGCTCAGACTCAGTGCCTACAATGCTTTGCACGATGGCGCGGGACAATCCGACGCGCACCGCCGCCACCAGCGCGGCAGTATCTTGACTCTTGGCGGCATTGTTGGCGATGGCCTCGGCAATGCTGCGGATGTCGCGCACTGGCACTTGCTCGGACAACAGCGCCTGCAACACCTTGAGCAATTGCGACAGCGACAGCACGCCCGGCACCAGCTCTTCGGCGAGTTTTGGCGAGGCTTTGGCCAGCAAGCCCATCAATTGCTGGACTTCCTCGTGACCGATCAGCTCGTGGGAGTGCTTGTAGAGGATCTGGTTAAGGTGCGTGGCGACCACAGTGCTGGCGTCTACCACGGTGTAACCGAGGGACTGGGCCTGGCTGCGCTGGCTGATTTCGATCCACACCGCTTCCAGGCCAAAAGCCGGATCTTTGGCGGTTATGCCGTTGAGCGTGCCGAAAACCTGGCCAGGGTTGATCGCCAGCTCACGGTCCGGGTAGATCTCGGCTTCGGCCAGGATCACCCCCATCAGGGTCAGGCGGTAGGCGCTTGGGGCCAGGTCGAGGTTGTCGCGGATATGCACGGTGGGCATCAGGAAGCCCAGGTCCTGGGACAGCTTCTTGCGCACGCCCTTGATCCGCGCGAGCAACTGGCCGCCCTGGTTGCGGTCCACCAGCGGAATCAGGCGGTAGCCGACTTCCAGGCCGATCATGTCGATAGGCGTGACGTCGTCCCAGCCAAGCTCCTTGGTTTCCGAGGCGCGCGCCGGGGACGGCAGCAGCTCTTGCTGACGGGCGACTTCTTGCAGCGCTTGCACCTTGACGGCGTTTTGCTTTTTCCAGAACAGGTACGCCGCACCGCCCGCCAAGGCCGCCATGCTCAGGAACGACACATGGGGCATGCCCGGCACGATGCCCATGATCGCCATGATGCCCGCCGCCACGGCCAGGGCCTTGGGCGAGGCAAACATCTGCCGGCTGATCTGCTTGCCCATGTCTTCGGAGCCCGAAGCACGGGTCACCATGATCGCCGCTGCTGTAGATAACAACAGTGATGGCAATTGCGCCACTAAACCGTCACCGATGGTCAGCAAGGCATACACGCGACCGGCATCGCCGAAGGTCATGCCGTGCTGGAAGATACCCACGGCCATGCCGCCGATCAGGTTGATGAACAGGATCAGCAGGCCGGCGATGGCGTCACCGCGCACGAACTTGCTGGCACCGTCCATGGAACCGTAGAACTCGGCTTCCTGGGCCACTTCGGCGCGGCGAGACTTGGCTTGGTTCTGGTCGATCAGGCCGGCGTTGAGGTCGGCGTCGATAGCCATTTGCTTGCCGGGCATGGCGTCGAGGGTAAACCGCGCGCTCACCTCGGAAATCCGCCCGGCACCCTTGGTCACCACGACGAAGTTGATGATCATCAGGATCGCAAACACCACGATACCGACCACGTAGTTACCGCCGATCACCACCTCACCGAAGGCCTGGATCACCTTACCGGCGGCGGCATGGCCGTCCTGGCCGTGGAGCATCACCACCCGGGTCGACGCTACGTTGAGCGCCAGCCGCAGCAGCGTCGCCACCAGCAGAATCGTGGGGAACACCGCAAAGTCCAACGGCCGCAGGGCGTACACGCAGACCAGCAGCACCACGACGGACAGGGCAATGTTGAAAGTGAAGAACACGTCCAAAAGGAACGGCGGCATCGGCAACATCATCATTGCCAGCATCACCAGCAACAACAACGGCACACCCAGATTGCCCCGCGACAGGTCAGTCAGGGTGCCACGGGCCGTGCTGAACATTTGAGAGCGATCTACCACCGGTATTCCTCGTGTCCCTTGAAGCAAAGTTTTGACGCCAGAAGGCGTCTTGGAGGCGGTATTGCAAGAAGCCTTCCAACTTTTGCTTCAAAGGGCAGATCGCGGTGAATACAGAACTCGCGACCAAACCCCATACAACTGTGGGAGCGGGCTTGTGTGGCGAGCAAGCTTGCTTGCGCTGGGATGCGAAGCAGCCCCAAAAAGCCGGCTCCAGCTGCGCTGTCGAGCGGGACGGTGCGACGATTCCACAAGCTCCCTCGCCACAGCAAGCCCGCTCCCACAATTGATCTAGTCGATTCGGGGTCAGTCTTCTTTAAATCCTGGCAGTCTCTGGGCAACACGCCATGCTTTCACGGCTTGTGCGACGCCCTCAGGGGAGCTGTCCGCCCCAGGCTCAGGATAAAAAATCAGGTCGGTGCCGTCAGGATGACCAGCGAGTTGCCTGAACCTTTCAAGTAGCTCTCCCAGAGCCGCATCAGTTCCGCCCTTGTTGACCAGCAGTATTTGATTAATAAACTTTACAAATTCAGCTTCCGTGTAATCCGCAATATTTTCCATTTCAGCTTAATAGCTCCTATGCAGATCAATATGATTTCTCGGGGTATTTACCCTAAGGTTGTCCACATCATAAACGGCACCACCATCAGTAATTCTCTCGACATGGTGCATCTCGTAGGTGCCTCTTCCTCCTACCGAGTCCTTATCTCGAACGACGGGAGCGTTTCCGGTCGATAAACGATCCCGAGCCACCTGATTCAACTGGCCAGACAATTCACCATCATTCCCTACAGCAATCCAGAACGCCTTCCGGAATGCATCAAAACTGCTGAAGGTTTTTCCCCGAAGTTTATCGGCAATTCGAGTCGGAATTGGGGCACCGAGCCCCTTCCCTGCCCACGCCAACCAGCCGCCCTCCACATCCTCCCCTCGCCCCGTCACAACCCCCGGCTGACGACGCACATTCATCACAACATACAACGGCCTCACCCCTGACCCCACCGGGAACACAAGAATGAAATCCTTGTACTCAGGCGGATGTATCGGGTTGACAATGAGGTTATCCGCCTGCTCGGTCGGCGGGTAAATCCAGATTTTCGGGGCTTGCGGCCCGCCCTCCAGGGGTGGAATGCCCGAAGTGGCCGACGGATCGACCGCTGGCGCCCAGATCAAGGTCACCCCGTCACCGAAGTCGGCGACTTGCTCGGCTCCACGCGCCCTGAATTGCACCACCGGAATCATTTCCCAATCGGGGCGTTGCTGGGTGTTGTACCCATAACCCCTCAAGGTGCCGTCGGCTTGCTGCTCTATATGTAACCGAACTCGCGTGCGGCCCTGCTTCAACGAATCGAGCTGCTCATCGGTGTACAAGCTGCTGTCACCCAGGCTGGACGGCCAAAGGAGTCCAACCAGGCCCGCCAGCGCACTGGCGCCAACAGTCGACGCAACTGCCCCGGCACCACAAAGACCACCACAGGAGACTCCCGCCGTGGCGGCCGCTGTTCCGCCCAGGGCCAACGTGCCAAGCGCAGCGGGCAAGGGGTTGCCCCTGATTTGTTTGAGAACGATATTTCCAGTGGGATTGGACTCATCGCCACCCAGCAAGGCAAAGGTGCCGTACTCAGCGACCCCGCAAGTGGGAACGGGCCCGCCGAACGCTGTGAAATCAATGGCGCCGTCAGGCAATGTGCGGGGCTTGGTAAACGTGCAGCGGTACTGCTTTTGAACAGGGTCCGGTTTTGGTCGAGTTGGCGTGTATTCGGCCCAAGACAGTGATGGTTTCTCTGGAGCGCGAGGAGGATGGTAGACACTCTCCAACACGCGCTTACCGGTGATTGCCCACCATCGATTGGCAGAGTCGCGGCTCAAAGGGAGAACCGGCTTGTCCAGAACCAACAACCAGTCACCACGCTCAACAGCTTCAAACATCCGCCGCGCTTGAGGCTCTGGGATACTGCGCCTGGATTGGCCGCGACCGCAAAACTCTGACATCAACTCGTCCAGACCCGGCAACTGCTCGTAGCCCTCCAGGTATCGACGAACACGGCCTACTGCAAAAAAAGGGTCTTCGATCTGGTCTAATTCAACGCCTGAACGCTTTAAGTCGCGCCGGCGAATAAGCTTCTCCCACATGACACATTCCTGACTGAAGCACGGCAAGGAATGGTGATGGGCAACGCAAAGCCAGACAACTGACCGTTCGGCTAGGTAGTAGCACAAAGCTCACAGGGCGCGGACGTTTTCAGCCTGCGGGCCTTTTTGGCCCTGGGTGATGTCGTACTCGACTTTCTTGCCCTCTTCGAGGGTTCGGAAACCTTCTGCCTTGATCGCAGAGTGGTGGACAAAAACATCCGCCGTGCCGTCATCCGGCTTGATAAACCCAAACCCCTTCTCCGCGTTAAACCACTTCACAGTGCCTGTTGCCATTGCCGTTCTCCCGACTTCTCATTTAACAACCCGAGATAAGTGTGATGCTGGCTGCAAATACGCCCTGGGGCCGGTGGATTCTTGCAAACCTCACCCGCTGCCCTGCGTAGAGCAAAATCCCGGCCGAGCTGATGAGGTCCACTGGCACCAACTCGCTCCCACCATCCATTGCTATCACGCCCACCCCTGTTTCACGGCTGTAAGATCTGACCGTTCCAGTGACCCACTTCATTGCTGCCTCTCTGCTTACTGCGCGCAGTATCTGCGGCCATGGAACCGCGAGAAGGGCTAGCTGGCTACTGTCAAAGTTGACAGGTCGGGAGGGGTTTTAGACGAACGGCATGAGGATGGCTTGAGGGCCTCATCGCGGGCAAGCCCGCTCCCACAGGTAAGCGCGTCGTCAGGTAGAACAGAGATCAATGTGGGAGCTGGCTTGCCTGCGATGAGGCCCGTACAAGCACTGAAAATCTCAGGAATCGCGACGTAATTCCGGCGGAATCGGCAGATCTTTCAACGGGTCCGGCCGCTTGCCCTTGCCCGCGCGGTACTGGCGGATCTGATAGACATACGCCAGCACCTGGGCCACCGCCAGGTACAGCCCGGCAGGGATTTCCTGGTCAAGGTCGGTGGAATAGAAGATCGACCGCGCCAACGCCGGCGATTCCAGCAGCAGGATGTCGTTGGCCACTGCGATTTCGCGGATCTTCAGCGCGGTAAAGTCGCTGCCCTTGGCCAGCAACATCGGCGCGCCGCCCTTCTCCGGGTCGTACTTGAGCGCCACGGCGTAGTGGGTCGGGTTGGTGATGATCACGTCGGCGTCGGGCACCGAGGCCATCATCTTGCGCTGGGACATTTCCCGCTGCAGCTGGCGAATGCGCTGCTTGACCTCGGGGCGACCCTCTTGGTCCTTGTGTTCGTCACGCACTTCCTGCTTGGTCATCAGCAGTTTCTTGTGGCTTTCCCACAGCTGGATCGGCGCATCCACGGCGGCGATGATGATCAGCCCGGCGGCCATCCACAGCGCGCTCCAACCCACCACTTGCACGCTGTGGATGATCGCCGACTCCAGCGGTTCATGGGCGATGCGTAGCAAGTCGTCAATGTCGGACGACAACACCATCAGCGCCACAAACAGAATCACGATGAACTTGGCCAAGGCCTTGAGCAGTTCCACCAGGGCCTTGGCGGAGAACATGCGCTTGAGCCCGGCGCCGGGGTTCATGCGGCTGAACTTGGGCGCCATGCTGCCGGCGGCAAACAGCCAGCCGCCGAGGGCGACCGGGCCGATCAGCGCGGCCAGCAGCAAGGTGATCAACACCGGTTGCACCGCCAGAATCGCAATCTTGCCGGAGTGCAGCAGGTATTGGCCCATGGCACCAGGGTTGAGCAACACCTCGCGGGGCAAGGTGAAGTTGTGCTTCATCAGCTCCATCAGGTCCAGCGCCAGGCCACCGCCGTAGATCAGCAAGGCACCGGCACCGGCCATCATGGTCGCTACGGTATTCAGCTCTTTGGAGCGGGCGATCTCGCCCTTTTCCCGGGAGTCCTTTTTACGTTTCTCCGTGGGGTCTTCTGTCTTGTCCTGACCACTCTCGCTCTCGGCCATGGCTCAGCGCGCCCGTGCCAGATCACGTAAAAACTGCAAGGCGTCGGACGCCAGCGGTTGATACTGATTGAGAATGTCAGCCATGCCGACCCAGAAAATTCCCATGCCCAACACCAGGGTCAACGGGAAACCGATGGAGAAGATGTTCAATTGCGGCGCCGCCCGGGTCATCACGCCAAACGCGATGTTGACCACCAGCAACGCCGTGATCGCCGGCAACACCAGCAACAGCGACGCGCCCAACACCCAGCTGAGGCGCCCGACCAGTTCCCAGAAATGGTTGACTATCAGGCCCGAGCCCACGGGCAAGGTGGTGAAACTCTCGGTCATCACCTCGAACGCCACCAGATGGCCGTTCATGGCCAGGAACAGCAAGGTCACCAGCATGGTCAGGAACTGGCCGATCACCGCCACCGACACGCCGTTGGTAGGGTCGACCATGGACGCGAAGCCCATGCCCATCTGGATCGAGATGATTTGCCCGGCGATCACAAAAGCCTGGAAGAACAACGTCAGCGAAAAACCCAG
Organism: Pseudomonas sp. Marseille-Q1929; assembly: GCF_017316265.1. NCBI lineage: Bacteria > Pseudomonadati > Pseudomonadota > Gammaproteobacteria > Pseudomonadales > Pseudomonadaceae > Pseudomonas > Pseudomonas sp. Marseille-Q1929. The sequence goes on from NZ_JAFLWU010000022.1 coordinate 19,013, forward strand.
GATCGCGCCGATCAGGATCTGCTCGGCGATCAGCAACAGCGCACTGAGGTCCAGCGCATTCACCGGCGGCATCGGCGGCAGGCCAGGCACGATCACCACGGTGATGGCAAACGCGAAATACAGGCGAATGCGCTTGGGCACCAGGGTCGTGCCAAACACCGGCATGGTCATCAGCACCGCCATGACCCGGAACATCGGCAGGATGAAGGACGCCACCCAGGTGCTGATCTGGGTGTCGGTCAAGGCCAATACGGACTGCATCAGGTCAGCCGATCAACTGCGGAATACTGCCGTACAACTGCAGGATGTATTCCATGAACGTCTGCACCAGCCACGGGCCGGCGACGATCAGGGTGATCAGCATCACCAGCAGGCGCGGCAGGAAGCTCAAGGTCTGTTCGTTGATCTGCGTCGCCGCCTGGAACATCGCCACCAGCAGGCCCACCAACAGGCTCGGCACCACCAGCACGGCGACCATCATGGTGGTCAGCCACAGCGCTTCACGGAACAGGTCGACCGCTACTTCTGGAGTCATTGCGCTATACCCCGCCGAAACTGCCGGCCAGGGTGCCGATAATCAGCGCCCAGCCGTCCACCAGCACAAACAGCATGATCTTGAACGGCAACGAGATGATCAGCGGCGACAGCATCATCATACCCATGGCCATCAGCACGCTCGCCACCACCAGGTCGATGATCAGGAACGGGATAAAGATCATGAAGCCGATCTGGAACGCGGTCTTCAATTCCGAAGTCACGAACGCCGGCACCAGGATGGTCAGCGGCGCCTGGTCCGGGGTGGCGATGTCGGTGCGCTTGGACAGGCGCATGAACAGTTCAAGGTCGCTGGAGCGGGTCTGCGACAGCATGAAGTCCTTGATCGGGCCTTGAGCCTTGTCGATCGCGACCTGGGCCGTGATGGTTTCCGCCAGGTAAGGTTGCAGGGCTTGCTGGTTCACCTTGTCGAACACCGGCGCCATGATGAACAGCGTCAGGAACAAGGCCATGCCGGTGAGGATCTGGTTCGACGGTGTCTGCTGCAAGCCCAGGGCCTGACGCAGGATCGAGAACACAATGATGATCCGCGTAAAGCTGGTCATCAGCATGACAAACGCCGGGATAAAACTCAGCGCCGTCATGATCAACAGGATCTGCAGGCTGACCGAATACTCCTGCGCCCCCGCCGCGTTGGTGCCCAGGGTAATCGCCGGGATCGACAACGGGTCGGCGGCGAACGCCAATGGCGCCGCCAGCAACAGCATGAGCGTCAATAAAACGCGCATTACTTCTTATCCTTCTGATCCTTGCCCAGCAACTCCATCAGGCGCTGGGCGAATTCTGGCGTGGCCGACTCGGTCTGATCCACGTTCACGGGCGTCTTGAGCACATGCAGCGGGGTGATACGGCCGGGGGTCAGGCCCAGCAGGATCTGTTCCTCGCCGACTTGCACCAGCACCAGCCGATCACGCGGGCCAAGGGCGCGCGAGCCGATCAGCTCGATCACCTGGCCATTGCCCGGGCCGACGTTCTGCACCCGGCGCATCAGCCAGGCCAGCACGAAAATCAGGCCAACCACCAACAGCAGGCCCAGCACCAGTTGCGTCAACTGGCCGCCGAGGCCGCTGCCGACCGGCGCAGCCGTGGCGGCCTGGGCAATCGGCTCGGCGGCCATGGCGCCCAATGGCAGCGCGAGTAACAGTCCCACCATCAAGCGTTTCATATCAGCGCAGCTTCTTGATGCGTTCGCTCGGGCTGATCACGTCGGTCAGGCGGATGCCGAACTTTTCGTTGACCACCACCACTTCGCCGTGGGCGATCAGGGTGCCGTTGACCAGCACGTCCAGCGGCTCACCGGCCAGGCGATCGAGCTCGATCACCGAACCCTGGTTGAGTTGCAGCAGGTTGCGGATGTTGATTTCGGTGCTGCCCACTTCCATGGAGATCGATACCGGGATGTCGAGGATCACATCCAGGTTCGGCCCATCGAGGGTCACCGGCTCGTTGTTCTTCGGCACGCTGCCGAATTCTTCCATCGGCAGGCGGTTGCCGGCCGGCGCGGTGGCAGCGTCGGCGGCCAGCAGCGCGTCGATATCGTCCTGGCCAACATCGCCGGTCTCTTCCAGGGCAGCTGCCCATTCGTCAGCCAGGGCCTGGTCTTCGGCGGAAGTGTTTTCGTGTTCGGTAGCCATTACATGTCCTCGGCGCAGCAAAAATTAAAGTTGATCAGCGGCGGTTGATCGGTTCGATCACTTGCAACGCCAGGTTGCCCTTGTGGGAACCTAGCTTGACCTTGAACGACGGCACGCCGTTGGCGCGCATGATCATTTCTTCCGGCAATTCCACGGGGATCACGTCGCCCGGCTGCATGTGCAAGATGTCGCGCAGGCGCAGTTGGCGGCGGGCCACGGTGGCGCTCAGTGGCACGTCCACATCCAGCAAGTCTTCGCGCAGGGCCTTGACCCAGCGTTCGTCCTGGTCGTCGAGGTCGGACTGGAAACCGGCGTCGAGCATTTCACGCACCGGCTCGATCATCGAGTACGGCATGGTCACGTGCAGGTCGCCGCCACCGCCATCGAGTTCGATGTGGAAGGTGGAGACCACAATGGCTTCGCTGGGGCCGACGATGTTGGCCATGGCCGGGTTCACTTCCGAGTTGATGTACTCGAAATTGACTTCCATGATCGCCTGCCAGGCTTCCTTCAAGTCGATAAAGGCCTGCTCCAGCACCATGCGCACTACGCGCAGCTCGGTGGGGGTGAATTCACGGCCTTCGATCTTGGCGTGACGGCCGTCGCCGCCGAAGAAGTTGTCCACCAGCTTGAACACCAGCTTGGCGTCAAGGATGAACAGCGCCGTGCCGCGCAGCGGCTTGATCTTGACCAGGTTGAGGCTGGTGGGCACGTACAGCGAGTGCACGTATTCACCGAACTTCATCACCTGCACGCCGCCCACCGCCACGTCCGCCGAGCGGCGCAGCATGTTGAACATGCTGATCCGCGTGTAGCGGGCGAAACGTTCGTTGATCATCTCCAGGGTCGGCATGCGCCCACGGACGATGCGGTCCTGGCTGGTCAGGTCATAACTTTTGACGCTGCCGGGTTCGGCAGCCATTTCGGTCTGCACCAGACCATCGTCGACACCGTGGAGCAGCGCGTCGATTTCATCCTGGGACAGCAGGTCTTGCACGGCCATGTCGTGATCCTACTGCAGTACGTAATTGGTAAAGAGCACTTGCTCGATTGCGACTTTGCCGAGCTCTTTCTGGGACACTTCCTGCACGCTGGCCGTGACTTTCTGGCGCAGCATTTCCTGGCCGACCGGGGTGGCCAGGGCGTCGAAGCTTTGGGCGGAGAACAGCATCACCAGGTTGTTGCGGATCACCGGCATATGCACTTTGAGGGCATCCAGGTCGGCCTGGTTGCGCGCCAGCAAGGTCATGCTGACTTGCAGGTAGCGTTGACGGCCGTTCTGGTTGAAGTTGGCGACAAAGGCCGGCAGCATCGGCTCGAAGATTGCCGGTTGCTTGACGTTACTGGCGGTTTCGGCAGCCGGTGCCGGTTTGCTTGCACTGCTGTGCATGATGTACCAGGTGCCACCCACAGAGGCGCCGATCGCCAGGATCAGGCCCACGACAATCAACAGGATAAGCTTGAGCTTGCCTTTGCCTGCGGGTGCTTTTGCTGCGTCGTCGCTCTTCGCCATGCCAATAATCCGTCACTATTCGGGGATTCATAGATCTACGGAAAGGCAAGAGCAAGTGTTATGCCAGAGTTGTCTGGTAATGCGCGCAAGCAGCAACACCACAAATCAACTGTGGGAGCTGGCTTGCCTGCGATAGCAGTGTGTCAGTGAATACATCTGTCACTGATACACCGCTATCGCAGGCAAGCCAGCTCCCACATGGACCGCGTTCCTGCTGGGGTCAGGCGTAGTAATCGACGGCGCTGGAGCCGATCACGGTGGAGGTCACCGGCGCGACCGCTTCGGCGATCTCAGCATGGGCACCGCTGTCACTATCACCCCCACGCCCACCGACACCACTCACACCACGCGCCTGGCCCTGCTGCTGTTGCTGCTCCTGGCCACGGGACTGATCGGACACGTTCACATCCACCTGCCCCATGCCCTGCTGGGCAAACATCTCACGCAGGCGCCCGGACTGGCTTTCCAGCGCTTCACGCACCACGGCATGGCCGCTCATGAAGCTGACCTGGGCCTGCTGGTCCGCCGTCATATTGACTTTGATATCCAGGCGCCCCAATTCCGCTGGCTGCAACTGGATCTCTGCCGACTTGAGGTTGGCGCTGGACAGGTACATCACACGGTTGACCACCTCTTCGGTCCAGCCGCTCTGATGCATGGCCAACGGCGTGTTGGTGGCCGGCGGCAAGGCATTCGCGGTTTTCGGCGTGGCCGCCTGGGTCAACGCGGCCAGGCGGTTGGCGAAGTCATCGACACGGGTGTCGCTGCTGGCGCCCTTCAAGTCCTTGAGACCGTCTTCGATCAGCCCGCTGAAAGCCTTGTCGCCGCCCTGGTCAGTGCTGTCCTTGGCGGCTTGCTGGTCGACCATATTGGCCAGGCCAGCCGTGAAGTTTTGCGCGGCGGTGGGCTGGTCCAGGTTCGGCGCAGGTTTCTGCGGGGCCTGGCTGCTGGCGGAGACGTGGCCGCCCTGCTCCATCGCCAGGCGCACGGCTGGCATGGAATCGAGGGGATCTGCCTCGGGATCGAAGGCCGGTGGCTTGACCTCATCGGTCACCGCCAGCGGCGCGGCGACTACGGGCGCAGGCTTGCTGTCGTCAGTAACGGTCACCACCGGCACGACTACAGCCGGCGTGACCGCCGCGACCAAGGCCGGGTCGACGACCGGGTCAGCCGTAGGTTGCTGCGCCAACGTCGGGTCGACAGGTTTGTCGTCATCACTGCTGGCGCTGTCGTCGGACTTGGCGGTCGACTTGGCAGGCAAAGGATTGCCGCTATCGGCAACCGCTGGCTTGCTGGCGGCAGGTTTGTCATTGCTGTCCACCTGCTTGGCATTGGCGTCGGCAGGCTTGTCGCGGGTGGTTTTTGACGGCGCGTCGTCGGCCTTTGCCGCCGGTTTTGACCCCTGGCTGGCAAACACCTGGGCGAAGCCGGCGCCCTTGTCACGCGGCTCCACGGCCGCTGCCGGGGGGTTGGCAGCAGGCGCTTGCGGCTTGGCCGCAGGGGCAGCCTGGAGGAGCGAATTCGGGGCGACTGGCATAGGTAAAGGTCTCCACTGCATGGGGTCGGGGATGCAGTATCGGGAGATAGAGCAAGAGTCGGGCCAGGTTGCCGAACGCGGCTAGAAATGTGGGAGCTGGCTCCCACAGGTCAGAGCTGGAAGCGCTGGCGCTCCGATTCGTACAGTGGACGCACTAGCGCAAACTCATGATCGATCTGATCCACCAACTCACCCAAGTCACTGCCAGGCGCTTGCGCCGACTCCGCCTCCAGCCGCTGGCACAACTGCGCCAACCGCACCGCGCCCAGGTTGCCGCTGCTGCCCTTGAAGCTGTGGGCGATGCGCCCGAGCGCCTTGGCGTCATCCCGTGCCTTGCGCAGCGCTTCGACGCGCTTTTGCGAATCGTCGAGGAAGGTATCCAGCAACCGCGGATACTCCCCTTCCATCACTTCCTGCAACCCCGATAACACGTCCGGGTCCAGATGAATCTCAGCCACTTGTTCGCTCCTTGATCAAGAATCGGCGGATTATGCCTGAGCCTGCCACGAAAACTCCACGCAGACGCTACGCCCGCCATCGGACCAGTGCACGTCGCCGCTCAATTGACGTACCAGGTTCAGCCCCCGGCCCGACAAGCGATCAACCTCCAGCGGGCGCGCCAGCACCTGCTCGACGTCAAAGCCGGCGCCGCTGTCTTCGATGCGCAACGACAGTTGCCCGCCCGTCGCCGTCGGCACCACCTGCACATGCACCCGCACATAACCGCTGCTCAACTGCGCCAACCGCTCGTTGCGCTGGCGATAGTAATCGGCAAAGCCGTGCACATCCCGCTTGAGCCGCGAGTCCAGGCCCAGCACCCCGTGCTCCAGGGCATTGGAATACAGCTCGGCCATCACGCTGTACAGCGCCCCGCTGCGCTCGCGCAGGCCGTGGATTTCCAGCAACAGTTGCAGCAAGTACGGCAACGGGTTGTAGCGCTTGAGGGTCTCGGCGCGGAACTCGAAACTCACCGACCAATCCAGCGGGCACGACTGGCTGCTGTCGGTGTACAGCGGCCCGGTCGCGCGCAGGGATTGCCCGGCTTGCAGGGTGATTTCCACCATGCTCACGTCATCCCGCGCTTCACCGCGAAACCCGGCGAGGGCTTGCTCGATCTCGGCGAACAAGCGGTCGGGCTCGCGGTTGGCGGCAAACACCTGATGCAAACGCTCGGCGCCGAACAACTGGTCATTGCTGTCAGCCGTATCGAGCACGCCATCGGAGAGTAAAAACACCCGGTCACCGAGGGCCATCGGCCACACCTCGGTGCGGTCATCGAAGGCTTCAGCCGACAGTACGCCCAACGGCAAATGCCGCGGCACCAACGCCGTGCGCTTGCCGCTGGCGACTTCATGCACATAGCCTTCGGGCATGCCGCCGTTCCACACTTCCACCACGCGGCGCTGGGTGCTCAGGCACAACAGGGTGGCGCAGCAGAACATGTCCACCGGCAGGATGCGTTTGAGCTTGACGTTCATCTCCCGCAGGATCTGCGCCAGCCCGTAGCCCTTGGCGGTCATGCCGTAGAACACCTCCGCCAGGGGCATGGCGCCCACTGCGGCCGGCAAGCCGTGGCCGGTGAAGTCGCCGAGCAACACATGCATATCGCCCGACGGCGTATAGGCCGCCAGCAGCAGGTCACCGTTGAACAACGCATAGGGCGATTGCAGGTAGCGGATATTCGGCGCGGCGTTGATACAGCCTGAATGCGCCACCTTGTCGAACACCGCCTTGGCCACCCGCTGCTCATGCAGCAGATAGTCGTGGTGCCGGGCGATCAGGTCACGCTGTTGCAACACCGTGGCCTGCAACCGGCGCAGGCGATCCATGGCGTTGATCTTCGCGGCCAGGATCAGCGGGTTATAGGGCTTGGCCATGAAATCATCGCCGCCGGCATCCAGGCACTGGGCCAGGGCCGAGCTCTCGCGCAGGGAGGTGAGGAAAATCACCGGCACCAAGGTTTCGCCCGCCAACTGCTTGATCTGGCGTGCCGCTTCGAAGCCGTCCATCACCGGCATCAGCGCGTCCATCAACACCAACTGCGGGCGCTCGCGGGCAAACACTTGCACCGCGTCCAGGCCATTGCTGGCGGTAAGCACCCGGTGCCCCTGGCGCCGCACGATGGTGGACAACAACAGCAGGTCGGTGGCGCTGTCTTCGGCGATCAGCACCGTCAACGGCTCAAGCACGGGGGCCAGGCCGCTCAACTGATGTCGAACAGTTTGTCGAAGTTGGAGATGGCGAGGATCTTGCGCACATCGGAATTGCTGTTGACCACCTGCACGTCCGCGCTGTCACCGCCGGCGTGATCGCGCAACAGTAGGAGCATGCCCAGGGCCGAGCTGTCCATGTAGGTGGTGTCTTTCAAGTCGACCACGTACAACTCGGGCACCTTGTAGAAGCGCTCGTAGGATTCGCGAAACGTCTGGTGGCTGCCGAAATCGAACCGGCCCTTGATGGCGATCGTCAACTTCTTCCCGTCCAGGGATACTTCAGACTCGACTGACATGTGACTGCTTCCTTGTCATTGCGGTAGACAAAGGTTTAGCAGCTGAACGCCGCAGCGGCAACACAGAGGATCAAATGTGGGAGCTGGCTTGCCTGCGATAGCGGTACATCAGCTAAGGATGAGCCAACTGGTACACCGCTATCGCAGGCAAGCCAGCTCCCACAAAAGCCAGCTCCCACAGTAGAACGGTGGTGGTCTTTAGTACTGGGATTGGCGGGGCAGGCGCTGTGACAACTCATCCAGCAGCTTTTGCTCGCGCTTGTCTTCCAGCGCCCGCGCTTCATCGATATAGCGCTGCACCAGCTTGCGCAAGCCCTCGACCCGGGCGTACGCCTGTTGCCAGCTGTCGCGGGCCTTTTCGAAGTTGTTCTGGTGCCAGAGCAGGCTTTGCCGCTGCTGGTCGACGGCCGTTTCCAGCTGGTTGAGAAAGCCCTGGTAACCCATCAACCATTGGCCCGACACGCCCTTGGTGCCGCGTTCGATCCACTGTTGCTGGTACTCGCCGCGAAAGCGCTCCAGGTCGCCCAGTTTGCTTTCTGCCAGGCGCACCTGACCCTGGAAGTAGCCCAGGCGCTGCACCGCGGTTTTTTCGGCCTTTTCGGCCATGTCCACCACTGGGGCCAGGCGTGAAGAACGGGAACTGGCCATGGCTTAGCCGCCCGGTGCCGGGGCGAAGATCGAGTTCAGGTGCGCTTCGCTTTCGCCCATGCTGATCTTGTCGTTAAGGCCCTGGCGCAGGTACGTCACCAGTTGCGGTTGCAGGGCAATCGCCAGGTCGGTGTCGCGGTCGCCACCGGCCACGTAGGCGCCGACGCTGATCAAGTCGCGGCTCTGCTGGTAGCGCGACCACAGCTGCTTGAACTGCTGCGCCCGCGCCATGTGCGTCGGCGTGACCACCGACGGCATCACCCGGCTGATGGACGCTTCGATGTCGATGGCCGGGTAGTGCCCCTCCTCCGCCAAACGCCGCGACAGCACAATGTGGCCGTCGAGCACGCCCCGCGCCGAGTCGGCAATCGGGTCTTGCTGGTCATCGCCTTCGGACAATACGGTATAGAACGCGGTGATCGAGCCACCCCCCGCCTCAGCGTTACCGGCGCGTTCCACCAGCTTGGGCAGCTTGGCGAACACTGACGGCGGGTAACCCTTGGTCGCGGGCGGCTCGCCGATGGCCAGGGCGATTTCCCGCTGGGCCTGGGCGAAACGGGTGAGCGAGTCCATCAGCAACAGGACGTTCTTGCCCTTGTCGCGAAAATATTCGGCGATGCGCGTGCAGTACATGGCGGCGCGCAGGCGCATCAGCGGCGCATCATCCGCCGGCGAGGCGACCACCACTGAACGCTTGAGGCCTTCTTCGCCCAGGCTGTGCTCGATGAATTCCTTCACCTCGCGGCCCCGTTCGCCGATCAGGCCGACCACGATGATGTCGGCCTCGGTAAAGCGGGTCATCATGCCCAGCAGTACGGATTTACCCACGCCGGTACCGGCAAACAGGCCCAGACGCTGGCCGCGCCCGACCGTCAACAAACCGTTGATGCTGCGAATGCCCACGTCCAGCGGCTGGCTGATGGGGTTGCGCTTGAGCGGGTTGATCGTGGGGCCGTCCATCGGCACCCAATCTTCGGCCTTCATGCCGCCCTTGCCGTCCAGCGCGCGGCCGGCGCCGTCGAGCACGCGGCCAAGCATGCTCATGCCCATGGGCAGGCGGCCGGTGTCGGCCAGGGGCACCACGCGGGCGCCGGGGGCGATGCCCGCCAGGCTGCCGACGGGCATCAGGAAAATCTTGCTGCCGGAAAAGCCCATCACTTCGGCTTCGACCTGCACCGGGTGGTAGCTGTCGTCGTTGATCACCAGGCAACGGCTGCCCATGGCGGCGCGCAGGCCTTCAGCTTCGAGGGTCAGGCCGACCATGCGCAACAGGCGCCCTTCGAGGATCGGCTGGCCGGGCAACTCCGTGGCCTCGGCGTAACCGCTCAGGCGCTTGGCGAAGCTGGTGCGATCAAGGCGCATCGGGGGCGTCCAGGTCCACGCTCAGATCCGGCTCGGCCGGGTTCAGCACCTGCTCGTGGGCCTGGTCCAGCAGCTTGGCCATGATCTGGCTGATGCGGGTTTCCACCGTGGCATCGATGCGGCTGTGTTCGGTCTCGACGCGGCAACCCCCGGGCTGCAACGCCGCATCTTCGACGATGCGCCAGGTTTCTTCATGGCGCTCGCGCAGGGCTTTGACCTGTTCGAAATCCTGCGGGTTGATGTACAAGCGCACATTGCCGACGCCCAGGGGCAGCAGCTTGAGAGCTTCACGCATGACGCTTTCGATATGGCTGGAATCAAGCACCAGTTCGCGCTGGATCACCTGGCGGGCGATGTGCTCCACCAGGCCGACCATGGATTTTTCCAGCTGCGAATCCTGCTCGGCAATCGGGTCGAACAGGCTGCGCATCAAGCGTTCCAGGCTGCCCAGCTTGACGCTCAGGGCGGCCTCGGCTTCCTGGCGCACCTTGAGGGTGGAACTGCGAAAACCGTCTTTTTCACCGGCGGCAAAGCCTTCGTTGTAGGCCTCCTGGCGGATGCTTTCCAACTCTTCGAGGGTCAGTGGCTGGACTTCGTCCAGCGGCACTTCTTCCATCTCCACCGGCAGTTCGGGTTCCGGCTCGGGCTCCGGTTCCGGCACATGCGGGTCGAAGCTGGGCAACGACCAGATGTCGAACCCGCCGACATCCCGCGCGCGAATCAGATCGCTGGGCGTCTCATCTTTGTTCGACATGGGGCGCGCCTTAGATCATTTCTTCGCCGCCCTTCCCGCCGAGAACGATTTCTCCGGCTTCGGCCATACGGCGGGCAATGGTGAGGATTTCTTTCTGCGCCGTTTCCACGTCGCTGACGCGCACCGGGCCCTTGGCTTCGAGGTCGTCGCGCAACAGTTCGGAGGCACGCTTGGACATGTTCTTGAAGATCTTCTCCTTGACGCCTTCGTCCGAACCCTTGAGGGCCAGCACCAGTACGTCGGAGGACACTTCGCGCAGCAACGCCTGGATGCCACGGTCGTCGACATCGGAGAGATTGTTGAACACAAACATGAGGTCTTCGATCTGGCCGGACAGGGTGTCGTCGATCTCGCGGATCGAGTCCATCAACTGACCTTCGACCGAGCTGTCGAGGAAGTTCATGATGTCGGCGGCACGCTTGATACCACCCAAGGTGGTGCGCGCGGCATTCGAGTTGCCGGAGAACTGCTTCTCCAGGATCGTGTTGAGTTCTTTCAGCGCCGCTGGCTGCACGGTGTTCAGCGACGACACGCGCAGGATGATGTCCAGGCGCACTTTATGGTCGAAGTGGCCAAGCACTTCACCGGCCTGGTCCGGGTCGAGGTACGCGACGACGATGGCCTGGATCTGCGGGTGCTCGAAGCGGATCACATCGGCGACGGCACGCGGTTCCATCCACTTGAGGCTGTCGAGGCCGCTGGTGTTGCCGCCCAGCAGGATCCGGTCGATCAGGCCGTTGGCCTTGTCTTCGCCCAGGGCCGAGGTGAGCATCTTGCGGATGTAGCTGTCGGAGCCGACGCCCAGGCTGGTTTGGTCGCCGACGATCTCGACGAACTCGCTCATCACCTGTTCGACTTGCTCGCGGTGCACATTGCGCATTTGCGCCATGGCCACGCCGACGCGCTGAACCTCTTTGGGGCCCATGTGACGCAGCACTTGGGCGGCATCGGTCTCACCGAGGGACAGCAGCAGAACCGCCGCTTTGTCGACCTTGGTGAGCTTGGCAACAGCGGCTCGATTATCACTCATCTGCGTTGATCCACTCTTTCACGACCTGGGCCACACGGCCCGGGTCTTCTGCCACCAGACTTTTGATTGCATTCAACTGCGCGTCGTAACCTTCGCTCGGGCTTGGCAACAGGATGCTTTGCGGGCCGCCGAGGCTGACGCGGTCGTTGGCCAGTTCGCCGTCCAGGCCGCCCATGCCACCCAACTCGACATCGCTGCCACCAAAGGCTGCCAGTTGTTTCTTGCTGCCGTTGCCGGTGATGTTGTTGAGCACCGGGCGCAGCACGCCGAACACCAGCACCAGGATGAACAACACACCCAGCACTTGCTTGACGATGTCCCAGAACCACGGCTGCGTGTAGAACGCCGCTTCGGCGATCACTTCGCCACGCTCGGCGGAGAACGGCATGTTGATCACGCTGACGCTGTCGCCACGGCTCGCGTCGAAACCGACTGCGTCCTGCACCAGGCGGGTGAAGCGCGCCAGTTCATCGGCGCCCCATGGGGCACGGGTGATGGTGCCGTCAGCGGCGTTGACCTTGACCTGGTCATCGACCACCACCGACACCGACAGGCGATTGACGCGGCCCTGTTGCTGCTTGGTGTGGCTGATGGAACGGTCGAGCTCGAAGTTCTTGGTGGACTGGTTACGCTTGTCCGCCGGGTACGGGGCGAGCATCGGCTGGCCGGTGGCCGGGTCCATGATCTGCTGGCCGTTGGCGTCCAGCAACGGTTGGCCCGGGGCGATGGCGCCTGCGGTGGCTGCGGCGCCACCGGTAGTTTGCGGGGCCGAGGCTGGCGCAGGCGGCTGGTTGCTCAGGGCACCCGGTACGCCTTGCGGCGGGCCATTGGCGGCGGTGCGTTGCTCGCTGGTGGACTGCTCGCTGCGCAGCGCGGGCTGGTCCGGGTTGAATTGTTCAGAGGTCGACTCGACGGCGCTGAAGTCCACATCGGCCGACACTTCAGCCTTGTAGCGGTCGTTGCCGAGCACCGGTTGCAGGATGTTGTGCACGCGCTGGGTGAGCATGCTTTCCATGCGACGGCTGTAGTCGAACTGCTTGCCGGCTTGGGTCAGCGCGGAGTTCTCGGCCATGTCCGACAGCAGGTTGCCCTTCTGGTCGACCACGGTGATCTGCGACTTGCTCAGCTCAGGAACGCTAGTTGCCACCAGGTTGATGATCGCCAGCACCTGGCCAGGCTCGAGGGAGCGGCCAGAGAACAGCTCCACCAGTACCGAGGCGCTGGGCTTGCGCTCATCGCGCACAAACACCGAGCTTTTCGGGATGGCCAAGTGCACGCGGGCGCCCTTGACGTTGTTCAGGCTGGAGATGGTGCGGGCCAACTCGCCTTCCAGGCCACGGCGGTAGCGAGTGGCTTCCATGAACTGGGAAGTCCCCAGGCCCTGGTCTTTGTCGAGGATTTCAAAACCGATATTGGCGTCGGACGGCGTCACGCCGGCGGCGGCGAGTTTCATGCGCGCACGGGCCACGTCATCTGCCTTGACCAGCAAGGCGCCAGAGTTGGGCTCGACGGTGTAGGCGATGTCGGCGGCGGCGAGGGTTTCCATGATCTGCTTGGAATCCATGCCCGCCAGGCTGCCGTACAATGGCCGGTAATCCGGTTGTTGCGACCACAACACCACGGCAAAACCAATCGCCACGCTGGCAGCCAGGCCGACCATCAGGCCCACCTGACGCAGCATGGTCATTTCCGAGAGGTTTTCCAGGAACGACAGGCCAAACAGCGGCGGCTTGCCGTCTGCCTTGGCGGGTACGTTGTCGGAGACTGCTTCTGCCATGACTTAAATCTCGTCCTTAAACCGGCATCTGCATGATGTCTTGATAGGCTTGAACCAACTTGTTACGCACCTGGGTCAACGCCTGGAATGACACACTGGCTTTTTGCGAAGCGACCATCACATCGGTGAGGTCCACGCCGCTTTTGCCGATTTCGAACGCGGTGGCCAACTGGCTGGAGGCTTGCTGGGTGTCACTGACTTTATTGATCGCCTGGCCGAGCATGTCGGCGAAGCTGCTTTGGCCCAATTCCGGCGCTTGCGCGACGGATTTCGGTTGAGCCATGGCATCCATTTGCATGGAGCGCATATCCAACATCAACCGATTGAACTCAATACCCTGGCTCATGACCTTCTCTCTCCGACAACCCGCAAATTTTTGACACTACGCCGCAATTACTAGGGGAAGTAGCAACAAGGGTGCCAGCTCTGTATCGATTCGTAAGAAAAGGCGACAAACCTTGTCGGCCTTGATACCAGTTAGGTAGCAAACAGATACGCTTCCACATCCATCCCCGCATCGCGCATCTGCGCCAGCTTGTAGCGCAGGGTGCGCGGGCTGATGCCCAGGCGTTCGGCGGCCTCTTTGCGGCGGCCGCGCTCGGCACGCAGGGTGTCGATGATCATCTGGAATTCGCGGCGGCGCAGGTCGTCGCCCAAGGCACCGGCAGATTCGGCTTCGGCCAGCACCGGCGCGGGGGCCAGGCTCGGCAATGGCGCCGCGCCGCTGCCCATGGCCAGGCAGAAATCCTGGGGCTGGATCAGGCCGCCCTGTTGCAGGATCAGCGCGCGCTGGATTGCATTGTCCAATTCACGCACGTTGCCGGGCCACGGATAGCCGATCAGGCACGCCTGGGCTTCGGCCGACAGGCGTGCCTGGGCGTGCTTCATTTTTTTGACGTGGTTGTTCAGCAGGCGCTCGGCCAGCGGGATGATGTCGGCCGGGCGCTCACGCAGCGGGCGCCACGCCAGGGGAAACACCGACAGGCGGTAGAACAGATCCTCACGGAAACGCCCCGCCGCCACTTCACCGGCGAGGTCGCGGTTGGTGGTGGCGACCACGCGGATATCCAGCTGGATCGGCTTGCGCGCGCCGACCCGCTCCACTTCACGTTCCTGCAACACGCGCAGCAACTTGGCTTGCAGGCCCAGGGGCATTTCGGAAATTTCGTCGAGCAGAATGGTGCCGCCGTCGGCTTGTTCGAACTTGCCCGCCTGGGCCGCAATGGCGCCGGTGAACGAGCCCTTTTCATGGCCGAACAGGGTGGCTTCGAGCATGTTGTCGGGGATCGCCGCGCAGTTGATCGCGACAAACGGCTGGCTGGCGCGGCTGGATTGCTGGTGGATGTAGCGCGCCAGCACCTCCTTGCCGGTGCCGGACTCGCCGGAGATCAACACCGTGGAGTCGCTGCGCGCCACGCGGGCGGCCAGTTCCAGCAGTTGCGCGCTGGCCGGCTCGAAGGCAATCGGCCCTTCGCCATCGCTGGCCGGCAGTACGCCGAGGGCATGGCGGGCCACCAGTTCGATCAAGGCTTTCGGCTCGAACGGTTTGACCAGGTAATCCGCCGCGCCTTGGCGCATGGCATCGACCGCGCGCTCCACGGCGCCATGGGCAGTCATCAGCAGCACCGGCAGTTGCGGCTGGCGGGCGCGCAGCAGGCCGAGCAACTGGTGGCCATCCATGCCGGGCATATTGACGTCGCTGACCACCAGGCTGAAGGGCTCCTGCTCCACCGCGTCCAAGGCTTCCTCGGCTGAACCGACCGCCCGATAGTCATGGCCCGCCAACAGCAGCGTGTCAGCCAATGCCTCACGCAGGGCGCGATCGTCTTCTACCAATAAAACCTTGATTGCCATGTTCGTTTACTCCGCGCTTGCCGCGCCTGAAAACAGCGGCAAGGTCATCAATGCACAGGTGCCACGCCCCAACCGGGAACGCAGCTGCAATTCTCCCTGATGCGCACGTGCCACGGCCTTGACCACGGTCAGGCCAAGGCCCGTTCCGTTGGTCTTGGTGGTGAAAAAGGGTTCGCCGAGGCGCTGCAGCACCTGCGGGTCGATGCCACTGCCGCTGTCACTGATGCACAGGCGCAGGGTTTGCGCGCGGCTGTACAGGTGGATCTTCAGGCGCGCGCCGGGGGCGCTGGCCTGGGTGGCGTTTTCGATCAGGTTGAGCAAGGCGCCGACCAGGGTGTCGCGGTTACACAGCAACTCGCCGAGGTGGCTGTCGCATTGCCAGCGCACATCAGCGTCTGCGATATGGGTGCTTGCGGCGGCTTGCAGGGCGCGCATCAGTTCGGCCGGGGTGACGCGGTCGGTCAGCGGCAATTCGCCGCGGGCGAACACCAGCATGTCGCGCACCTGGTGCTCCAACTCGTGCAGGCGCTCCTTGAGCCTGCCAGCAAAACGTTGCTGGGTTTCTGGCGGCAGTTGCTCATCAGTCAAATGACTGGCGTAGATCAGCGCCGCCGACAGCGGCGTACGGATCTGATGCGCCAAAGAAGCGACCATCCTGCCCAGCGACGACAAACGCTCATGGCGCGCCAACTGGTCTTGCAGGTGACGGGTTTCGGTGAGGTCGTTGAGCAGCACCAACTGGCCGGGCTCGGCATCAAGCGAGCGCGTGGCGATGGACAGGCGGCGGCCGTCCTTCAGGGAGATCTCATGGCCGTCGTCTTCACGGGGCGCGAAGCAGCGGGTGATGACATGGCGCCACAGCTCGCCTTCCAGCGGCAGGCCGAGCATGTCGCACGCCGCCGGATTGGCTTCGCGCACGCGGCCGTCTTCGTCGATGACGATCACGCCACCGGGCAACAGCGACAACAGGTTTTGCAGACGGTTGGCCAGGCGCTCTTTCTCGGCCAGCTCTTCCATGCGCTGCGCACTGACCACGGCCAGCTCACCTTTAAGCTCGGAAACCCGGGCTTCCAGCAGGCTGTAGGAGTCTGTCAGTTGGCTGGACATCTGGTTGAACAGCGAAAAGGCCTGTTCCAGGCCATTGCGGCTGAGCTGCTCGGCATCGGGAGCCGAAGATAGTTGGGCGGCGTGGGGCATCATGCTCTCTCGCTTGGCTGACCGTCAGTTAAACGGAACGTTGCGAGGGCTGTAGCAATACCCGTGCCGAAAAAAAACCGCTGACTAATCAGCGGCTTGAAAAACAGGCGTCAATCATCCGCCTGTTCATCACCGTCTCGACGGCTCATGCCGTACTTGCGCATCTTCTCCACCAGGGTGGTGCGGCGGATACGCAAGCGCTCGGCGGCGCGGGCGACGATGCCGTTGGCGTCGTCCAGGGCCTGTTGGATCAGGCCTTGCTCCAGGTTGCCGAGATAGTCTTTCAGGTCGAGGCCTTCCGGCGGCAGCATGGCGCTGGAACCGAAGTCCGGGGTGTGGCCATTGATGGCTACACGCTCTTCCATGTCGCTGCGGATGTCATTGAGCTGCTCGTCTTCGTCATCGACGTAGCGGAATTTCTTCGGCAGCTCGACCACGCCGATCACACCGTAGGGATGCATGATCGCCATGCGCTCCACCAGGTTGGCCAGCTCGCGGACGTTGCCCGGCCAGCCGTGGCGGCACAGGGACATGATCGCGGCGGAATTGAAACGGATCGAACCGCGCTTCTCGTGCTCCATGCGCGAGATCAGTTCGTTCATCAGCAGCGGGATATCCTCCACGCGCTCGCGCAGCGGGGCCATCTCGATTGGGAAAACGTTGAGGCGGTAGTACAAGTCTTCGCGGAAGCTGCCCACCTCGATCATGCTTTCGAGGTTCTTGTGGGTGGCCGCGATGATGCGCACATCGACGCTCTGGGTCTTGTTGCTGCCCACGCGCTCAAAGGTACGTTCCTGCAACACGCGCAGCAGCTTGACCTGCATCGGCAGCGGCATGTCGCCGATTTCGTCAAGGAACAGGGTGCCGCCGTTGGCCAGCTCGAAACGCCCGGCACGGCTGGTGATCGCCCCGGTAAAGGCGCCCTTCTCGTGGCCAAACAGTTCGCTTTCGAGCAGCTCTGCCGGGATCGCCCCGCAGTTGACCGGGACAAAGGGCCCGTCGCGGCGCTTGGAGTGATAGTGCAGGTTGCGCGCAACCACTTCCTTGCCGGTGCCCGACTCGCCGAGGATCAGCACGCTGGCGTCGGTGTCGGCCACTTGCTGCATCATCTGGCGCACGTGCTGGATCGCACGGCTGGTGCCGACGAGACTGCGGAACAGGTTGGGTTCACGGTGGCGGCCGCGCTCGCGGGCCTGGTCGTACATCTCGCGATAGACCTGGGCGCGGTGCAGGGAATCGAGCAATTTGCTGTAGCTGGGCGGCATTTCCAGGGTGGACAGCACGCGGCGGCGCTGGTCTTCGGGCAGCTCGACGGAAGAAATATCGCCCATCAGCAACACGGGAAGGAACTCATCCCAGGTAGACAGTGTCTTTAACAAGCCCAAAACAGCGCCAGGAGCGTTTACCGTCCCGATCAGCACACAAATGACTTCACGGCTCGATGACAATGAGCTGACCGCCTGCTGCCAATCATGGCTGCCGCAGGGCAGATTTTCTTCGCCAAGAAAATTCAAAATCACCGCTAAATCGCGGCGGCGGACGCTATCGTCATCAATCAGCAGAATTTTGGTTTCACGCCACATGCAATAGCAACTTCCCTAGTTAACTCAAGTGCCCTGAAGTCTGGGCAATCTAGATGGCTGTAAGCATTTTCTGCTTTACACCCCTCTGAAATCTGAAAACAGCACTAGTTAAGTCAAAAAATCACGCGCAGTCAAATTTATGACGCGCATTCGGTTTAACTGAGCCCGTTCAGCCGAACAGATGGTAAACCTTTGACGCATTTTTAGCTTGGTTGATCTGCGACATCTCTTCAAAAATCGCCTGTCTTTCGCCCGTCGTCACTTCCAGCAACTGCTGATACACCGCCAGCAGACTCTCCAGCTTCTCGCGCAGCGCATCCTCGTCCACCGGCGCCTCGCTGAGCACCTCATCGATCACCGCACGGCAGCCCATATCCAGCTCACCGACAGCATCCCAATTGCGCTCGGCCAACGCGCATATCAGGGCGTCGCGGGCTTCATCGATGCGTTGCAGTGCTTGGCTCATGATGTGTTCCTCAAGGCGCTTGGCCTTATTGTGGAGCGATGGCATCCCAGCCGGACTTGACGGTAATCAGCAACCGCGCGACTTCGTCGATCATGTCGGCATCGTTCACTTGGTTGGCTTCAACCAGACGGTTGCTCATGTAGTCATACAGCGCATCCAGCTGCTGCACCGACGCCGGATCTTCAGCTTTTTCCGGTTCGAGGCCATCACGCAGGCCAGAGATGATTTCAATCGCCTTGCCCAGCATCAGACCTTTTTGAGCGATATCGCCACGGCTCAATGCCCCCTTGGCCTGCGCCATGCGATCAAGGCCGCCTTCCATCAGCATCTGCACCAAGCGGTGCGGGCTGGCTTCGGAGACTTGGGCGTGGGAATTGACCTTCTGGTACTGGCGAAGGGCTCTCATCGGGTTCATGTTGCTACCTCGTTACTGGCCATGTCGAATAGGTTTGCTTAACCAGTTTTTCGACCACGTCACAAAATTCTTTAATCCAGGCGTCACACGCCAGACCACCGGTAAGCCCTGCTGCGGGGCGCCGAAGCGCCCCCACCAATCAGGACGACGACTTCGCGTTGTTCAGCGAGTTGAGGGTGGTCATGATGCTGGAGCTGCTGGCGTTGATCTGCGCGATCATCGTGTCCATCGCGGTGTACTTGGCGCTCAAGGACTTCTTCAAGGCCTCCATGCGCACGTCCAGATCGGAGGATTCGGTGGTCAGCGAGGTCAACTTGTTGTTGAGGTCGGTGGCGCGCGTCGCCAGGGTGCCCGTGGTGCCGACGTAGCTGGCGGTAGCCTTGTTCATGCGGGTGATCAAGCCGGTGTCGCCAGTGAAGAACTTGGCAACATCGCCAGCGCCCTTGACCACGGCCTTGTCCCACGCCTTGTCGTCCAGGGTCAACAGGCCGGTTTTCTGGTCCGTGGTAATCCCCATCTGTGCCAGACTGGTCATGCTGCCCGCACCGGAGCCGCTGGTCAGTTCGGTACGCATGCTGTTCACCAGCTGACGCATCGACGCATCACCCGTCAGGGCGCCCGCAACCGTCGTCGACGCATCGCCTGTGGCGGTCACCTTGGTCTGGGTGTTGATCGCCGTAGTCAACGCGTTGTACGCGGTAACGAAGGACTGCACCGAGGTCTTCAAGGTGTCGGTATTGGTGGCCACGGTGATGGTGGTGGTCGGCTTGGTCAAGTCAACGGCCAGCAAGTCGAGGGTCACACCACTGATGGCGGAATCGATCTTGTTGGTGGCGGACGACATCGCGACGCCGTCGATGCTGTACTTGGCGTTGGCCGGGGGCTTGCCTTGGTCGTAACCGACGGCAAGCTCCGAGTCACCGCTGAGGGTGATATCGGTGCCATCGCCGGTCTTGGTCGACGTCAGGACCAGACGTGCGCCGTTGGAGTCGCTCAGCACGTTGGCACTGATACCCTGGGCCGAGAGCTGGGTGTTGATGGCTTCACGCACTTCCTTGAGGGTCGCGCCGCCGGCAATCACCACGTCGTAGCTTTTGTCGCCCTGGTTAATGGTCAACGTCTGCGCTTCGTCAGTGCTGTTGGCCTTGCCCGTGGCACCGTCCGTATTCACCTTGCTGGTGACTTTGGCGGCGGTGGCCAGGCTATCGACCTTTACCTCGTACTTGCCGCTGGAAGCACCGTCACCCAAGGTGACCTTGATGTTCTTCTCTTCGGAGGAACTGGCAGAAAGCCCGTTGAACGCAGAGACGTTGTTCAACTTGGTGATTGCCGCCTGATAGGCTTCCAACGCGGTTTTGATCGAGCCGACAGCCGACAACTTGATAGTCGCGTCTTTTTGCTGACTGGTGATCTGGGCCAGCTTGGGTGCCTTTTCAGCCCCAACCAGTGCCTCGACGATCGCTTGCGTGTTGTAGCCCGAACCTGGGCCGGAAATCGTTGAACTAGCCATCTGCTTATTCTCCTTGTCCTGAAGCGGCCGTTTTTTGGCGCTCAAGCGCCGATGCCGCAATCAGAAACATGTTTCGTGCCAACTCAAGCCTTGCTATCAAACAGCAGGCTGCTGGCATCGCTCAAATTCTGCGCCAATTTCAGCGCGGTCTCCGATGGAAGCTGTCGAATCACTTCACCACTGTCGGTGGCGATCACCTTGACGACCACTATGCCAGTGGAGTCATCGATGGAAAAATCCAGGTTGCGCTGTGAAGCCTGCACAAACTCACGCATATCGGTTACAGCTTTTTCCAGCGCAACGCGCTGTGGCTCTTCGCTCGCCGGCACTTTCGCTTCACTGTTGGCCGCAGGCTGGGCCTGGGCGACAGGTGCAGTGCTGGGCTGGGTTACGGCAGCCGGGTACGGCGTGTTCAGCTTGATGCTCATGTCCATGTCATCACCTCCAAACTGAAAAAACGGAAGGGCACGTTATTCACGCACCCTCCCGTTATTTAACCGCTACCGACTATTACTGAAGCAGCTTCAGAACAGAGGATGGCAGTTGGTTGGCCTGGGACAGGATCGCAGTGGAAGCCTGTTGCAGGGTTTGTTGCTTGGTCAGTTCAGCAGCTTCGGAAGCGAAGTCAGCGTCTTCTACGCGGCCTTTGGCAGCGGAGGAGTTCTGCGAAATGCTCTGCAGGTTGGCCACGGTGCTGGCGAAGCGGTTTTGTACGGCACCCAGCTGCGAACGCTGGCTGTCGATCTGCTGCATGGCGTCGTCCAGAGCCTGGATAGCCTGCTGCGAAGAAGCGGCGGACAGGATGTTCAGGTCGGAAACGCTGGTTTCCATGGTCACGGCGGTTTTGGTGCCGTTGGCAGCAACAGTGGTCAGGCCCAGGGCTTTCAGACCGGTACCAGCGCTGCCGTCTTTGATGGTGATGTCTTTGTCTGCGAACAGGCTCAGAGTACCGTCAGCGTTTTTGCTCGCCTGTACACCGGTGCTTGCGCTGTTGATCGAAGCTACAACTGCATCAGCGGTGTCGCCTTTCTTGAACTTGACTTCTACGCCGTTGACGGAGATGGAAGTATCGTCGGTCAGTTTGGCCTGAGTGGTACCGGCAGACAGACCCAGTTGCGACAGTGAACCGCTGTTAGTGTTAGCCAGCTTGATGTCTGCACCGTTGCCCGAGGTCAGCTTGAGACGACCTTCGGTGAAGGTAGCGGAAGCACCCGCTGCAGTGCCGCCAGCAGCTTTGGTGAGCTTGGTGAGAACGGTCGACATGGCGTCGCCTTTCGCCCAAGTTACTGCAGCACCGTTTACAGTGATCGCACCGTCAGAGGTCAGGTTGCTGGTAGTGGCAATGGCAGGGTTAGCAGTCAGCTTCAGGTTAGCCAAGCCATCAGTTTTGGCAGCGACTGTGGGTGGGCCAGCAGAAGCAGTTACAACATCGCCAGCTGCGAGGTTGATAGCCTTGGTGGAGCTCAGTGTCAGGACGCCAGTAGCATCGGTGCTTGCAGTAACACCGGTGGTAGCTGTCTCTTTGTTGATAGCAGCAGCTGCGGCAACACCCAAGTCACTAGCTGCGACAGCACCGAAAGTGATTGTTGTACCGTTGATTTTGATATTGTCGCTCGCCACAGTAGCGCCAACAGCAGCGGAACCCGAGACAGTGGCTTTATCAGTGAGTACCGAGCCAGTAGTGGTAGCAGCGAGACCGCTCAATGCGATGCTGTTAACAGTGGCTTCGCTGAAGTTACCTTTCAGCGCGGTGGAGCTGATGTCGGTCATGCCGAACGAGATAGTCTCGTTGGCGTTGGCGCCGATTTGGAAAGCTACGTTCTGGAACGAGCCGTCCAGCAGGTTACGACCACCGAAGGTAGTGGTGCTGGCGATACGGTTCAGCTCGCCCACTTTAGCGGTGAATTCTTGCTGCAGGGAAACACGGTCAGCGTCGCTTTTATCACCGTTCGCCGCTTGCAGGGCGAGTTCACGCAGACGCTGCAGGGTGTTGGTGGATTCTTGCATCGCGCCTTCAGCAGTCTGGGCAATCGACACGCCGTTGTTGGCGTTGGCGATGGCAACGTTCAGGCCTTTGACCTGGTTGTTCAGACGGTTGGCGATCTGCATGCCGGCAGCGTCGTCTTTGGCGCTGTTGATTTTCAGGCCGGAGGACAGACGGTTCATCGACTGGCTCAGAGCGTCGGAAGCCTTATTCAGGTTCTTCTGGACCCCCAGAGACGTGATGTTGGTGTTAACTGATAATGCCATGACGAAATCCTCGTTGGATGGGATGCTGCGGCTTCCGGCCCTGGCAACCGCCGGGTGTGGCCTAGAGAACCTTCGTAATAGTTATCGTCGTGTGTGCCGGTTGCTTGAGTCTTTTTTTTGATTTTTTTGCTGGCTTGGTGCCACCCCTTGCAATTCAAGGGCTTACACAGGGGTAAAACCCAGCATTCATTGGCTTTTCTGGCGCCAAATAAAAAACGCCGATGATCGAGCGATCATCGGCGTTTTTTGTATTGCCGGTTAAAGCGTCACGGACGATAGAGAATCGCCGAGCCCCACGACAGGCCCACACCAAAACCACTGATCGCCACGCGCTTCCAGGTGGCGTCCATCACGTGCTTTTCCAGCAGCAGCGGAATGCTCGACGACACGGTGTTGCCGGTCTCGACCATATCCTTGATGAACTTCTCCACCGGCGCCTCTTCAAAGCGGCGCGCCACGGCGTCGACAATCGCCGCACTGCCCTGGTGAATGCAGAAGGCATCGATGTCGTCGGCCTTGAGGTCCGACTCATTGAGCAGCTCGTGCAAATGCGCCGGTACTTTGAGCAGTGCGAAGTTGAACACCTGGCGGCCGTTCATGAAGAACACACCATCGCTAACCTTCAGGTGCGGTGCGCCTGAACCGTCGGTGCCGAACTTCGACTTGCCCAGCAGCCAAGGCGCGTCTTCACCCATCCACGTGGCCGTGGCGGCGTCGCCGAACAGCATGGTGGTGTTGCGGTCTTCGGGGTCGACGATCTTCGAGTACGGGTCGGCGGTGATCAGCAGGCCGTTTTTCAGGCCGGCGGCTTCCATGAAGCCCTTCATCGCGTAGATGCCGTAGACGTAGCCGGAGCAGCCCAGGGAGATATCGAACGCGGCCACGTGGGTCGGCAGGCCCAGTTTGTCCTGGACGATGGCGGCGGTGTGGGGCAAACCCTCTTCGTCACCGTTCTGGGTGACGACGATCAGCGCGTCAATGGACTCGCGTTTCAACTGCGGGTTGTTGGCAAACAAAGCGTTGACTGCCTCGACACACAGATCGGAGGTTTCCTGGGCAGCTTCCTTGCGCGGCAGGAACGCCGAACCGATCTTGCCAATGATGAATTCCTCATCCTTGGCGAATTTGGCACCCTGGGCGTAGTTATCGATGCCGTCGGCCGGCACGTAACTGGCGATGCTTTTTATGCCAATCATTGTGGCTTCCCAATACTAAATAGCTGGAGAACACCCCGCGAACTGCCTCGCGAAGTGGTGACAATAAAGGGGACAAACCCCGTGAAGAACTCGCTGAAAGCCGCTCTGCAAGGAGGCTGAGACGACTTATCCTTTTCACACGATACAGTGAAGATGCGCTTTATGACCCGCAGGTCACCTAATTGTGTGTGCTTTCTGCAAAACCTTCAAACAATTAAGTCCCGCAAACGACAACGGCCCAGCCTGTTTCCAGGCTGGGCCGTTGCTGTGCAGCAGGCCGATTACATCTTGTTGAACAGGCTCAGCTGGGAGATTTTCACGAACGCCAGCTGCGAGGCTTGCAGCATGGTTTGCTGCAGGCTCAGGTTGATGGCGGCTTCGGCGAAGTCAACGTTACCCAGCGAACTCATGGTGGTGGCGTTCGCCAGGCTCAGGCTGGTGTTTTCGGCACTCTGGATATCCAAGGTGTTCAGCCGTGCGCCGATATCCCCACGAACCTGATCGATCTGGCTGTAGGCGTTGGTCAGGTTGCCGATGGACCGGGCCACCACATCCTTGAGCTCCTTCTGCGCCGCCGGGTTGCCATCCG
Source organism: Pseudomonas sp. Marseille-Q1929 (assembly GCF_017316265.1). NCBI lineage: Bacteria > Pseudomonadati > Pseudomonadota > Gammaproteobacteria > Pseudomonadales > Pseudomonadaceae > Pseudomonas > Pseudomonas sp. Marseille-Q1929. Next base: position 43,392 of record NZ_JAFLWU010000022.1, read on the forward strand.
ACGGGGTCTCCAGCGTGCGGCGCAAGCGGCCGAGGGTGTCGAGCACGTTTTCATTCTTGTTGCTGGTGGCGCCCACCAGGAACTGGTCGCCATCTGCCGGTGCCGGCGCGGTGGTCACACCCAGCGTCACGCCCGCCACGGTGATCGAGGTCGCGCCCGCAGCCAGCGTGTCACTGGCGATGGATTTGCTGTCCGCCGTGTACGGCTGCGCGTAGACGTTATAGCTACCGCCCGCACCGAACTTGACCACCAGGCCGGCGTTGGGAAAGGTGCTGGCATAAGCCGTCGGGTCACTCACCGAACCACCGGTCAACTGGGCCGCGCTTGGGTTGCTGGCGGTACGCGAAACACTGAACGAGTCCGGCTTGAGGGCCAGGCTGAACTCGCGGTCTTTTACCAGCGCATCCGACGGCGCGCCCGGCAAGACGTCTTTGCCCAGGTTCAGGCCGATGTCGAACTTGACCCCGCGCAGGCTGATGGTCGAACCGCCTTCCTTGGTGGAGTCAAAGGTGCCATTGCCCGCGATCTCGGACGTGATGTCTTTGCCGGTGCTGTCACTGACGGTGTACTGGGTGCTGCTGAGGAACTTCAGCGTGTAAGGCTGGCCGTCGGCAAACTTCACATCGACACCCGACGCAATCAGGCCCGCCGAGATCGTGACCTTGCCGTCATCCACCGCCGGGGGAACCAGCACCGGCGTGGCTTGGGTACGACCGGTGTTGGCCGAGGTCTCGAGCATTTTCTTCGCGGTATCGCCCATCGGCACCGACAGATTCTCCGCCACCCGCAGGTTCAGCGCGGTGTCATCGCCCTGATAGGTGTAGGTGCCATCGTTGTTGCGCGTGTAGGGCGGCGTGTCGGTCTTGCTGCCGGAGAACAGGTAGTTGCCGCTGGCATCCTTGGTATTGAGCAGACCCATGATCTGGTCTTCCAGGGCACCGATTTCGGCGGCGGTCGATTTGCGGTCAGCATCGCTGATCCCGACGTTACCAGCCTTCAACGCCAGCTCGCTGGCGCGCTGGATCGCCGTGTTGATGTTCTGAAGCACGCTGTCTTCGGTCTGCAGCGAGTTTTTCAGCGTGTCGATATTGGTGTTGTACTGCCCCAGCATGTCTTTCTGCTGTTGCAGCATCAGCAAGCGTGCGGCCGCGACCGGATCATCCGCGGCGGTTTGCACGCGAACGCCAGAGCTGGCCTGGTCCTGCGCTTTCACCACACTGGAATAGTTTTCCTGGTACTTGGTGGAGCTGGTTTCGAAATACTGCTGTGTAGAAATACGCATCGTCCCAGACTCCCTTAAAGGCTATTGATCAATGTGGTGAAGGTTTCCTGCGCGGCCTTGATGATCTGCGACGACGCGGTGTAGTACTGCTGGAACTTGATCATGTCGCCCGCCTCGTCATCCAGGTTGACCCCGGACACCGAGTTGCGCGCGCCCTTGTTGGCGGCCAGCAAGGCGCCGGTCGCGGCCACATCGACACTCGACTGGCTGGCCTTCGCGCCCACCTGGGACACCAGGCGGCTGTTGGCACCCACCAGGCTCACGCCGACGTTGCCGTCGCCCATGCCAACGGTGGCCTTGGTTTGCAGGTCAAGCAACTGCTGCGCGTTGCGGCCATCGGACTTGCCGGCGCTGTTGAACGAGAACGTGGTGCTGTCACCGTCAGCCGGCGAGCCGTTGATGGTGGTGTCGAATTTGAAGCCTGAACCCGGGATCGGCGTACCGCTAGCGTCCAGTTCGGGCACATTGACGGTGATCTTGTTGCCCTGCCCCGGCACGATGGTGCCGGTGCCAATCGCCTTGCCCTGGGCGTTGCTGATCGTATACGACTGGGTACCGTCGGCGGCCGGCTTGCCAAACACCATTTTCACCGGCATCAGGCCTTCGATGTTGGTACGCAGCTTCGCCGTGTCCGCACCGCCATGGATATCCAGTGGCGCGGTCAGCGTCGGCTGGGTAAAGGTGCCCGTGCCGCTGTTGGTCTTGCCGCCTTCGCCGATGAGTGGGCCGGCAAAGGCGAGCTTGTTGGCATCCGCCATGTCCACACCGATAGCGCTCGCACCGTTGGCCGTCGGGCTGACCTTGAAGGTGTCGCCATAGCTCATCGTGCCTTTGCCATCGAGCGTCACGGTCACGCCGTCAAACGACACCGGCACGGTAGTGGAGCTGATGTCGAAGTTGCCCATGGACTTACCGTCCGAGCGCTCCACGGTGATCATGTTCGGGTTGGTCTTGTCGCTGAACGTGATCTTGTAGTCATAGGTCGTCAGCTTGCTGCTGTCGTTGATCGTCACATTCAGGTTGCTGGACGCGGCACTGTTGCCCGCCGCCGCCTGGCTGCGCGAAGCAATGGCGGTGGCGCTGTTGATGTCCTTGAACAGCGACGTGCCGAAATCACCGTTCAGATCCAGGCCTTGGCCCAGCTGATTGTTGATCGTATCGGCAGTGGCAATCGCCAGACGCCCCAGCTCGTTGATGGCGGGCATCAGGGCGTCGCTGCGATAACGCAACAAGCCACCAATGCTGCCGCCGCTGATCACCGAGCCCATGTCCAGGGCCGTGCCATTGACGTTCAGCTGGATGGTGTACTGGCTGTTGTCGTCCTTGCTCGGCACCGCCGAAATCGTGTTGGCAATCCCGCCTTCCACCAGCGACTGGCCGGTACCGGTGTTGATGCTGAATTGACCGTTCTTTTCTGTTGCGGTGACGCCGATCAGCTCATTGAGCGCACGCACGGCCTCGTTGCGCGAATCCAGCAAATTCGCGGGCGCGGCGGTTGCAGAGCCCTGGGCCTGGGAGATCTGCTTGTTCAGCGAAGCAATCGAGGAGGTCAGTTGGTTGACCTGGTCACTCATGGTGCTCAGCTGGCTATTGATGGTTTCTTTTTGCTGGGTCAACTGCGTCGAGATCGAGTTGAAGCGGTTGCTCAGCGTCTTGGCGTTGGACACCAGCAGTTGGCGCGCCGACAGGTCATTCGGGTTGGACGACGCGGTCTGCAAGGTCGCAAAGAACGAGCTCAGCGCCGAAGACATGCCGGTGGTCTTGTCCGACAGCACTTTATCGATGGCGCTGACCTGCCCCAGGTAGGCATTGGCATCGCTGCTCAGCGCGGTGCTGTTCTGATACGCCGCATCCAGATACTCGTTATACACCCGGCGCACATCCGCCAGGGTCGTGCCGGTGCCGATGAACACGCCGCCGAACTGGTTCGACGCGCTGGCGTTCTGGGTGGCCTGCTGACGTGAGTAGCCCGCGGTGTTGACGTTGGCAATGTTATTACTCAAGACCGACAACGATCCTTGAGCGGCATTGAGCCCTGACATCCCGATACTGAGCAAACTCATGATTCAGACCTTATAAATGTGTGGTTGCGCCAGCGGCAGCGTAGTTCTGGTAGCTGTTCATCGTTTTGGCGATCTGCGAAATCTTGCTGGCATAGTCTGGGTCGGTTGCGTAACCGGCCTTTTGCAACTCGCGTACAAACTGTTCCGGGTTGTCGGCCGACTTCACAACTTCTTTATAGCGATCATTGCTTTGCAGCAATGTCACGAGGTCGTGAAAGCTGTCCTGATAGGAATTGTAGGAACGGAACTGCGCCGTTTCCTTGACCATCGCGCCATCGCGGAACTCGCTGGTGATTGCCCGGGCCTGGCCGCCCTGCCAGCTCTGGCCGGCCTTGATGCCGAACAGGTTGTGGCTGCTGCTGCCGTCTTCGGCGCGCATCACTGACTTGCCCCAACCGGTTTCCAGCGCGGCCTGGGCCACCAGGTACTTCGGATCGACGCCAATGCGCGCGGCCGCGGCCTTGGCCATCGGCAACATGGTGGCGACAAATTCGTCCTGGGAGCCGAAGGCTTTTTTCGCCGGTGCCAGCGGTGGCTGGGCAATGGCGCGGCCATAGACCTGCATGCGCCCGCTCGGCACGGCAAAGGTGCGCGCGGTGCTGTTGATTACGTTGTCTTCGGCGGCACTGTTACGCAGTGGCGCGGCCTTGGCCACGCTGGTGTCGGTGCTTGGCACGATGCCGGCCAGCAGGCGATCCGTCAGCTTGCTCGGCAAGGCGATGCGGCGCTGGTTCATCAGTTCCATGTCGTTGCTGTGGGATGCCGCGGCGCCGGCCTGCGGCTCTGCCACGCGGTACGCCCACAGTGGGCGCTGGCCATTGGAACGACCCAGCGGGCCCTCGGCCTGGGTGCCGGCGCCGATTTCCGTCGGCACATCCACTTTCTTCGCCGGCTCAGCCGCTGCCGGGCCCTGCAAGGTGGCCGCCTGGGCTTCCACCGGTTTGTTCTTCTGCATCTGGCGCATCAGCACGTCGGCCAGGCCGATACCGCCGCCCTCGCGGGACATCGACACCGCCAGCTGCTGGTCGTACATTTCCTGATACTGCTTGGCCGCCGGCGTGTTCATCGGGTTGTCTTTACCCAATGCCTCGGTCGCCGAACGCATGGACTTGAGCATCTCGCTCAGGAACAGCGACTCAAACTCCTGCGCCACCTTGCGCATGTTGCCTTCGCTGTTCTTGTCGGCACCGACCTTGAGCTGGTTAAGCCGGTTCAAGTCGGAGTACGACCCCGAGTCCGCCGTGCTGCTGATCCCGCTCTTGCGCATATCCATGGCCATGGCCTCAGATCACAATCAGGTCGGCTTGCAAGGCGCCGGCCTGTTTCAGGGCTTCAAGGATCGCCATCAAGTCGCCGGGCGCTGCGCCCACCTGGTTCACCGCGCGGACAATCTCATCCAGGGTGGTGCCGGGGCCGAACTTGAACATCGGCTTGGCTTCTTGCTGGGCATTCACCCGCGAGCGTGGCACCACGGCCGTCTGGCCATTGGACAACGGCCCAGGCTGGCTGACGATCGGGTCTTCGGTGATGGTCACGGTCAGGCTGCCGTGGGTCACCGCCGCCGGCGACACCTTGACGTTCTGGCCGATCACGATGGTGCCGGTGCGCGAGTTGATAATGACTTTGGCCACCGCCTGGCCCGGATCGACTTCGAGGTTTTCCAGGATCGACAGGTAGTCCACGCGCTGGCTTGGGTCCAGCGGCGCGGTCACGCGGATCGAGCCGCCGTCGATAGCCTGGGCCACGCCGGGGCCGAGCATGTCGTTGATCTTGTCCACCACGCGCTTGGCGGTGGTGAAGTCGGAACGGTTGAGGTTCAGGGTCAGGCTGTTGCCCTGGTTGAAGCCGCTCGGCACGGTCCGTTCCACCGTGGCGCCGCCAGGAATGCGCCCGGCGGACGGCACGTTGACGGTGATCTTCGAACCGTCGCGGCCTTCGGCGTCAAACCCGCCCACCACCAGGTTGCCCTGGGCAATGGCGTAGACGTTGCCGTCGATACCTTTGAGCGGGGTCATCAGCAAGGTGCCGCCACGCAGGCTTTTCGAGTTACCGATGGAGGACACGGTAATGTCCACCACCTGGCCCGGCTTGGAGAACGCCGGCAAGTCGGCACTGATGGACACCGCCGCGACGTTTTTAAGCTGCACGTTGCCCGAGCCGGCCGGCACCTTGATGCCGAACTGCGACAGCATGTTGTTGAAGGTCTGCAGGGTGAACGGGGTCTGGGTGGTCTGGTCACCCGTGCCGTTGAGTCCCACCACCAGGCCGTAGCCGATCAACTGGTTGGAGCGCACGCCGGAGATGCTGGCGATGTCTTTCAGGCGCTCGGCCTGGGCGACGGCGCTCAGGGACAGCAACAAGGCCGCCACCATCAGCTGTTTGAAGTTCAAAATGGCCACCTAGAAAGGGAACAGCGGGCTAAGGAAGAAACGGTCGAACCAGCCCGGCTGGCTCGCATCGGCAAACGAACCCGTACCCGAATAGGTAATGCGCGCATCGGCAATCCGCGTGGACGGCACGGTGTTATCGGTGGAGATGTCATCGGCACGCACCATGCCGGCAATCCGCACCAGCTCGTCGCCGGTGTTGAGGGTCATCCACTTTTCACCGCGTACGGCGATGATGCCGTTGGGCAATACATCGGCCACGGTCACGGTGATCGAACCGGTCAGGCTATTGCCCTGCCCCGCCGCGCTCTTGCCGTTGGTGGCACGGTCGCCGTTGTAGCCGGCGTCCAGGCTCAAGTCACCACTGCCCAACGGGTTGTTGGTGTTGGGCACGCCGCCAAACAGCGAGGTCAGGCCGATGCTGGCCTTGCTGGTCTTGCCGATCTGCGAGTTGGCGTTTTTGCTGGCCTGGGTCTTCTCGTTCAGGGTGATGGTGATGATGTCACCCACCCGGAACGCCTTGCGGTCGCTGTACAGGTTCTGTTCGAAACCGGCCTGGTAGATCGAGCCATTGTTGGCCGCCGCCGGCAACGGCGTGCGTGGCAACACCGGCGCGTAGTACGGGTCATTGGGTTTCGGCGTCGGGGCGACACAGCCCGCGAGCACGGTAATCCCACTCAATGCCAGAACAGAAACGTAGCGATTCATGACCCTTACCTCACGGTGTTGCAGGCGCCCTCAAGGGCGCCCCATAGACTTGATTACAGATTCTGCGTGACGAACGAGAGCATCTGGTCGGCGGTGGAGATCACCTTGGAGTTCATCTCGTAGGCGCGCTGGGTGGTGATCATGTTGACCATCTCCTCAACCGTGCTCACGTTGGAGGTTTCCAGGGTGCTTTGCAGCGTGGTACCAAAACCGTTCAGGCCAGGGGTGCCGATTTGCGGCGCGCCGCTGGAGGCAGTTTCGAGGAACAGGTTGTTACCCATGGCTTGCAGCCCGGCCGGGTTGATGAAGTCGGCGGTTTGCAGGTTGCCGATCACTTGCGACGCCGGGTTGCCGGCCACGGTGATGGACACGGTGCCATCGTTGCCGACGGTGAAGGTCTTGGCATCGGCCGGGACGATCACGGCTGGTTCCAGGGCGAAACCGTTGGCGGTGACCATCTGACCGTTGGAGTCCAGGTGGAAAGTACCGTCACGAGTGTAGGAGGTAGTGCCATCCGGTTGCAGGATCTGGAAGAAACCACGGCCGTTGATGGCCATGTCCAGCGGCTGGCCAGTCTGTTGCAGGTTACCGGCGCTGAAGTTCTTCTGGGTGCCGACGATCGCCACACCCGTACCCAGTTGCAGGCCCGACGGCAGTTCGCTGTCCTGGGTCGATTGGGCGCCCGGCTGCTTCTTGATCTGATAGAGCAAGTCCTGGAATTCGGCACGGTCACGTTTGAAACCCGTGGTCGACACGTTGGCCAGGTTGTTGGAGATGGTGGTCAGGTTGGTGTCCTGGGCGGACAGGCCTGTTTTGGCAACCCATAGAGCCGGAAGCATGCTGTTCTCCTTTGGGCGCCTGTTTGTCGGCGCCGCATCACAAATTAGTTAGTGGGTTGCAATCAGGTCATCGCCATGACGCGCGTCATGGCCTGATCGTCTTCCTTGGCGCTGTTCATCATCTTGATGTGCAGCTCGAATTGCTTGGAAAGCGCCAGCACTGCGGTCATTTCTTCCACCGCATTCACGTTGCTCGCCTGCAGGAAACCCGAGGTCAGCTTGACGCCCGCATCGGCCTGGGCCGGCTGGCCGTCCTTGGTGTGGATGCTGCCATCCAGACCCTTGGTCATGTTCTTCAGATCGGGCTGCACTAGCTTGATCCGGTCCACTTCAGCCATCACGCGCGGGCCTTCGCCCATGGCGCGGATGCTGATGGTGCCGTCGGCGCCCACTTCGATTTTTTGCTGGGGCGGCACGGCAATCGGGCCACCGTTGCCCATGATCGGCATGCCGTTGCCGGCGCGCAGCACGCCCAATGCATCGACGTTCATGCTCGCGCTGCGCACGTAGGCTTCGCCGCCATCCGGGGTCTGCACGGCCATCCAGCCGTCGCCGCTGACGGCGACGTCCAGGTCACGACCGGTTTCAATCATTGCGCCGGGGCTAAAGTCGGTGGCCGGGCGCTCGGTGAGGGCAAACGCCCGCGCCGGAAAGCTGTCACCAAATACCGGCATCGAACGCGCCTGCTCCAGGTCACGCTGGAAGCCATTGGTGGAAATGTTCGCCAGGTTGTTGGCATGGGCCTTCTGCGCCAGAGCATTCTGGCTGGCGCCGGTCATTGCCACATAAAGGTACTTGTCCACGCTCTATCCTCTTTCTGACGGACGTTTGCCGCCCACCGCTGTGCTGATGAGGGATAAGCAATTTACGAACCAACTTTTCAAAAGAGGAGAAGGTCCAGGCAGAGCGGGGGTTTGCGCGCAGGCCCTGGCAAATGAGGGCCGAGCGAGAGTCGAAAAAACGGCGGAGTTATGCCGCTAACGGCAAAGGCAGGTGCCGACACCAGGTTCGATCTTCAGGCCGACCGAGCCTAAGGGGCTGACTCAGCCGATTAAATGTAACCATCGCGAACCTAAACAAAAGCTCGGTGCCCATTTTATTTTTCGTTTCAAATCCCATCTCTGTGCCGGAGCACGACCATAGATCACGCACCGACAAATCAGTTAACGCATATGTATTTACTTGCAGTTTTCAAAGCACGAAAAACACCAGACTTTCCCGACACACACTTACAATTGCTTAATACACTCAACTTGTCGCCCGCACACCTACACAAGTAGTTTGCGCCCATCGCACAATCAATTCGTAGCCCCATAGCGAACCACTTTGATTGCGATACACACTTATCAACAATATAAGGCCATGTCATGTTTAGAGTTAATGGCAACACTCCGACGTACTTTCGGGACCCGTACACCCCCAATACATATGATCGGCAACACGACTCGCGCGCAACTAGTCGGTCGCAGGCACATTCCCACTACCACCGCTGCGACCAAGACCATCGCACCGACCGAGCCCGCCCAGATTGGCGGCGGGATTCGGACTACCCCGTTGATCGAGCCCGCCGAGCCAGGGACTACTTTCCAGACCGCGAATTGCCCGATACCCGCCGTGGCGGGGGCCATCGCCCGGCCTTCAGCACCAATGAACACCGCCTCGCCCCGCAGGAAGCCAGCAACGCGTCCCGCCACAATGACAGGCCCTGGAAGATTGACGCACAAGATGAGCCGCCAGTGGAGCTTGACCAAGAGCATGCACATCCGACACTGAATGGGTCTAAAGAGCCATGGTTCGGCCTTTACGACTTTCGCCAAACGCAGATAGGTGCTCGCATCACCGATCACAACTTCAATCCGGACAACAAAGCCTTGCACAACAATAGAAACTACTCGGCGAATCGCCTACCAACAAACAATCGTTAAAACATCGATAACACTGCGAGCAGTTTGCCTTGCTGTCAAACTGCTCGCTTCAGCCCACCCCCACTAGCGCACCCGCAAAATCTTCTAACCAGCACTCTCTGTCTTTATGACCTCATACCCACGCAACTTATTAGCAATTGTCGTATGGGACACTCCCAGTCGTTTACCCAACTGCCGGCTGCTGGGGTATTCGGTATACAGGCTTTCCAGTACCGCCTTCTCAAATCGACCGACAATCTCTTCCAACCCCCCTTCCAGGGAGAAATCGCCAAGCGGTTGACGCACGCCATAATCCGGCAGCCGAATATGCTCGAGCTTCACCGTTCCCCCCTCACACAACGACACGGCTTGGAACAGCACGTTTTCCAGCTGCCGCACGTTACCCGGCCAGTGGTAGTGGCTGAGCCGATCCATGGCCGCAGGCGCCAGCCTGGGCAACGGGCAACCAATCTGCCGGCTGGCCTGGTCGAGGAAGTGCTCAACCAACGGCGCCAAACCATCCAGGCATTCGCGCAGCGGCGGGATATGCAGCGACAACACGTTGAGCCGGTGATAAAGATCCTGGCGAAATTCGCCACGGGCGCAGAGTTCCGACAAGTCCACCTGGGTTGCGCAAATCACCCGTACATCGAGATAGACTTCTTCATCGCTGCCTACGCGACGGAAGCAGCCGTCCTGCAGGAAACGCAGCAATTTCGCCTGCAAACGCGCGCTCATTTCACCCACACCATCCAGAAACAACGTCCCGCCCGCTGTCAGCTCCAGCAGCCCCAACTTGCCTTCGGCCCGTGCCCCTTCAAACGCGCCCGGGCCGTAGCCGAACAACTCGGTCTCAGCCATCGACTCCGGCAAACCGGCGCAGTTGAGCGCCATCAACGGCGATTGCCCACGCGGGCTGGCCAGGTGGCAGGCACGCGCGAGCAATTCCTTGCCGGTGCCGGTTTCGCCTTCTATTAATAGCGGCGCATCCAGCGGCGCCATGCGTCGGGCCTCGCGGACCACCGCAGCCATGACCTTGGAGCTTTGGAAGATGCTGTCAAAACCACGCAGCTCCTGCTTGCGCACATTGTAGATACGCTCACCCACGCGGTCGGCGCGGTGCAGGGTCAGCACGGCGCCAGCCATGGCTTCGCTGTCATCGTGTTCGGAGGATTGCAGCGGCGCGATGTCCGCCAGGAACACGTCGCCCTTGACCTTGACTCGCAGGCCGTTGATCCGCGATTTGCTAGCGCGCACCAGCTCCGGCAAGTCGAAATCTTCGGCATAGCGCGACAGCGGAATGCCCGGTACCTCATCCACGCGCACCCCGAGGAGCTGCGCCGCCGCACGGTTGGCGGCGACGATGGAGCCCCCCATATCAATGGACAGCACCGGAAACTCCAGGGCGCCAAGCAACGCATTGAGTTCCATATGCCGACGCTCGCTAGGCATCAGCCCTACGCGCTTCACGCCAAATACACCGGCAATCGCTTCGAACTGTGGGCGCAGCGCCTGGAACTGCATATTCACCAGGTTCGGGCAAAACAGATAAATGGCGTTGCCATGCTCACCGCCGACCTCGCCCTTGGCGACGTTGACCCCGTACTCCACCAGCAGGTTGAGAATGTCCCGCAGGATGCCGATGCGGTTCTGGCAGTGCACTTTGATACGCATGAAGAGGCTCGAAAAGTGGGTAGGCGCCGCGTCTTTTTGTCGCTGGGCGCAGATAGTCGTCAAGATTATGTGACAGCTGGTGACCTTTTCCCAGCCCATTGCAACGACTGGCGCCATAACTGTAACGAATACTTTACGAAAACCAGTAACTTTTCCCACATTCCAGCCTGAAACACGGATGGAGTCTCGCCCGCTACGGGGTATCAATAGAGGCATCGCAGGACATAACAAGAACGAATGCCTAGCAGGAGAGCCGTATGAAGCAGACGCACTACGTGGCCCGCGAGCCCGATGCGCAAGGTTTTATCCACTACCCGCCAGAAGAACACGCGGTGTGGAACACCCTGATCACGCGCCAGTTGAAAGTGATCGAAGGCCGCGCCTGCCAGGAATACCTGGACGGCATCGACAAGCTCGGCCTGCCCCTGGATCGCATCCCGCAACTGGGCGAGATCAACAAAGTGCTGGCCGAGACGACCGGCTGGCAAGTGGCCCGCGTTCCGGCGCTGATCCCCTTCCAGACCTTTTTCGAATTGCTCGCCAACAGGCAGTTTCCGGTCGCGACCTTTATTCGCACCCGTGAAGAACTGGACTACCTGCAAGAGCCGGATATTTTCCACGAGATCTTTGGCCACTGCCCACTGCTGACCAATCCTTGGTTCGCCGAATTCACCCACACCTACGGCAAGCTCGGCCTCGCCGCCAGCAAAGAGCAACGGGTTTACCTTGCGCGCCTGTACTGGATGACCATCGAGTTCGGCCTGGTGGACACGCCCCAAGGCCTGCGCATTTACGGCGGCGGCATTTTGTCGTCGCCCAAGGAGACGGTATACAGCCTGTCCGCCGAGCCCGAGCACCAGGCCTTCGACCCGCTGGAAGCGATGCGCACGCCGTATCGCATCGACATCCTGCAACCCTTGTACTTCGTGCTGCCAGAGCTCAAGCGCCTGTTCGAAGTGGCGCAGGAAGACATCATGGGCATGGTCGAACGCGGCATGCAGCTGGGTCTGCACGCGCCGCTCTTTACCCCAAAGGCAGCCCCCCAAGCCCAAGGCGGCGTGAACCTTACGTTTTGATGCCAGGTGAGTCTTTTCCCTAGCCCCGCGTTGCTTTAGGGTGACGCCACTGACCTTCAAATACTCGAATTCAGGACACTTTCCCATGACCACCTTGAACCAAGCCCACTGCGAAGCCTGCCGCGCCGACGCCCCACAAGTCAGCGATGAAGAACTGCCGGTGCTGATCAAGCAGATCCCCGACTGGAACATCGAAGTGCGCGATGGCGTGATGCAGTTGGAAAAGGTTTTCCTGTTCAAGAACTTCAAGTTCGCCCTGGCCTTTACCAACGCCATGGGTGACATCTCCGAAGCCGAAGGCCATCACCCTGGCCTGCTCACCGAATGGGGCAAGGTCACCGTGACCTGGTGGAGCCATTCCATCAAAGGCCTGCACCGCAATGACTTCATCATGGCCGCCCGCACCGACGAAGTGGCCAAGGACGCCGAGGGCCGCAAATAATGCACTTTGACGCGATTGGCCGCGTACCCGGCGACCCGATCCTCGGGCTGATGGACCTGTATGCCCAGGACAGCAACCCGAACAAGTTCGACCTCGGCGTCGGCGTGTACAAGGACGACCAGGGCCTGACGCCAATTCCTCACTCAGTGAAGCTGGCCGAACAGCGCCTGGTGGACACACAAGCCACCAAGACCTACATCGGCGGCCACGGCAACGCGGCCTTTGGCACACTGATCAGCCAATTGGTGCTCGGTGCCGACTCCGCGCTGATCCAGGCCCGCCGTGCCGGCGCCACCCAGACCCCAGGCGGCACCGGCGCCCTGCGCCTGAGCGCCGATTTCATCGCCCACAGCCTGCCGGGCCGTGGCGTATGGCTGAGCAACCCGACCTGGCCGATCCACGAAAGCATCTTTGCCAAGGCCGGCCTCAAGGTCAGCCACTACCCCTACGTGGGCGCGGACAACCGCCTGGATGTGACGGCCATGCTCGCCACCCTGGCCACCGTACCCAAGGGCGACGTGGTGCTGCTGCACGCCTGCTGCCATAACCCGACCGGTTTTGACCTGTCCCAGGACGACTGGCGCCAAGTGCTGCAGATTGTGCGCGAGCGCCAGTTGCTGCCACTGATCGACTTTGCCTACCAGGGTTTTGGCGACGGCCTGGAGCAAGATGCCTGGGCCGTGCGACTGTTTGCGGCCGAACTGCCGGAAGTGCTGGTCACCAGTTCCTGCTCGAAGAACTTTGGCCTGTACAGCGACCGTGTCGGTGCGCTGATCGTATGCGCGGCAGATGCCGAAAAGCTGACGGATGTGCGCAGCCAACTGGCGAATATCGCCCGTAATTTGTGGTCAACGCCACCGGATCATGGCGCGGCGGTGGTGGCGACGATCCTCGGTGATGCTGAGCTGAAAACGCTGTGGAGCGGTGAAGTGGAAGCCATGCGCTCGCGGATTGCGCAGTTGCGCTCCGGGTTGGTGGAAGCCTTGGTGCCGCACGGTTTGGCTGAGCGGTTTGCGCATATTGGGGCGCAGCGTGGGATGTTTTCCTACACCGGTTTGAGTGCCGAGCAGGTGAGACAACTGCGCGAGAAGCACAGCGTGTATATGGTCAATTCGGGGCGGGCCAACGTTGCCGGGGTTGATGCGACACGCCTGGCACTGCTGGCCAAAGCAATCGCCGACGTATCCAACTGAAGAAACCCAAAGCTGGCTTGTGTGGGAGCTGGCTTGCCTGCGATGCAGGCACCTCGGTGCCTCAGGTATACCGAGGTGATGCTATCGCAGGCAAGCCAGCTCCCACATTTGGACCGAGTACGACCTTTCAGCCAGCAACCATCTCAGCCTTGAGCTGCGCCTCTTTCGCCTGCGCATCCGCCAACCGATACAACTCGATCTGCCCATCCCAGTGCTCGATCAAAGCCGTGCACGACTCCACCCAGTCCCCGCAATTGAGGTAATCCACCTCGCCCACCTTGCGAATCTCCGCATGGTGAATGTGCCCGCACACCACGCCGTGCAGCTCGCGCTTGGTCACTTCGTGGGCGATGGCTTCTTCGAAATCGCTGATAAAGCTCACCGCCGTTTTCACCTTGTGCTTCAGATACGCCGACAACGACCAGTAGCCGTAGCCATACCGCGCACGCCAGTGGTTGAGCCAGCGGTTCAGGGTAAGGGTGAATTCGTAGGCCGAATCGCCAAGGAACGCCAGCCAACGGTGATAGCGGGTGATCACATCGAACTGATCGCCATGAATCACCAGCAGATGCCGACCGTCCGCGGTCACGTGCACCGCTTCGTCCACCAACTGGATATTGCCCAGGATCAGCTTGGAATAGCGGCGCAGGAATTCGTCATGGTTGCCGGTAACATAGATCACCTCGGTGCCGCGCTTGGCCATGGTCAGCAGGCGACGGATCACATTGGTGTGGGCCTGGGGCCAATACATACCGCCGCGCAGTTTCCAGCCGTCGATGATGTCACCCACCAGGTAGATCTTGTCGGCGTGGTAGCCCTTGAGAAATTGCGACAAATGTTCGGCCTGGCAATCCCGGGTGCCCAGGTGCACATCGGAAATCCACAGGGTACGCACCCGTTGCTTGCGGCTGGGCTTGGTGAACTCGGCACTGGTCATGGGCATCCCTCGACGGTGTTTTCGCGAGCTTGCACCCTGGCGATTAATAGCCCATGACAACGGTGCGTCAGTCTGATGACAGCGCTCAGGGCCCGCAAAGCGTTGTAGACTGCGACAGCCTGCCCAGGAGACCGCGATGAGACCGATCCTCACGCTACGCCATTACACCCAAGCGCCGATTGACCACAGCCATGACCATGCGCAGCTGGTGTTCGGCCTGTCCGGCCACCTGGACTTCGAGGTCGAGGGCCGTGGCAGCCAAGTGCGTGAAAGCAGCGTGATGGTGCTGCCCTACTCCGCCCACCATGTCTGCGACAGCCGCGATGGCAGCCGCTGCCTGGTGCTGGACGTGCCCACCGAGCACTGGGTGGTGCAGTCGCTGGGGGAGCATGCGGACGCCAGCCGCCGCTTGCTCGATCAACCGACGCGCCTGGCCCTGGACGCCCGACAACACCAGTTGGTGCAATGGCTGGCGCACAGCCCGGTGAACGACCCGCTGATCGTGCAGCAAGGCGCGGTGCTGCTGCTCGCCAGCCTTAACGCCCCCCAAGAAGCCATGCCCCTGCCGGGCAAACGCCTGCCGTATGCCGCGTTCAATGCGCACATTGAGCGCCATGTTGCCCACCCGCTGCAGGTCGCCGACCTCGCCCGCATCGCCGACCTGTCGCCGGCGCGCCTGCATGCACGGTTCATGGCCGAATGCGGGCAGACGCCCATGGACTACATCCGCAGCCGTCGCCTGCACATGGCCCTCGACCTGCTGCGCGGCACACCGCTGCCCATCGGTGAAATCGCCGAGCGCGTCGGCTATAGCTCGCAAAGCGCCTTCGCCGCCGCGATGCTGCGGGAATTCGGCGCCTCCCCCGGTCAGTTGCGGCGCGCACCGTAGCAAGAGTCCCGCGACAAACCGCGCGAGCCCGACGACAGACACCCAGGCCAACATGCCTCTAGACTGGGTTTTTCGTCACCCGTACGTTCAAGGATCGCAATGACTCCCCGTTCAGCCCTCGGCGCCCTGCATATCGGCGCATTGATGTTTGGCCTCACCGGCGTATTCGGCAAGCTGGCGGCCGCCTCGCCGGCCATCATCGTGTTTGGTCGCGCCGCGTTTGCCGTGCTCGCCCTGGCGGTGTTCGCACGCTTTGCCAGCAATGCCCCCTGGAAAAAACTGCAAAGCCGCGACTGGCGCCGGCTGCTGGTCAGCGGCGTATTGCTGGCGGCGCATTGGGTGACGTTCTTTATGGCCGTCAAGGTGGGTGGTGTGGCGGTCGCGACCCTGGGCTTTACCGCGTTCCCGGCGTTTACCGTGATCCTCGAAGGGTTGATTTTCCGCGAGCGCATCCGCGCCAACGAAGTGCTGCTGGTGGTGTTGGTCAGCATCGGCCTGGTGCTGGTCACCCCAGACTTCAATCTGGCCAGCGAAGCCACCGGCGGCCTGTTGTGGGGCATCGCCTCGGGGCTGCTGTTCTCCTTGTTGTCGCTGAACAATCGCGCCAGCTCCGGGAGAATTCCCGCCGTGCAGGCCGCGCTGTGCCAGAACGTGGTGGTCGCGGCGTTGCTGTTGCCGGTTGCGGCCCCCGGGCTGGCGGATGTGCGCGGCATGGACTGGTTGTGGATCGGCTTGCTGGGGGTGTTCTGCACCGGCCTGGCCCACAGCCTGTTTGTCGCCAGCCTGGCGGTGATCAAGGCGCGTACCGCGTCGGTGGTGTTTGCCATGGAGCCGGTCTACGGCATTACCATGGCCTGGCTGCTGTTCGCCGAAACCCCGACCTTGCGCATGCTCCTGGGCGGCGCGCTGATCATCCTCGCCATCGTGCTCTCGGGGCTGATGGGCAGTGCCAGCCAGGCCAAACAGCCGACGGCAACGGCCTGATCTATACTCTGGCGATCCGCAACAGTCTGTCGTCGTTCAACGGATAAAGACTTCTCGACGACAGCCCTGAGGTTTGAAGTTGCTGCAAGCGAGTGGTCACTCCATTAACGCTACGCAGGGGTTTCA
The DNA here is from genome assembly GCF_017316265.1 of Pseudomonas sp. Marseille-Q1929. NCBI lineage: Bacteria > Pseudomonadati > Pseudomonadota > Gammaproteobacteria > Pseudomonadales > Pseudomonadaceae > Pseudomonas > Pseudomonas sp. Marseille-Q1929. Next base: position 59,896 of record NZ_JAFLWU010000022.1, read on the forward strand.
TCATGGAAACACTTATCAGCTTGCTGGTGCAGATCATCAGTGGTGCCGTCGGCGGCAACTTGGCCGGCATGACCAAGCAGAGCCTGGGGACCGGGCTCAACACCTTTCTCGGCGGTGTTGGCGGCCTGGTCCTGGGCCAGGTCATTGCGCAGTTCACCGGCACAGCCGACGGCGCGGCACTGGACGTGGCGGCGGTGGGCACCAACATTGCCGGTGGTGGCCTCGGCGGCCTGGTGCTGACCTGGGTTGTCGGGTTCATCAAGCAGAAAATGGCTGCCAAGTAGCGGCTCGGTCACCGCTCCCTTGGAGCGGTGACCTTTACTGCGTGCGATCGTTGTGCCCGAGGTCGCGCTGCGGGTCGATCTGATCACGCACCCGTTGCTTGAGTACCTTGGCTTCCGGAAAGCCGCCATCTTGCTTGCGCTCCCAGATCTGCACGCCATCGCAGGTGATGCGAAACGCACCGCCGGTGGCCGGTTCCAGCGACACCTTACCCAGGTCATCCGAAAACGTGCTGAGCAGCTCCTGGGCCAGCCACGCCGCGCGCAGCAGCCACTGACACTGGGTGCAATAGGTGATGACGATCTCGGGCTTGTTCATGGACATAACTTGAGAGGCTCCTGGGGTAACGGGCTCGGCGCATGGGGTGGCTATAATAGCGGCCTTTACCGCCGAGCCTTGAGATTCATGATGCGCCGCCTGCTGTCCTGCCTGTTGCTGTGCCTGCTACCTCTCCTCGCCCAAGCCGTCGAAAGCCCACGCCCGAAAATCGGCCTGGTGCTCTCCGGTGGCGCCGCCCGTGGCCTGTCGCATATCGGCGTGCTCAAGGCGCTGGAGGAGCAAGGCATTCACATCGATGCGATTGCCGGCACCAGCATGGGCGCGGTGATTGGCGGGCTGTATGCGTCGGGCTACAAAATCGACGAGCTGGAAAAACTGGCGCTGAGCATCGACTGGCAACAGGCACTGTCCGACGCACCGCCTCGGGAAGATGTACCGTTTCGACGCAAACAGGATGACCGCGACTTCCTGGTCAAACAAAAACTCAGCTTTCGCGACGACGGCAGCCTGGGCTTGCCACTGGGCGTGATCCAGGGCCAGAACCTCGCACTGCTGCTGGAAAGCATGTTCGCCCACAGCAGCAACACGCGCAATTTCGACAAGCTGCCGATCCCGTTCCGCGCGGTGGCCACCGACATCACCACCGGCGAAAAGGTGGTGTTCAGCAAGGGCCACCTGCCCCAGGTGATCCGCGCCAGCATGTCGATCCCCGCCGTGTTTGCTCCGGTGGAACTGGACGGCCGCCTGCTGGTGGACGGCGGCATGACCGACAATATCCCGCTGGACGTGGCGCGGGAGATGGGCGTGGATATCGCCATTGTGGTGGACATCGGCACGCCACTGCGTTCGCGCAAACAACTGGCGACGGTGGTGGATGTACTCAACCAATCCATCACCCTGATGACGCGCAGCAATTCCGAGGAACAACTCAAGGCCCTGCACCCCAAGGACGTGCTGATCCAGCCGCCCTTGGGCGCCTTTGGCGTGACCGACTTTGGCCGCGCCAAAGAAATGATCGACGCCGGCTACCGCGCCACCCGCGCCCTCGACCTGCGCCTGGCCCACCTGCGCCCCGCCGAGCCGGTCGACCCGCAACTGGTGGCGGCGCGCACACCGGGCGAGCGCACGCCGGTGATCACCGCCATCACCGTGGAGAACGACTCGAAAGTCAGCGAAGACGTGATCCGCTACTACATCCGCCAGCCCCTCGGCGAACCGCTGAACCTGGGGCGCCTGCAAACCGATATGGGCACCTTGTATGGCCTGGATTACTTCGAGCAGGTGCAATACCGCGTAATCAAGAAAGGCCAGGACAACACCCTGGTGATTAGCGCACGGGGCAAACGCAGCGGCACCGATTACCTGCGCCTGGGCCTGAACCTGTCGGACGACATGCGCGGCGACAGCGCCTTCAACCTCGGCGCCAGCTACCGCATGAATGGCATCAACCGCCTGGGTGCCGAATGGCTGACGCGGGTGCAGATCGGTGACCGCCAAGAGCTGTACAGCGAGTTCTACCAACCGATGGACACGGGCTCGCGGTACTTCGTCGCACCGTATATCAGCGCGCAGGCGCAGAATGTCGAGCTGATCCTGGACAACGACCCCATCTCCGAATACCGCCTGGAACGCTACGGCTTCGGCTTGAACGTGGGCCGCCAGATCGGCAACAGCGGCGAGATCCGCTTCGGTGTCGGGGAAGCCTGGGGCAAGGCGGATGTGCGCATCGGTGATCGCGACCTGCCGAGCGTGAGCTTCAGCGAAGGTTTCTACGAGTTGAAGTACTCGTTCGACTCCCTGGACAATGTGTACTTCCCCCACACCGGTGAAGACATCGGCCTGGCCTACCGCGAATTCGAACCGGGGCTGGGCTCCGACCAGCGCTACCGGCAGTGGGAATTCAAACTGGACAAGGCCATGAGCAATGGCCCGGACACGCTGGTGCTGGGCGGGCGCTACGGGCGCACGCTGGATAAGTCTGACGTGGTGATTTCCAGCTTCCTGCTGGGCGGTGCGCGGCAGCTGTCAGGGTTTCGCCAGGATGCGATTTCCGGGCAGAACGTCAGCCTGATGCGGGCGGTGTACTACCGCCGGCTGACACCGCGTTCGTACTTGCCGCTGGATTTCCCGCTGTACCTGGGGGCGTCCCTGGAGCGGGGCCGGGCGTGGAACAACGATAACGAGTTCGACAGCGGGTACATCAACGCTGCGAGTATTTTCCTGGGGTTTGATACACCGTTGGGGCCGTTGAATTTCAGTTATGGGTTTAACGATGCCAATCAGAAGGCGGTGTATTTGAATCTAGGACAAACCTTCTGACACAGCAAAGAACGCATGTGGGAGCTGGCTTGCCTGCGATGCAGGCGCCTCGGTCTGTCAGTTAAACCGCGGTGATCCCATCGCAGGCAAGCCAGCTCCCACATATCTTCCAGGATCAGGACTTTTCCAGATTCGCCAGGATGTGCCCATGCACGCGCATGCACACTTTCATATCCTCTTCATCCACACCCACAAACAGCTCATGCCGCAACGCCGTCGCGATGGTTTCGATCTGATCAATCAGCGGGCGGGCCGGGTCGCACAGCAAGATGCGCTTGGCGCGACGGTCTTCCACCACGGCCTGGCGTTGCACCAGGCCCTGGCTTTCGAGGCTGTCGAGCAAACGCGCCAGCGTTGGCCCTTCGACGCCAACACTTTGTGCCAGCTCACGCTGGGTAGGCGCTTCTTCAAAACGCGCCAGGTGCAGCAGCACCAACCAGCGCGCCTGGGACAAGCCCAGCCCCGCCAGGCGGCGATCCAGCTCGGCGCGCCAACCTCGGGACATTTGCGCCAACTGCATGCCAAAACGGTGTTGATCGGTTAACGGCATAAAAAACTCATGATTTAGACTGAAAACAAAGTGTGGCTAATTATTAGTCAGCTAAGCATGAGCCCTGCCAGTAGGCAAGAGGTGCTATGTACTGATTCGTTACATTGTCGTAATTGGCGCACTAAATTTCGAATTCAGACTGCAAAGCGGCTCGTACGCAGTACAAGACACCCTCAGGCACCCGCCCGGTGAACAATGGCGCGATTTCCGCAACCGGCGGCAATTCGCCCTCGCCGTCGAGGAATGCATCCTGGATTTCACCCAGCAAGTCTTCCGGCAAATCGAGGGCCTGCTCCAGAGACAACTGCTGCGCGCCGATGGACTCGGCCAGCAAGGTATAGACGTTCTTCTCCGAACATTGCAGTTGGCCGGCGATCTGGATCGGCGTCATGCCCGCACGCGCCAGGCTGATCAGCTCGTGGCGGATATCGGCGACTTCCTTCGGCGCTTCGGCCTGGCCGCCGAGGACTTCGAGGAAGGCCTGGCCATAACGCTCCAGCTTGCGTGCACCCACGCCGCTGACCCGAGCCATTTCCGACATCGTCGTCGGCTGCTCGCGCAGCATCTCCAACAACGTGGAGTCGGGGAAGATAACGTACGGCGGCACGCTGTGTTCCTGGGCCAGCTTGCGCCGCAGGGTGCGCAAGGCTTCCCATTGTTCGCGCTCTTCGCCACGTACCAATTGGCTGGCCTGGCTGGTGCTGGTCTTGGCGGTGGTTTGTGGCTTGAGGTCGCGGCGCAGCTCCAGGCTGACCTCGCCCTTGAGCAACGGCCGGCAGCTGTCGTTCAGGCGCAGGCCGCCATAACCCTCGATGTCGATGTCCACAAGGCCACGCGCAACCATCTGCCGGAACAACGAGCGCCATTCGCCTTCGGCGCGGGCCTTGCCGACGCCGTAGACCGAGAGTTTTTCGTGGCCGAAGCTGCGTACCTTCTCGTTGTCCTTGCCCAGCAACACATCCACCAAGTGGCCGACGCCGTAGCGCTGGCCGGTGCGGTAGATCGCCGAAAGGCCCTGGCGCGCTGGCTCGGTGGCATCCCAGGTCTGCACGCCGTCGGTGCAGTTGTCGCAGTGGCCGCAAGGCTCGGGCATGTCTTCGTCGAAATACGCGAGCAGGGTCTGGCGACGGCAGCGGGTTTCTTCACACAACGAGAGCATGGCATCGAGCTTGTGCTGCTCCAGGCGCTTGTGGCGCTCGTCTCCTTCGGAGTTTTGCAGCATCTGCTTGAGCATCACCACGTCTTGCAGGCCGTAGACCATCCACGCATCCGCCGGCAGGCCATCACGGCCGGCGCGACCGGTTTCCTGGTAATACGCCTCAAGGGACTTGGGCAGATCCATATGCGCCACAAAGCGCACGTTGGACTTGTCGATGCCCATGCCAAACGCGATGGTCGCCACCATGATCAGGCCTTCCTCGTTGAGGAAGCGCTTCTGGTGCGCCGAGCGCGTTTCATTGGGCAGGCCCGCGTGGTACGGCAGCGCCGGGTAGCCTTGCTCACAGAGGAACGCGGCCACTTCATCGACTTTCTTGCGCGACAGGCAATAGACGATACCCGCATCGCTGCGCCGCTCCGACAGGAACGCGAGCAACTGCTTGCGCGGCTGCTCCTTGGGCACGATGCGGTAGAAGATATTCGGTCGGTCGAAGCTCGACAGGAAGCGTTCGGCGTTCTGCAAATGCAGGCGTTCGACGATTTCTTCGCGGGTGCGCTTGTCGGCGGTGGCGGTCAGGGCGATGCGCGGTACATCGGGGAACAGCTCGGCCAGTTGCCCCAGTTGCAGGTATTCGCGGCGAAAATCGTGACCCCATTGCGACACGCAGTGGGCCTCGTCGATGGCGAACAGGGCGATTTCCAGGCTCTGCAGGAAAGCCAGCATGCGCGGCTGCACCAGGCGCTCGGGCGCCAGGTACAGCATCTTCACTTCGCCACGCTTGATCCGCGCGGCCAGGTCGCGCTGCTGCTCGGCGCTGAGGGTGGAGTTCAGGGATGCTGCGGCAACACCGAGTTCTTCAAGGGTCGCGACCTGATCGTCCATCAACGCGATCAGCGGCGACACCACCACCGCCAAGCCATTGCGCAACAGCGCCGGCACCTGGAAGCACAACGACTTGCCACCGCCGGTAGGCATCAATACCAGGGCATCGCCGCCACTGGCCACGCGCTCAATGATCGCACCCTGGCGGCCACGAAAACTGTCGTAGCCGAAGATGTCCTTGAGGACGCGTTGAGCCTGCTCGAGCATGTAAAACTCCAAAATATCGCCGAAATCCCTCTGTACAGGCTGGCCGAAAAAACCCGGTCTCACGGAAAATAATCCGTAAGCGAAGTTTTCGCGGGTTGGCGCTTGGCCTGCAGGGGCATCACAAAACGCGGCAGTATACCCGAGCAGCACCTGGCAAAGGGCGCGGCTGACGAATAGCGACGGCTATCTAAAAGCTGGCAAATATGCAGTGCGGCTGGCCTGGGCGCTCAAGAAAGCCTAGAATTCAGCATCGTTTATTCCCAAGGTAGTCCTTCAATGTCCTTCGCTGAGCAACTAACCCGCCTGCAAGCCTTCCTCGACGCCGATGAGCTGCATGACGAGGCGCTGGACTACGTGGCCGCCCACGGCTACCTGACCGCCCTGTCCATCTGTTCCGAGGAAGTACCGGATCGTGAGTGGATCGACGCCCTGTTCGCCGAAGAGCCGCACTATGCGGACGCCGCCCAGCGCGAAGAAATCGAATCGACCCTGATCGCCCTCAAAGCCCACATCGGTCGCCAATTGGCCTCCGACGAGGAATTCGAGCTGCCATGCGACCTGGACCTGGGCGAAGAGCCGGATGACTCCGACCTGCGCGGCTGGTGCATCGGCTTCATGGAAGGCGTATTCCTGCGCGAAGCCGCCTGGTTCGAAACCGCCGAGGAAGAAGTCAGCGAAATGCTGCTGCCGATCATGGTCGGTTCGGGCCTGTTCGACGACCAGCCAGAGTTCGCCGACATCGCCTCCGACGCCAACCTGATGGACGACATGATCGTCCAGATCCCGGAAGCCCTGACCGCCCTGTACCTGCTGTGCAACGCCCCTGACGAAAAACCGGCGATCCTCAAGCCACGTCACCACTGAGTCGCGTGCCCGTGACACCCATGGGCAACCGATCGCTGCTCCTGCGTTACGCACTGCTGGCCATCGGCTGGCTGAGCGTGGCGCTGGGGGTGATTGGCATTTTCCTACCGGTATTGCCGACCACACCCTTCCTGCTCCTCGCCGCCGCCTGCTTCGCCCGCAGCTCCCCGCGCTTCTACCACTGGCTGGTGGAACACCCGCGCCTGGGGCCGTGGATTCGCGACTATCTGGACGGCAACGGCATTCCCCTTAAAGGCAAGGTCTACGCCATCGGCTTGATGTGGTTGAGCATCGGCCTGTCCTGCTACCTGGTGCCGCTGCCGTGGGCACGAGGGTTCATGCTGACCAGCGCCGTACTGGTGACGATCTACATCCTGCGCCAGAAAACCCTGCCGCCGCGCTAAACGCGCGCCTGCGACATTCCCCCTCACGCGACCTTGGTCGACACTGACTAACCCCCGGCATCATGCGAAACTGCCCCACCAGGCCTGGAATGCCTGGGTGTTCTTCTGCTCGGAGTTACCATGACGCTGTCCAGCGGGCTGATCGCCGCCGTTGCCCTGGCCTATATGGCCATTATGTTTGCCATCGCCTTCTACGGTGACCGCCGCCGTGCGCCACTGCCACCACGCGTGCGCGCCTGGGTTTACAGCCTGTCACTGGCGGTCTACTGCACCAGCTGGACCTTCTTCGGCGCTGTAGGCCAAGCCGCCGAACAGTTGTGGGCGTTTTTACCGATCTACCTGGGACCAGTCCTGCTGCTGGTGTTGGCACCCTGGGTATTGCAAAAGATGATCCTGATCAGCAAGCAGGAAAACATCACCTCCATTGCCGACTTTATCGCCGCACGCTACGGCAAATCCCAATCCCTCGCCGTAGTGGTCGCCCTGATCTGCCTGGTCGGCGTGCTGCCCTACATTGCCCTGCAACTCAAAGGCATCGTGCTCGGCGTGAACCTGCTGATCGGCGCCGGCGCAGACACCACCGGCACCCGCGCCCAGGACACGGCTTTGATCGTGTCACTGGTGCTGGCGCTGTTCACCATCGTCTTCGGTACCCGCAACCTCGACGCCACCGAACACCACCGTGGCATGGTGCTGGCGATCGCGTTTGAATCGCTGGTCAAGCTGTTCGCCTTTCTCGCCGTCGGCGCGTTTGTGACCTACGGCCTGTACGACGGTTTCGGCGACCTGTTCAACCAGGCAATGCTCGCGCCGCGCCTGGAGGAATACTGGAAAGAAACCGTCAACTGGCCCTCGATGGTGGTACAGACCGGCGTGGCCATGATGGCGATCATCTGCCTGCCACGGCAGTTCCATGTGACGGTGGTGGAGAACATCGACCCCCAGGACCTACGCCTGGCCAAATGGGTGTTCCCTGCCTACCTGATTCTCGCCGCACTGTTCGTCATCCCTATCGCCCTTGGCGGCAAGATGCTACTACCTGGCTCGGTGCTGCCGGATTCCTACGTGATCAGCCTGCCGATGGCCGAAGCCCACCCGGCCCTCGCCGTGCTGGCGTTTATCGGTGGTGCTTCGGCGGCCACCGGCATGGTGATCGTGGCGAGCATCGCCCTGTCCACCATGGTCTCCAACGACATGCTGCTGCCCTGGCTGTTGCGCCGCTCCAGCGCCGAGCGACCGTTCGAAGTGTTCCGCCACTGGATGCTGTCGGTGCGCCGGGTCAGCATTGTGATCATTCTGTTGCTGGCCTACGTGAGCTACCGCTTGCTGGGCTCCACGGCGAGCCTGGCGACCATCGGCCAGATCGCCTTCGCCGCCGTGACGCAACTGGCACCCGCCATGCTCGGCGCGCTGTATTGGAAACAAGCGAACCGGCGCGGCGTATTTGCCGGTTTGGCGGCGGGCACTTTCCTGTGGTTCTACACCCTGGTCCTACCGGTGACGGCGAAAAGTCTCGGCTGGTCCCTGAGCCTTTTCCCCGGCCTGACGTGGATGCATTCCCACCCGTTTGGCTTGTCGGTGACCTCGCTGACCCTGGGTACCGTGTTCTCCCTGGCGGGCAACTTCACCCTGTTCGTCTGGGTGTCGATGTTGTCCCGCACACGGGTGTCCGAGCATTGGCAGGCTGGACGCTTTATTGGCCAGGAAATCAGCCAGCGTGCCAGTGCGCGTTCGATGTTGTCGGTGCAGATCAGCGACCTGCTGAGCCTGGCGGCGCGTTTTGTCGGTGAAGAACGCGCCCAGCAGAGCTTTATCCGTTTCGCCTACCGCCAGGGCAAAGGCTTCAACCCCAACCAAAATGCCGATAACGATTGGATCGCCCACACCGAACGCCTGCTGGCCGGCGTACTTGGCGCATCGTCGACACGGGCTGTGGTAAAAGCCGCGATTGAAGGCAGGGAAATGCAACTGGAGGACGTGGTACGGATCGCCGACGAAGCCTCCGAGGTGCTGCAATTCAACCGGGCGTTGTTGCAAGGCGCGATTGAAAACATCACCCAGGGCATCAGCGTGGTGGACCAGTCCCTCAAGCTGGTGGCGTGGAACCGACGTTACCTGGAGCTGTTCAACTACCCGGAAGGCTTGATCAGCGTCGGCCGGCCGATTGCCGACATCATTCGCTACAACGCCGAGCGCGGCCTCTGCGGGCCGGGCGAGGCGGAAGTACACGTGGCGCGCCGCCTGCACTGGATGCGCCAGGGCCGCGCGCACACCTCCGAGCGTTTGTTCCCCAACGGGCGGGTGATCGAGTTGATCGGCAACCCGATGCCAGGCGGCGGTTTTGTCATGAGTTTCACCGACATCACCGCCTTCCGCGAAGCCGAGCAAGCGCTGACCGAGGCCAACGAAGGCCTGGAACAACGAGTGACCGAGCGCACCCATGAACTGTCGCAGCTGAATGTGGCGCTCACCGACGCCAAGGGCGTGGCCGAGTCCGCCAGCCAATCGAAGACGCGCTTCCTCGCCGCGGTCAGCCATGACCTGATGCAACCGCTGAACGCCGCACGCCTGTTCTCTGCCGCCCTGTCCCACCAGAACGACGGCCTGTCCGGCGAAGCGCGGCAATTGGTGCAGCACCTGGACAGCTCGCTGCGCTCCGCCGAAGACCTGATCAGCGACCTGCTGGACATCTCGCGCCTGGAAAACGGCAAGATCAACCCCCAGCGCCAGCCCTTCGCCCTCAACGACCTGTTCGACACCCTCGGCGCCGAATTCAAGGCCCTGGCCCAGGAACAAGGCTTGCGCTTCCGCCTGCGCGGCAGCCGCCTGCGAGTCGACAGTGACATCAAGCTGCTAAGGCGGATCTTGCAGAATTTTCTCACCAACGCCTTCCGTTATGCCGACGGCCCGGTGCTGCTTGGCGTACGCCGGCGCAAGGGCGAGTTGTGCCTGGAGGTGTGGGACCGTGGCCCCGGCATTCCCTTGGATAAACAGAAGGTGATCTTCGAAGAATTCAAGCGCCTGGACAGCCACCAGACCCGCGCGGAAAAAGGCCTGGGCCTGGGCCTGGCGATTGCCGACGGCCTGTGCCGCGTCCTGGGCCACCGTTTGAGCGTGCGCTCATGGCCCGGCAAGGGCAGCGTGTTCAGCGTGCGGGTGCCATTGGCGCGCAACCAGGCGAGCCCGCAGGTGAAGAGCGCGCAAGAAAGCGGCTTGCCATTGAGCGGCGCGCAAGTGCTGTGCGTGGATAACGAAGAAAGCATCTTGATCGGCATGCGCAGCCTGTTGAGTCGCTGGGGCTGCGAGGTATGGACCGCCACCGACCAGGCGCAATGTGCGGCGCTGTTGGCCGACGGCGTGCGCCCGCAACTGGCGTTGGTGGATTACCACCTGGACCATGGCGAGACGGGTACCGAGTTGATGGGCTGGCTGCGCGCACAATTGGCCGAGCCGATTCCTGGCGTGGTGATCAGCGCTGATGGCCGGGCGGAGATGGTCGCCGAGGTGCATGCGGCGGGGCTGGATTACCTGGCCAAGCCGGTGAAGCCAGCGGCGTTGCGGGCGTTGCTGAGTCGGCATTTGCCGCTGTAGGCAGACTTGGCACATATCCCTGTGGGAGCTGGCTTGTGTGGGAGCGGGCTTGCCCGCGATAGCGGTGGATCAGCTTGCCTATGTGCTGCTGACCCGCCGCTATCGCAGGCAAGCCAGCTCCCACATTTTTGATCAGTGTTTATTCAGGGAGATGGGCTACGCCATCGGAATCGGTCATTGCCCGTTCCAGCAGATCTGCCGGCAGACTTTTGCTGGCGCGCGCACCCAGCAACCTTAATTGCTCGGTACGACTGACCAGATTTCCGCGTCCATCTGTCAGCTTGTTCCGCGCCGAGCTGTAAGCCTTATCCAACTGCTGCAGCCGATTGCCCACTTCATCCAGATCCTGGATAAACAACACGAACTTGTCGTACAGCCATCCGGCGCGCTCGGCGATTTCCCGCGCGTTCTGGCTTTGTCGCTCCTGCTTCCACAGGCTGTCGATCACCCGCAGGGTGGCAAGCAACGTGGTTGGGCTGACGATCACGATATGGCGGTCGAACGCCTCCTGGAACAGGTTGGGTTCGGCCTGCAACGCGGCGGAAAACGCCGCTTCGATCGGCACGAACAGCAACACGAAATCCAGGCTGTGCAAGCCTTCCAGGCGTTTGTAATCCTTGCCGGCCAGGCCTTTGACGTGATTGCGCAGGGACAGGACGTGCTGCTTCAACGCCGCCTGGCCGATCACCTCATCATCCGCGCCGACATACTGTTGATAGGCGGTCAGGCTGACCTTGGAATCGACCACCACCTGCTTGTCGCCGGGCAGCATGATCAACACGTCCGGCTGGAAGCGTTCGCCGTCCGGCCCTTTGAGGCTGACCTGGGTCTGGTACTCGCGGCCCTTCTCCAGGCCGGCGTGTTCCAGCACCCGCTCAAGGATCAGCTCGCCCCAGTTGCCCTGGGTTTTCTGGCCCTTGAGGGCGCGGGTCAGGTTGGTGGCTTCGTCGGACAGACGCAGATTCAGTTGCTGTAGGCGTTCGAGCTCCTTGGCCAGGGAAAAGCGCTCGCGGGCTTCGTTCTGGTAACTCTCTTCCACACGTTTTTCGAAGGACTGGATGCGCTCTTTCAGCGGATCGAGCAACTGCCCCAGGCGCTCCTGGCTGGTTTCGGCAAAACGTTGTTCGCGCTCGTCAAAGATCTTGCCGGCCAGCTCGGCGAACTGCGCCCGCAGCTCGTCGCGGGAGCCTTGCAGGTCGGTGAGGCGCTGTTGATGGCTGTCCTGTTGCTCGCGCAGCTCAGCGCGCAGCGCGGCTGACAACGCGTCGAGGCGGCGCAGCTCGGTGTCCTTGGCGTTGCGGTCGAGGTTCCAGGCATGGGCGGCGTCGCGGGCATTGTCGCGGTCGATCTGCAACAACTCGACTTCGCGGCGCACGGCCGCCAGGTCGGCTTGCTTGGCCGCGTTGGCCTGGCTCAGGTCGCTGATTTCATCGCGGCTCGCATCCAACTGGGCGGCCAGGCCTTCCTGGGCCATCTGTGCCGTGGCCAGGCGCTCTTCGAGCAATTCCCAGCCGGTGGTGCGTGCGGTCAAGCGCCGCTGCAACTGCCAGCACAGAGCCAGTAGCGGCAATCCAGCGCCAGCGAGGCCCAGGGCAATACCTGTCCAGTCAAAAGCCATAGCCATTTCTGCCATCAGCGAAAAAGAGAGAGGTTAACGGAGCACAGGGCGTGGCGACAGCTCAGTCTTCGACCTGACCCAGTTCACGCTGGGCACGCCGATCACCCGCACGGGCCGCCAGGCGCAGCAGGTCATGGCCGATGCGGCGGTCGCGCGCATTCCCGCATTCGCGGCACATCAATTGACCCAGGCGGCTCTGCGCGGCCACGACGCCGTCACGGGCAGGCTGCTTGAGCAAGCGCCCGGCGAAGTGTTTGACGTTGGTGTTGTGCCCCAGACGAGGACTGTCGAGCAACCACAAGGCGACTTTCAAGGAGAAGCGCTTGGGTGCGGTAACAGTTTGGGGGGCATCGGTAACAGAAGGTGATACTGAGCGAAACTTCATAAAGCACTGTGGGACAGACCGGAAGGCGCGCCACTCTACTCTTTTTTTCGTACAGGTAAAGCTGAAAAAACGCAGCACGCCCGTTCTAGAGCAAGCGCTCGGGACAATCCACAGAAGCTGTGGATAAGTCAGTGGACAACCCCGCTTAAACTCACGCAAAGGCCCATGGAGCGGGGGCCGCAGTCAAACTGACGATTTTTTCACCAATTAAAAAAAGCGAGATTTTTCATTGACTTAAATTTCCATCACAGGCTAAAGGCATCCCTGCGAAGCAGTTGACAGGTTGGTTACACACACCGCAACTAATGTGCACAAGTACCCATGCGATGGTTATATCGCCGGTTTTTTTAAAGCGCTTTGACGCAAAAATGTTACCGCCCCCGCGAATCGGCCACTTTTCAAATCCCGGCAGGCTCGCCACACTGCTCCACCGATAGCGCAACGGTGAGTGAGCCGATGAAAGGGATATTGTTGTTCGCCGTGTTGCTACTGGCCATCTGCGCAACGTCGTTGGGGATCAATGCGGCGCTGCCCTCCCCCGACGGTGCGTTGTTTGCCATCGCCATTCTGTTGTCAGCCGCCTTCACCGCCGTGAGCCTGTGCATCGAGCTGGGCGACGGCCGGATCAACGACATGCGCGACGTGATGAACGTGATCGAGGCCGGCCAATCATTGCGCCTGACCCTGGCGGCCTATGCCCTGGGCTGCTCGCTGGCCGCAGCCGCCACGGTGCTGGTCTATCGCGGCTTGCTGGGCGGTTGATTTAAGTTTTTTGGCTAGCACACTTCCTTTCCTTGTTTCAATCCGTTACTATCCGCGGCGTTAGTACCAAGCTGAAAGTCAATTCTGGTCGAACAACTCCCCCGAACAACGCGGGATCGACCACCTCGATGGTTTCCAGGTATCACTTGCGACGACACTGCCTTTGCACAAGCAAAGGGTGACGCGAAGTCTTGATACTCTGACCGAACCAACCTGCAAATTGATCAGGATCTTCACCCCGGGCCCAGAACCTTTGCCCCTGTTGTGCTGCCTGCCCTCCTAAGTACCTACCTGCCAGCCCAAGCGCGCCTAACTTATCAGCGCTTCAAACTGGCTGCTTTGTTCCAGTCGGTTTCTTCGTTCGATCAATCGTGATCAACGTCGCTGGAACGTTTTAATACGGCACGGTTCTTATCCGTGTCATTTGTAGGAACACCAATAATATGAACGCTCAAATCCATACTCAGGATGCCATTCGCACCCTCACCAACGCTTTTGCACCAATGAACTGCCTGATCATGGCCGCTCGCAAAGGCTGCTTCAGCTTCACCCTGGTCAACGAACACGGCATCGCTCGTCACAGCGAACGCCTGTACCCCGATCAATACTCCAGCGCAGAACCGCTGCAGGCCGTGATCGAGCGTACCCGTCAGGCACTGACTGCCTGATCGACCCGAGTCGCTGAAACACCAAAAACCCTGTTTAAAACACAGGGTTTTTTATTGCCTGAAGTTTCTGATATGCGCTTTTTTACTCATTACGAATAGATATAAACGATATAACTAAATGAATAAGATGTTTTAAAAACAGTCCTTTACATCATGAATATGACACTACACTTCAACTCAAGCGGCATGATCCGCTTCCGGCAAGCCTGAGATCCGATCCATTGCTGCCAAGCCCCCTCTCTCAGGCTTCGCCGACCTTTTTCGTCACGGATTGAGGCTTGTATGGGTATCGCTGCCAGCGAATTATGTCGTTATGTGATCCGGCCGACGTTGATCTACCTGGGTCGCCATAACCCGACTGCTGAAGCCCTGCTGCTGGGCATCGCGGCCAGCCAGTCAGAACTGGGCTCGGCCCTGCATGACCGGCGCGGCCATGGCCTGTACAGCATCACCGAGCCACGCCATCGCGCCCTGTGGGACGACTACCTGGCGCTAGACCCCGAGCGCGCCAGCCTCGTACGCGGGCTGGCCAGCCAACACGCCTTCCTCAGCGCGCCACAACTTGAGCTCACCGTAAACCTGCGTTACGCCACCGCCATCGCCTGGCTGCTGGTAGAACAACATCACCCCGCACTGCCACCGCCTGGCGATGTCTTGGCCATGGCGCGTATCTGGAAAGAAATATTTCACCCCCAAGGACGCCTGCGGGATTTCACCCAAACCTGGCAAACCTGTGTTTCACCCATGAATCAGGTGGTTTGCTGACCGGGCAATTTGCAAGATTCGTCAAAAAACCTGAATTTTGGTCGGATTGTCCTACAAAACCGCTCTATCTCCAGCATTTCAGCCTATGGCGCGAACTTAAATTTATTGTTACTTTCCGCAGCGGTGATCACCACGGAGTTCTAATAATGAAAAAAGTAATGCTCAAGACCACACTTAGCCTCGCCGTTGCCATGGCCTCTTCCCAACTGTTCGCAAGCGGCTTTGCCCTCAACGAACAGAGCGTCAGCGGGATGGGTACCGGTTTCGCAGGTCGCTCTTCTTCTGCCGATGATGCAAGCACTGTCTACGGTAACCCTGCCGGTATGTCGCGCCTCAATGGCCAGCAAATCACTGGCGGCGTCGCGGCCATTGATGCATCGACCAACATCAAAGATGCGAGCGGTGGCGTCAAAGGCACCAACAAAGGCGACATGGTTCCCTTCACGGCCGTGCCCTTTGGTTTCTACACCAACAAACTCAACGATCAGTGGGCCATCGGCTTTGGTGTGTATGCACCGTTCGGCTTGGTGACCGACTATGAAAACGGCTTCCAGGGCCGTGGCTTCGGCAGCAAGAGCGAAGTGAAGGTCATGACCTTCCAGCCGACTGTCAGCTATGCATTCAACGACCGCGTATCCATCGGCTTCGGTCCGACCATCAACCGGATTTCCGGCGTACTGGAATCGGAAAAAACCATCAGCCCGCTGGCCTCCGACACCAACGTCAAAATCAAGGGCGACGATACCGCCCTTGGCTTCAACGTCGGCGTACTGGTTCAAGCCACCGATACCACTCGCGTTGGCCTGACCTACCATTCGAAGGTCAAGTACAAGCTTGAAGGTCACACCACCGTTAGCGGTCCAGCCGCGACTCAAGCCGTGCTGAAAAACAACCGTTACGACGCGTCGCTGAAAATCGACACGCCGGAATCCTGGGATGCGTCGGTCACTCAAGACCTGACCGCCGACTGGAAACTGTACGGCGGTGCTACCTGGACCCGCTGGAGCCGCCTGAAAGAAATCACCGTCAACAACGAAGGTGTAACGGCCGCGTCGGGCATTGGTGCTGCCGCGATCAAGACCATCAGCGAGCCGCAAAACTGGCACGACACCTGGGCCTACGCCGTGGGTACCTCGTACCAGCTGACCAAGCAGGTTGTGCTGCGTACCGGCCTGACCTTCGACCAGTCGCCGACCAACAACAAAGACCGTTCGCCGCGTATCCCGACTGGCGACCGTACGATCTTCAGCGTCGGCCTGGGCTACAAAGTCATGGATAACATGACCGTCGACCTGGCTTATTCCTACCTGCAGGAAGAAGACATCAAGGTCACACGTACCGACGCGCCGGGCTACCGCGCCAAGTACGAGAACAGTGCCAACGGTTTCGGCCTGGGCATGACTTACACCTTCTGATTCAGACCGGTGTAAAAAAGCCCCGCTCTCCTGCAAAGGAGGCGGGGCTTTTCAGTGGCTGGCGATCAAGGCTTGGAAGCCAACGCCTTCTCCACGGCCTCGATCAAATCCGGGCTGTCCGGCTTGGTCAGGCTGGAGAAATCGGCGATCACCTTGCCTTGGCGGTCTACGACGTACTTGTAGAAATTCCACTTCGGTGCGTTGCTCTGCTGTGCCAACACCTTGAACAGGTGCACGGCATCCGGCCCCTTGACCTTCTGCGGCTCGGTCATGGTGAAGGTCACGCCGTAATTCACGTAGCAGACCTTGGCGGTCTCTTCACCGGTCTTGGCTTCCTGCTTGAAGTCATCGGACGGCACGCCAATCACTTCCAGCCCTTGGTCCTTGTAACGCTGATACAGGGCCTCAAGCCCTTTGAATTGCGGCGCGAACCCGCAAAAGCTCGCGGTATTGACGATCACCAGGGGCTTGCCAGCAAAGCGCTGGCACAAGTCGATGGATTCCTTGGCCCGCAGCTTGGGCAATTGGCCCTCCAGCAACGGCGGGCAACTGGCGGCCATCGCGGCACTGCCAATGGCCATCAGCACGGGTACAGCGAGCCAGCGCATCTGCATGTCGTGTGTCCTTGAATAGAGTCAGGCAACGAACTTAACAGATCGCCATGCCCAGTTGCATCAATGCCAGGCCACCGTGCTGCCAGCCCATCCAGGCCAGCACCATCAGGATCAACCCCGCCGCGATCAACACACCCCTTACCGCTATGCTCATGCCGCCTCCATCTGCGCCTGCAAGCGTGCCACCGGCCGCTCGCGCACCGGCCAGTTCAGGGCCGCCGCCAGCAGGCTCAAGAGAATCGCGCCTTGCCAGATCAAATCGTAGTTACCGGTTCGATCATAGACCACCCCGCCCAGCCAGCCGCCCAGGAAGGAGCCGATCTGATGGAACAGGAACACAATCCCGCCGAGCATCGACAGGTTTCGTACACCAAATAACGTCGCCACGGTGCCGTTGGTCAGCGGTACCGTGGACAACCACAACAAGCCCATCGCCATGCCGAACAGGTAGGCGCTGACCTGCGTCACCGGCGCCCACAGGAACAACACAATGACCACCGCACGCAACAGGTACAACGCCGTCAACAAGCGCGGCTTGGACATGCGCCCGCCGAGCCAGCCGGCGGTGTAGGTGCCGATGATATTGAACAAACCAATCAACGCCAGCACCGTGGTACCGGTGGTCGCCGGCAAGTGCTGATCCACCAGGTAGGCCGGCAGGTGCACGCCGATAAACACCACCTGGAAACCGCAGACGAAAAAGCCGAACGCCAGCAGCCAAAACCCGGAGTGGGAGCAAGCTTCTTTCAACGCTTCACGCAGGGTTTGCTGGCCGGCCATCACCGGCAGCGGCTTGTCCTTGAGCATGCCGACCAGTGGCAGAATCAGCGCAACCATCAGACCCAACGCCAGCAACGCGGCGGACCAGCCCAACCAACTGATCAAGCCCAAGGTGCCCGGCACCATGGCGAACTGGCCAAACGAACCGGCGGCACTCGCGATGCCCATGGCCATGCTGCGTTTTTCCGGCGCCACAGCACGGCCCACCACGCCGAGAATCACCGAGAACGAGGTCCCGGACAGGCCGATACCGATCAACAAGCCGGCACTAAGGGACAACGACCACGCCGAATCAGACAAGCCCATCAGCACCAGGCCCACGGCGTAGAGCACACCGCCGACAAAAACCACCTTGGTCGCACCAAAACGGTCGGCCAATGCGCCGGCAAACGGCTGGGCCAGGCCCCACACCAGGTTCTGCAAGGCAATCGCCAGGGCAAACGTGCCACGGCCCCAGCCGAATTCGGCGCTCATCGGCGCCAGGAACAGGCCGAAGCCATGCCGTACGCCCAAGGACAACGCCAGGATCAGCGCACTCCCCAAAAGAATCCAACCACTGGTGCGCCACATCGAGGTCATTTCTTATTCTCCGCTCGCGGGTATATACCCGCTTGTATTCGAACAAACACGCCGTCAGGCGAGTTCGTCCAGCAAGGCCAACAAGGTTTCGCGTTTTTCCGCGCCGAGTTGATCGATCAATTTCTGCTGCGCTGCTTCCCAGGCTGGTAACGCGGCGGCCAATCGCTGCTCACCTGCCTCGGTCAACAACACCAGGCGGTTGCGCAGGTCATCACCTTCCACCAACTGCACCAGGCCTTCGCCTTCCAACACCCGCAGGTTGCGCCCCAAGGTGCTGCGATCCAGGCCCATGGCTTCGGCCAGGCTGGAGATGCTCGGCTGATCGAGACGTTGCAGGTTGCACAGCAAGGAATACTGGGCAACGTTGATCCCGAAGCCGTCGAGAGCGCCGTCGTAGTGCCTGCTGACGCCACGAGCGGCGCGACGCAGGTTGGTGCATAAACATTGGGAGGCAAGCATGGAACGTGTATATACCCGCGATTAAGAGAATGCAAGAAAGTGTTACAGCGCCAAGCCGACCAAAACCGCAACTTCCAGCAGCTCCAGCAAGGCACCAGCGGTGTCGCCCGTGGTGCCGCCCAGGCGCTTGACCATCAGGTGGCGCAGGCCGACAAAGCACAGCGCCGCGAGCAGCACCGCAATCCCGCCGCTGAAGCCACCGATCAGCAGGCACGCGAGGCCGCTGAGGATCAGCACCTGTTGGCCGACAACTCGGGGTAAATGATCCGACAACGCCTGACCCAATCCACCTGCGCGCACGTAGCGTGTGGTCAGGAACAGTGCGAGCATCGACGCCCGGCCGATCAGCGGCGCAAGGATCAGCGCCGCGCCGTTGTGTTGTTCGATCAACGCCACCAGCGCGGTGAACTTGAGCAGCAGCACCAAGCCCAGGGTGACTACGGCAATCGGCCCACTGCGCGGGTCCTTCATGATGGCGAGGGTGCGCTCGCGGTCGCCAAAGCCGCCGAGCCAGGCGTCGGCGCTGTCGGCCAGGCCGTCCAGGTGCAGGCCACCACTGAGCAGCACCCAGGCCGTCAACAGCAGCGCGGCATGCAGCAGCAAGGGCGCGCCCATCAACACCGCGTTCAAACCCCACAGCAGCCCGCCGAACAGCAAGCCGACCAGCGGATAAAACAGCAACGAACGCCCCAATTCCTGTGGCTGCGGCATTCCCGACAGGCGAATCGGCAGGCTGCTGAGAAATTGCAGGGCGATCCAGAACGGCAGCATGCTCAACCCCCTTCCTTCAATACGCCATCAGCCGCGACGTGCAGGCTGAACAGCGCACCGTGGCCGACTTCGACATTCAGCAACTGCTCCCGGGGCAACCCACGCGCACGCGCCAACAGCAGGCGCATGACGCCGCCATGGCTGACCAACAACACGCGCTCACCGGCATAAGCCTGATGCAAGCGTGCGACGGCGCCGAGAACACGGTCGGAAAAGTCGCTGACCGGCTCGCCCTGCGGCGGTGTGAAGCTGTAGGGATCGGCCCAGAACAAGCCGAGCGCTTCGGCGTCGGTCTTCATAAGTGCCGCCGCGCTTTGCCCTTCCCAAGCGCCAAAATGCAGCTCTTGCAGATCCTTCTCCAGGCTCACCGTCACCTCAAGTTGCGCACCCAACTCCTCGGCAAACCGTGCGCAACGCTGCAACGGCGAACTGACCACACGATCCCACGGCCCCTGCGCCACCACGGCGGCGCGCATCTGCGCCCAGCCCTTGGCAGTGAGCGCGTCGTCCAGGCTGCCGCGCAGGCCGCCGCCCAGCTCGGTCTCGCCGTGGCGCAGCAGGTCCAGGTGCAAAGTCATGCCGGGCGGTCTGCCACGGCGGCTTCGGCGAATGTCGCCATCTGGCCGTGTAGCGCACAGGCCAGGCGCAGCAGCGGCACGGCCAGCGCCGCGCCACTGCCTTCACCCAGGCGCAGGCCAAGCTCCAGCAGCGGTTGCGCGTCGAGGCTTTGCAACACATGTCGATGACCCGGCTCGGCGCCCCGATGGCCGAACACCAGCCATTCGCGGCTCGCCGGGTTCAGGCGCGTGGCCACGAGCGCGGCGACGGTGCAGATAAACCCATCCACCAACACCACGATGCCTGCCTGGGCGCAGGCCAGGTAGGCGCCGACCAGCGCGGCAATTTCAAAGCCCCCCAGGTTGAACAAGGTTTGCAGCGCATCACCACGCTGCCCGGCGTGCAACGCCAGCGCACGTTCGATCACGGCCACCTTGTGGCTGACGCCCTCGGCATTCAGCCCGGTGCCCGGGCCTGTCAGGTCGCTGACCTGGCAATCGAGCAACGCACACGCCAGCGCACTGGCGGCGGTGGTGTTGCCGATGCCCATCTCGCCGCCGATAAACAAGTGCGCCCCACCTTGCAACGCACGCAAGGCACTGTCGCGACCGGCTTGCAGGGCCAGGCGCCCCTGAGCACTCGTCATCGCCGGGCCGTTGACAAAGTTGGCGGTGCCCGCGCCGATATTCAGGTGACGTACCCCAGGCAGGTCCAAGGACGGCGTCACGGTGCCCAGATCGACCACTTCCAATTGCGCGTTCAACTGCCGCGCCAACACGCTGATCGCCGCGCCCCCGCTGACAAAGTTATGCAGCATCTGCCCGGTCACTTCCTGGGGGAACGCCGACACGCCCTCCGCCACCACACCGTGGTCGCCGGCAAAGATCGCAATCCACAGCTTTTCTACCGAGGGTTTGACCTGGCCCTGCAAACCCGCCAACTGCACCGCCAACGCCTCCAGCTGACCGAGGGAACCGGCCGGCTTGGTCAGTTGCTGCTGGCGTGCCAGGGCCTGTTCGTACGCACTAGCGTCGATTGCCTTACAAGGGTTGAGCCACCAGGTGTCAGTCATAACGCAGTACCTTTCAAAGTCAGGGGCAGGCCGGCAACCGTCAGGACAACACGCTGACAACGCTCGGCCAAGGCTTGATGCAGCCAACCGGCTTCATCCACATAGCGGCGAGTCAATTCGCCCAGCGGCACGACACCCATTCCGGTCTCGTTGCTGACAAAAATGATTTCACCCGGCAGCGTGGCCAGGGTTTCCAGCAGTTGATCACGCTCGAACGCCAGGCGCTGCGGGTCTTCGAGCATCAGCAGGTTGGTCAGCCACAGGGTCAGGCAGTCCACCAGCAGGAAGACGTCGGCCGCAGCGTGCTCACGCAGCACCCGTGCGAGTTCGACGGGTTCTTCGATCAACCCCCAATGCTCGGGACGGCGCTGGCGATGCAGGGCGACGCGCTCGTTCATCTCGCCGTCCAGGGGTTGGCTGGTGGCGATATAGATGACCGGCAGCGCGCTGTCGCTGGCGAGTTTTTCAGCAAGGCGGCTCTTGCCGGAACGGGCGCCGCCGAGGATCAGTTGCAGCATAGGGTCATACCTTTAAGTCAAACCAGGTCAACTGTGGGACCGTCAAATCCCGCATAGCTTGCGCAGCAATTCGGTATCCAGATGGTTCTCCACCAAGTCCGCCAAGCGCTCGATATCACGCTCGCGCAGCGCGTGGTAATCCACTTCCTGCACATCCTGCAACCCCGCCCAGCGCAACAAGGCGCTGCACGCTGCCGGCGTTTCGAACAAGCCATGCAGGTAGGTGCCGAGGATTTGTCCGTCCGCACTCTGTGCGCCGTCGCTGCGACCGTCATCCAGCAACACGGCGGCGTTCACCAGCGCGCTGCCAGACGTCACGCCCGCATGAATCTCATACCCACTGACCTCGGCGTCTTCCAGCAGCAACCGCCCACGCACATTGCGCAGCTGTTTCTCTTCCTCCAGCGTCGTGCTGAACGCCAACAGCCCCAGGCCATCACTGGAACCTGCGAGCCCTTCCAAACCGAGCGGGTCATGCACCTGCTCGCCCAGCATCTGCAAACCACCGCAAATCCCCAGCACCTTGCCGCCGTAGCGCAAGTGCCGCCCCACGGCGCTGTCCCAGCCATTGGCACGCAGATAGGCCAGGTCGCTGCGCACGCTTTTCGAGCCGGGCAGGATGATCAGGTCGGCCGGCGGAATCGGCTGGCCGGGGCCGACGAACTGCAAATCCACCTGGGGATGCAGGCGCAGCGGGTCGAAATCCGTGTGATTGCTGATGCGCGGCAACACCGGCACCACCACTTTGAGCACCTGGGCGGCTTTGTCGATCTGGCGTCGGTCGATGCCGTCTTCGGCCTCCAGGTGCAGGTCCATCACGTAGGGCAGCACGCCCACCACCGGTTTGCCGGTGCGCGCCTCCAGCCAATCCAGGCCTGGCTGCAACAACGCAATATCGCCGCGAAAACGGTTGATGATGAAGCCTTTGACCCGCGCCTGTTCCGTCGGCGAGAGCAATTCCAGGGTGCCGACCAGATGGGCAAACACGCCGCCGCGATTGATATCGGCGATCAGCAGCACCGGGCAATCCACCGCTTCGGCGAAGCCCATGTTGGCGATGTCATTGGCGCGCAGGTTGATCTCCGCCGGGGAGCCCGCGCCTTCTACCATCACCACCGGATAGGCTTGGCTCAAGCGTGCGTGCGAGGCCAGTACCGCTTGCATGGCGATGGCTTTGTAGTCGTGATAGGCCACGGCGTTCATGCTGGTCACGGCGCGGCCGTGGATGATGACCTGGGAACCGGTGTCGCTGTTGGGCTTGAGCAGCACCGGGTTCATATCGGTGTGCGGCGCCAGGTTGGCAGCCTGGGCCTGCACGGCCTGGGCGCGGCCGATTTCGCCGCCTTCGGCGGTCACGGCGCTGTTGAGGGCCATGTTCTGCGGCTTGAACGGCGCCACGGCCACGCCCTGGCGTACCAGCCAGCGGCACAGTGCGGTCACCAGCGTGCTTTTGCCCGCATCGGAGGTGGTGCCTTGCACCATCAACGTACTCATGAGGCGTCCTTGTAGGCGGTCAGTGCCGCGTCGAGGCGCTGCCAGTCGGCTTCGGTGTCGGGCAGGCCAAAGCGCAGGCTGCTGTCATGCACAAACAGGCGCAGCAGGATGCCGCGCTGGGCCATGAATTCATGCAGGCGCTCGGCGTGCGGGGTGATCAGCCATTGGAACAAGGCGCAGCCGCCCTGGGGTTGCAAGCCGTGGCGCTCAAGCACTGCAAACAGCCGCTCGCCAGCGTCGACACAGCGCTTGCGCTGGCGTGTATGCCCGGCCACGTCGAGCAGGCACTCCTGGCCCAGCACGCGGGTCGGCCCACTGACCGCCCACGGCCCGACCTGTTCGGCGAGCAGCTTGAGCAACTTGCGCTCGGCAAGCACGAAGCCCAGGCGTACTCCGGCGAGGCCGAAGAACTTGCCGAACGAGCGCAGTACGATCAGCCCGACCTGGTGAGCCTGGCTGGCCAGGCTCAGGTGCGGGGTGATGTCCATGAACGCTTCATCCACCACCAACCAGCCGCCGCGTTGCGCCAGGCGCGCGTGCCAATCCAGCATGCGCTCCGGGGTCAGGCTCAGGCCGGTGGGGTTGTTCGGGTTGACCACCACCAACACGTCGAGGCCGTCGAGGAAGAAATCGACTTCCTGCTCCAGCACTTCGCGCACCACATAACCGGCGCGGCGCCAGGCTTCGGCGTGTTCGGCGTAGCACGGCGACAGCACGCCGACCTTGCCCGCGCGGCGCAGGCGCGGCAGCAACTGGATCGCGGCCTGGGAACCGGGCACCGGCAATACATGCGCGGCGCCGTAGTACTCGCTGGCGGCGCGTTCCAGGCCGTCGTCGGTCTCGGGCAAGCGCGCCCAGGCGCGCAGCGGAATCTCCGGGATCGGCCAGGGCCACGGCGCAAGGCCGCTGGACAGATCGAGCCAGTCGGCCTCGGCAATCCCGTACTGAATCGCCGCCTTGCGCAGCCGGCCACCGTGTTCAAGCATAGAATTGCGCCCCCGCGCAGAGAATCAGCAGCCACAACCATACGCCGCGCTGCACCAGCTGCCAGCCTCGGTCTATGGAATCCGCATCCGCCGCCGGGCCTTCGCCAAGCTGCGGACGCTGGTGGACTTCGCCGTGATAAATCGCCGCGCCGCCCAGTTCGACACCCAGGGCGCCCGCCCCCGCCGCCATCACCGGGCCGGCGTTGGGGCTGTCCCAGGTCGGGCCTTGGGTGCGCCAGCATTTCAGCGCCAGGCGGGTTTTGCCCAGCAGCGCGTAGGTCAGTGCCACCAGGCGCGCAGGAATATAGTTGAGTACGTCGTCGATCTTGGCCGCCGCCCAGCCGAAGCGCTCAAAGCGTTCGTTGCGATAGCCCCACATGGCATCCAGGGTGTTGCTCAGGCGGTAAAGCACCACGCCCGGGACGCCGGCCACCACAAACCAGAACAGTGCGGCGAACACCGCGTCACTGCCGTTCTCCAACACCGATTCGGTGGCGGCGCGGGCGACTTCGGTGCGGTCCAGCTCGCTGGTCTGCCGGCTCACCAGGTAACTCACGCGTTGGCGCGCCTCGTCCAGGTCGTCGCTGCGCAGGGCCTGGGCCACCGGGATCACGTGTTCGCCCAGGCTGCGCATGCCAAGGGCGCAGTACAGCGCGAGGATCTCCAGGACCCAGCCGATATACGGCGCCCACGACAACGCGGTGGCCAGCAAGGTCAGCGGCACCACGGCGATAAACCACGCGGTCACGCCATGGCTGCGCCAGCCACGGCCACCGGTGTTGAAACGTTGCTCGATGCGCCCGGCGAAATTGCCGAACGCCACCAGCGGATGCCAGCGCTTGGGCTCGCCCAGCAGCGCATCCAGCGCGACGGCGGCGACACACAGCAAGGCCACACTCATTGACTCACTCCCCACACATTTTCATACAACATGTCACTCAGCGGCCGTGGTTCGGTCCAGCCTTCGAGTTGCAACATCGGTGCCGGATAGAACTCGGCCACCGGGCCCAGGCACAGCACGGCCAGGGGTTTGGCGCCGGAGGGCAGGCCCAGCAGATCGGCCAGGGCCTGGGGTTCGAACAGCGAGACCCAGCCCATGCCCAGGCCTTCCACACGAGCGGCCAGCCACAGGTTCTGGATCGCGCAGGACAACGAGGCCATGTCCATCTCCGGCAAGGTACGACGGCCGAAGATGTGGCGCTCGCGGTCGTCCATCAATGCCGCCACCAGTACCTCGGCGCAATCGTGGATGCCTTCGACCTTGAGCTTCATGAAGTCGTCGGAGCGTTCACCCAAGGCTTCGGCGGTGCGGATGCGTTCTTCTTCCACCAACTGCTGAATTTGCCCACGCAGGGGGCGGTCGCTGATGCGGATGAAGCGCCAGGGTTGCATCAGGCCGACACTCGGCGCCTGGTGGGCGGCCTGGAGCAGGCGGTGGAGCAGTTCGGGGGCAACCGTGCCGCCGGTGAAGTGGCGCATGTCGCGGCGTTCGGCGATGGCGCGGTAGACGGCGTCGCGGTCGGCTTGGGGGAAGGCGTTGTCAGTCATGGCCCTATCGCGGGCAAGCCCGCTCCCACATTTGGATCGGCGAACACTGTCGAGGTGGGGGTTGGCTTGCCTCCCACATTTGGATCGATCGACGCGGTCGAGGTGGGAGCTGGCTTGCCTGCGATGGCGGCCTCCCGGTCTGGCGCAAACAGTGCCGCCACCGCCGCCGGATTCGACGGGAAGTAAAAGTGCACGTAGGAAGCCGTCATCCGCCCCTGTCGGTAAACCGCCTCGGCGCCACGCCCGCCATTGGGGCTCACGCCACGGGCAATCGGCGTGCAGTCGGTGCTGGTCAGGGAGTGGTGATAGGTATGCCCACGCAGCACGCCTTCCGGCAACTCGACATTTTGCAGGGCCAGGGCAGCCAACTTCTTCTGCATCACGGCGTCGCCCGGCAACAAGCCGAGCAACTCGGCACGTTGGCCGGCGACATCGGTGAGCGAGTCCAGCAGGTACAACATGCCGCCGCACTCGGCGAGCAACGGCTTGCCGGCCGCGTGATGGGCGCGGATCGCCTCCAGCATCGCGGTGTTTTCCGACAACGCCTGGTGATGCAATTCCGGGTAGCCGCCCGGCAGATACAGACTGTCTACGTCAGGCAATTCACGATCATGGATCGGCGAGAAGAAGTGCAACTCGGCGCCCATCGCCCGCAACAGGTCAAGGCTGGCGCCGTAGGTAAAGGCGAAGGCTTCATCGCGGGCCACGGCGATGCGCACACCGTCGAGCAACGGCTCGGCCTTGATGACTTCAGGCGCGGCGAAGGTCACCGGCGGCGGCAAGGCGACTTCGCAACTGCTGCCCAACGCTTGGGCGGCGGCGTCGAGGCGCACGTCGAGGTCATTCAGTTCGCTGGCTTGCACCAGGCCCAGGTGACGACTTGGCAATTCGATGCCGGTCTCGCGGGACAAGGCGCCGTACCAGCGCAGGCCTTCGGTGAGGCTGCCTTCGAGCAATTGCGCATGGCGCAGGGTACCGACGCGGTTGGCCAGCACGCCGGCGAACGGCAGGTCCGGCTGATAACGCGCCAGACCCAGGGCCAATGCGCCAAACGTCTGGGCCATGGCAGTGCCGTCGATCACACCGAGTACCGGCACGCCGAAGTGGCGGGCCAGGTCAGCGCTGGAGGGGGTACCGTCGAACAGGCCCATGACGCCTTCGATGAGGATCAGGTCGGCCTCGCCGGCGGCTTCCCACAACAGGCGGCGACTTTCCTGCTCGCCCACCATCCACATGTCCAACTGATACACCGGCGCACCGCTGGCGCGCTCGTGGATCATCGGGTCGAGAAAGTCCGGCCCGCATTTGAACACGCGCACCTTGCGCCCCAGGTTGCGGTGCAAACGGGCCAGCGCGGCGGTGACGGTGGTTTTGCCCTGGCCGGACGCCGGTGCGGCGATCAATACGGCCGGGCAATGACGGGGCTGATTCAAAGTTCGACGCCCTTCTGTGCCTTGATACCGGCCTGGAATGCGTGCTTGAGCATGCCCATTTCGGTGACGGTGTCGCCCATTTCGATCAATTCAGGCTTGGCGCCACGGCCGGTGACCACCACGTGCTGCATCGGTGGGCGCGCTTGCAGGTCGCTGAGCACCTGGTCGAGGTCGAGGTAGCCGTGCTTGAGAGCGATGTTCAGTTCATCAAGGACGACAAGGCCGATGGCCGGATCTTGCAGCAGTTCGCGGGAAACTTTCCACGCGGCTTCGGCGGCGGCGATGTCGCGCTGGCGGTCCTGGGTTTCCCAGGTGAAGCCTTCGCCCATGACGTGGAAGCGCACTTGCTCGGGGAAACGGCGGAAGAACAGCTCTTCGCCCGTGCTGTTACGCCCTTTGATGAACTGCACCACGCCGCACTGCATGCCGTGGCCCATGGCGCGGGCGAGCATGCCGAACGCGGAGCTGCTTTTGCCTTTGCCGTTGCCGGTCAGCACCAGCAGCAGGCCGCACTCGTTGGGGGAATTGGCGATGCGCTCGTCGATCACGGCTTTTTTGCGCAGCATGCGCGCCAGGTGGCGTTCGTCGCGGTCGGGGGAATCGGTCATGGCAGCTCTCCGTTGGGGCTGGACAAAAACGGCGGGCAGGAAAAAGAAAAAACAGACAGCCAAGCATCGCCCACCGTGATGCTGTTGGATGTTTCAGGCCGGTCTCCGGGCTCATGAGTGGCGCGCTTGCCGACACTGCGCCTTCCCATATCGCGGGGCGATACAGTGGCAAAAGCAGGGTCTTGACTCATTTACCGTTGCGGGGGCAGCGCCGGAATTGCGGCAGCACTGTGGACAAGTGCGCTCGCTCACCGGCTTCCCTGTTTCACTCCGTCGACCCGTGGGTCACAGAGCACCTGGAACAAGTCGCGAAGGGTAGAGGGTTGGGGGTGGAGCGTCAATTAAAGCTGGCTTCGCACTTGAACCATCGGACCGCCGCGCGCCTCTACCCTTACAGGTACCCAGGAGAAAACCATGCACAAGACCCGACTTGCCCTACTGATCATGTGCGCAGGCGCCCTCGTCGCCTGCGGTGAAAGCTCGACCTTGCAAGTGTCTGACGGCACCGGCCCCTCCCCCAAGCTCCCAGAGCCGAACAAGACCCTGATCCCCACGGTCAACATCGCACCCGCCATCGGCTGGCCTGAGGGCGCGAAGCCAACTGCCGCTGCGGGCACCCAGGTAGCGGCGTTTGCCGAGGGCCTCGACCACCCGCGCTGGCTCTATGTACTGCCCAATGGCGACGTGCTGGTGGCAGAAACCAATGCACCGCCCAAACCCGATGACTCAAAAGGCATTCGTGGCTGGGTGATGGAAAAGGTCATGGGCCGAGCCGGTGCTGGCGTGCCTAGCCCGAACCGCATCACGTTGCTGCGCGATGCCGACCACGACGGCATCGCCGAGACCCGCACGGTCTTCCTGGCAGACCTCAATTCGCCGTTCGGCATGACCCTGGTTGGCAATGACCTGTATGTGGCGGACTCGGACAAGCTGCTGCGCTTCCCCTACCAACCGGGTGAAACCACGATCAAGGAAGCCGGCACCAAGGTCGTCGACCTCCCCGGCGGCAGCATCAACCACCACTGGACCAAAAACGTGGTGGCGAGCAAGGACGGCAGCAAGCTTTACGTAAGCGTTGGCTCTAACAGCAACGTCGGTGAAAACGGCCTGCAGGCAGAAGAAGGTCGGGCGGCGATCTGGGAAGTGGACCGCGCCAGCGGCCAGCACCGCATCTTCGCCTCAGGCCTGCGCAACCCCAACGGCATGGCCTGGGAACCGCAAAGCGGCAAGCTGTGGACAGCGGTGAACGAACGCGATGAGATCGGCAGCGACCTGGTGCCGGACTACATCACCTCGGTGCAGGATGGTGGCTTCTATGGCTGGCCGTTCAGCTACTACGGGCAGCATGTGGATGTGAGAGTCAACCCGCAAAACCTCGACCTGGTGGCCAAGGCGATTGCGCCCGACTACGCCGTGGGCCCACACACCGCCTCGCTCGGTCTGACGTTTGCCGAAGGCAGCAAATTGCCTGCGCCTTTCACTAGTGGCGCATTCATCGGCCAGCACGGCTCGTGGAACCGCAAGCCCCACAGTGGTTACAAGGTGATCTTCGTCCCGTTCGAGGCTGGCCAGCCCAAGGGCCAGCCGGTGGATGTGCTGACCGGCTTCCTCGACAAAGACGAGAAAGCCATGGGCCGGCCGGTGGGCGTGGTGGTTGATCAGCAGGGAGGGGTGCTGGTGGCAGATGATGTGGGGAATAAGGTGTGGCGGGTTTCAGCGGCTAAGTAACCCACCTCAAGACCACCACAAACCAATGTGGGAGCGGGCTTGCTCGCTCCCACATTTAGCTCTGCATTCAATTCAGGGATTGCGCGCCAGATTCCCTGGCAACACGCGCTTGGCACTCAGGTAAGCATTCTGCCAATACGCCTTGGACAAGGTGTCCAGCTTCACCGTACCGCCGGTTTGCGGCGCGTGTACGAAGCGGCCCTCGCCCACGTAGATCCCGGCGTGGCTGACTTGGGAGCCGCCGCCCGTGGCGAAGAACAGCAGGTCACCCGTTTGCAGGTTCTGCTCACTGACATCCTGCGCGCGCATCACGATCAGTTCACGGGTGGTACGCGGCAAGGAGATGCCGGCGGCGTCACGAAACACAAAGCCGATCAAGCCGCTGCAATCAAAGCCCGAGTCCGGCGTGTTGCCGCCCCAACGATAAGGCGTGCCGACCAGGCCCAGCGCGCGAAAGAGCACGTCTTCGGCTGCCGGCGAGAAATTCTGGGTGGCGTAGTTGAACACCGGCTTGGGCTTCACCGCTAAGGGTGCAGGCGGTGGGCGGCTGGCGCAGGCGCTGAGCAGCGCGGCGCAGAGAATGAGGATCAGGCGGGCCGAGGTCGACATGTGCAGAACAATCCTGGTCTGGATGCGGCTTTCGCTGCCGAACGCTGAAAACCAGAACGCGCAAGCAAAGCTCGCGCGTACGGATTACAACAATATCCAGGGATTCTAGCGCTTACACGTCAAACTTCAAGTATCACTTTAAGTTTACTTGCTAGCGGTAACCGTGGTCGGGGCCATGGCGAGTGCACGCTTGGCTTCGATGAAGGTTTTGCTCCAGTAGCTGTCGCCCAGGTTGTCGACTCGAACACCGCCACTGCGACGGCTGCTGGAGTGGATAAACTGGTTATCGCCCAGGTAGATACCGGCGTGGCTTACGCGGCCACGGCCAGCCGTACTGAAGAAAAGCAGATCACCGGGCTTGAGGTTGTTGCGCGCGACCAACGGTGCATTCACGTTGATCATCTCGCGAGTGGAGCGTGGCAGGTTCATGCCAGCTTCTTCGCGAAACAGG
The DNA here is from genome assembly GCF_017316265.1 of Pseudomonas sp. Marseille-Q1929. Taxonomy (NCBI): domain Bacteria; kingdom Pseudomonadati; phylum Pseudomonadota; class Gammaproteobacteria; order Pseudomonadales; family Pseudomonadaceae; genus Pseudomonas; species Pseudomonas sp. Marseille-Q1929. Next base: position 90,254 of record NZ_JAFLWU010000022.1, read on the forward strand.
TAGCCGATGAAACCGCTGCAGTCGAAACCGGCTTCAGAGGTACCGCCGAAACGGTAACGGGTACCGATCAGGGACATGCCGCGTTCGAGGATGCTGTCGGCCAGGACGGGAAGCTGGTAAGGCTTGTTGCCGGCGAAGGCGCCCAGTTCCTTTTCAGTCGCCAGCTCTTCTTCATAAACAGAAGCAGACTGTGCAGCGACGAATTTTGCCTGATTTTGAACCTGGGGTTTTTGCTGCTCAACCACCTGTTGAGGGTGGGAAGCGCAACCAAACAACAGGGTAACGAGTGCGAGAGGCACGAGGGGTGCGAAGCGATTTAGCATGGGCACGACCGTGGCTGATGTGTAAAGAAGCCGAGACTATGCCCTCTATCACATCGATTTGCAAATTCAATCGTGATCTATGTGACTTCTTGTTTGGACTATGACATCTAAGCCCTTAACACCCTATACGCGCCTTTTGCGTGGCCAAAGTGGCCCAAACGCAGGTTTTCTGGCGCCTGGAGTTTGCCGAAAGCCCCGAAAACAAAGGGCTGGCTACCAGCCGAGGGTTTCCTTGAGGAAGGGAATGGTCAGCTTGCGCTGGGCCTGCAAGGAGGCCTGATCGAGCTGTTCGAGCAAATCGAACAACGCGCTCATGCTGCGGGTGCCACGGGTGAGGATAAAGTGCCCGACTTCGTCAGTGAGGTGCAGGCCGCGACGGGATGCACGCAATTGCAGGGCGCGCAGTTTGTCTTCGTCGGAGAGCGGGCGCATCTGGAAGATCAGGGCCAGGGTCAGGCGCGACTTGAGGTCAGCCAGCTTGACCGGCAGCTCGCGCGGCGAGGTCGATGCGGCGATCAGCAAGCGTCGGCCGCTGTCACGCAGGCGGTTGAACAGATGGAACAGCGCCTCTTCCCACTCCGCCTTGCCGGCGATCGCCTGCAGGTCATCCAGGCAGACCAGCTCGTATTGCTCAAGGTGGTCGAAGATGCCGATGCCACGATCCATCAATTCAGCCAGCGGCAGGTAAACCGCCGCCTCCCCCATCTGCTCGAAGCGCAGGCACGCGGCCTGCAGCAGGTGAGTACGCCCTACGCCGTGTTTGCCCCACAGATAGATCAGGCTTTCGGTCCACCCGGCGTCGGCTTCGCAGAGCCGCTCGACATAGCCGAGTGCAGCGGCATTGGCGCCTGGGTAGTAGTTGATAAAGGTGGCGTCGTCACGCAGACGCACACCTAAGGGCAGCTGAATCGGTTTCATGCTGACTGAACGGCTCCAAACGAACCGCTAGTGGCCTCTGTGTAAAGTTTGCAAAGTTTATACCCGTGAAGCCGGGCGCACAATGCAGCAGACCACAAGCAAAATCAAAGGTTTGCGTTAACTTGCCGGTTTTGCGCAAATTGTTTGACACCAGAAACAACAAACCCGGCCAGGCCGGGTTTGTGACACAAGGTTTACAGATCAGGGTCTTCGACGCCCGTATACACATCCGAATCCTTGTACAGATCGTGCACATGGCGCACCAGCACCATGATCACCGCCGCCACCGGCAGCGCCAGCAAGATGCCAGTAAAGCCGAACAGCTCACCGCCCGCCAGGATCGCAAAGATCACCGCCACCGGGTGCAGGCCGATCCGGTCCCCCACCAGCAGAGGCGTCAGCACCATGCCTTCCAAGGCCTGGCCGACCATGAACACCGCGACAATCCCCAACATCGGGTAAAGGTCACCACCGAACTGGAACAGCCCCGCCACCAGCGCCGCACCGATACCGATCACAAAGCCCATGTACGGCACGATGGCCGCCAGACCGGCGATCAGACCAATCAACAGGCCGAGCTCCAGGCCGATCGCCATCAGGCCAGCGGCATAAATAACCCCCAAGGCCAGCATCACCAACAACTGCCCACGCACGAATGCGCCGAGCACTTCATGGCATTCCTCCGCCAGGGAGACGATGCGCTCCTCGCGATTGCGCGGCAGCAGGCTGCGGATCTTGGCCATCATGATGTCCCAGTCACGCAGCAGGTAGAACGCCACCACCGGGATCAGCACCAGGTTGGTCAACCAGCCGATCAGTGCCAGGCTGGACGCCGTGGCCTGGCTGAGCACCATGCCGACGATGTCGGTGGTCTGCCCCATATGCTCGCTGATTGCGGCCTTGACCTTGTCGAACTTCCAGAAGCCATCCGACAGCCCCAACTTGGCCTGGGCCCACGGCATCGCCGTATGTTGCAGCCAATCAAGCATCTGCGGCGCCAGCTCATACAGACGGAACAGCTGCTTGGCCAGCATCGGAACCAGCACCAGCACCAGGGCCGTGACGATCAAGGTAAACAGGGCGAACACCGCCACCACGCCCCAGGTACGTGACAAGCCGGCTTTCTCCAGGCGATCCACCACGGGATCAAACAGATAGGCCAACAGCAACGCAACCAAGAACGGCGTCAGGATCGAATGCAGCAAGAAAACAAATGCACACAGCAGGACGATCCCGCCAATCCACACCCAACGACGCGTATCCGCCATAAACCACTCCATTGCTTCTATATAAGGAAGAACGTTTACCAGTGAAAGCGCAGTTGCGCCTGCGGTTCTGGAGCACCACCCGCCGCAGCCGGCACTTCACCCGGCGCAACCTCCTGCAATTTGGCCAGGCTCAACTGGCTGCGCAACTGCTCGGCACTGCCGTTGACCCGGTAAACAATACGATCGCCATCCACCAGCAGCGGCTGACCACCAAACGGTTCGAGCAAATGCCCCAGGGCGGCGTAGCGCTCCAGCGTCATGCCCTGCACCTCCAGCAGCTGTTCGGCACTGACGCCAGGTTTGACCGCAAAGCGCGGCGCCAGCTTCTGGCTGACGGCCAACATCACCGCATCGGCCACGGCAGCGGTATCGGCACCTTGGACGCTGCCCTGCTCGCTCTTGTCGCCCAACCACAAACGCCACTTGGCCTGCCATTGATTGCCTTCCTGCCGCGCATGCACCGCCAGCAAGGCATCCGCGCCGTAGCGCTCAGAGGCGGCGCGCAGTGGCGTGGCGTCGGCGCTTTCCAGATTCGGCGCAGTGGCGACCACCTGTTCGTCCAGATCACCCAACGGCAGGCGCAACGGCAAGCCTCGGTGTTGCGCCGCGCGACGCAAGGCCTGGGCGACGCTTTGGCCATCGCCCACCAGGCTGCTGCCTTCGGTGGAGTCGTTCAGCCACCAGCCGAGGATCGATGGCCGATTGCTGCCCCAGATCGACAGGCCGGCGTCACGCAAGACACGGTCGGTCGTCACCGGGTCGAAATCCACTTGCAAGCTCTCGGGCGGGCCGGCGTCGTAGCCGTATTGGCTGATGATTTGTTGCGGGTCCTTGCGAATCGCCGCAAGGCCCGGGCCGTCGGCCGCCTTGGCGTCGCCGGTGAGGCGGATTACCAGGGTCTGCACGGCGCGCTGGGTCGCCTGGTCGCGCTCTTGTGGCGACTGGCTGCTGACCGGTTCAAGTACTTGATAGAGGCCATTGAGGGTTTCGGCATGACTCGCCAGGCTGACCAACGACAAGCAGCCTACAAAGAAGAATTTACACAGACGCATGAAAGATTCCCGAACGACAAATTTAGCGGCTGGAACAGACCGCGTGAACTCGGTTGCGCAAGGCTGTGACCACAGCGACCGGTAAAACATTCACAGGGTCTTGGTAAGTTTTCGTACTGTCATAACGATAGCGGGTTCAAGGCTATACCTTAATACGCACCAAGGCAGAGCCGATTAGCATTTTTTTAATCGGCTTTTTTAAGCTATATCGCCCTGCCCGTCGGCCCGAGGATGGCCGCTGCCCCTCAAGCCTGATAAAATCGCGCGCCTTCGCAGACCGTCAACGGCTGGGCCTTTTACCAAAAGCGCCTGCCCGCTCGGTCGTTACCCCTGAATCCCCCCTAAAGGCCTGGATCATGAGCAAGCAACCCTCCCTGAGCTACAAGGACGCCGGTGTAGACATCGACGCCGGTGAAGCATTGGTCGAACGCATCAAGAGCGTCGCCAAGCGCACTGCGCGCCCCGAAGTCATGGGCGGCCTGGGCGGTTTTGGCGCCCTCTGCGAGATCCCGGCTGGCTACAAACAGCCTGTGCTGGTCTCCGGCACCGACGGCGTGGGCACCAAGCTGCGCCTGGCGCTGAACCTGAACAAGCACGACAGCATCGGCATCGACCTGGTGGCCATGTGCGTAAACGACCTGGTGGTATGCGGCGCCGAGCCGTTGTTCTTCCTGGACTACTACGCCACCGGCAAGCTCAACGTCGAGACCGCTACCCAGGTAGTGACCGGCATTGGCGCTGGCTGCGAACTGTCGGGTTGCTCCCTGGTCGGCGGCGAAACCGCTGAAATGCCAGGCATGTACGAAGGCGAAGACTACGACCTGGCCGGCTTCTGCGTCGGCGTTGTCGAAAAAGCCGAGATCATCGACGGCTCCAAGGTTGCTGCCGGTGACGCCCTGCTCGCCCTGCCATCGTCCGGCCCGCACTCCAACGGCTACTCGCTGATCCGCAAGATCATCGAAGTGTCCGGCGCCGACATCGAAAACATCCAGCTCGACGGCAAGCCACTGACCGACCTGCTGATGGCCCCGACCCGCATCTACGTCAAGCCCCTGCTCAAGCTGATCAAGGACACTGGCGCGGTTAAAGCCATGGCCCACATCACCGGTGGCGGCCTGCTGGACAACATCCCGCGCGTCCTGCCAAAAGGCGCCCAGGCCATCGTCGACGTGGCCAGCTGGCAGCGTCCTGCGGTCTTCGACTGGTTGCAAGAGAAAGGCAACGTCAACGAAACCGAAATGCACCGCGTGCTGAACTGCGGCGTAGGCATGGTGATCTGCGTGGCGCAAGAGCACGTTGAAACCGCGCTGAACGTCCTGCGTGAAGCGGGCGAGCAGCCTTGGGTCATCGGCCAGATCGCCACTGCTCCAGAAGGCGCAGCCCAGGTCGAACTGAAGAACCTCAAGGCTCATTGATGTCCCAGACCTGTGATGTCGTGGTGCTGCTCTCCGGCACCGGCAGTAACTTGCAGGCCCTGATCGACAGCACGCGCACCGGCGACAGCCCGGTGCGCATTGCTGCGGTGATCTCCAACCGCAGCGACGCCTACGGCCTGCAACGCGCCAGGGACGCGGGTATCGACACCCGCTCCCTGGATCACAAGGCTTTCGAGGGCCGCGAGGCCTTCGATGCCGCCTTGATCGAACTGATCGACGCCTTCAACCCCAAACTCGTGGTCCTGGCCGGTTTCATGCGCATCCTCAGCGCTGATTTCGTGCGCCACTACGACGGGCGCCTGCTCAATATCCACCCTTCCCTGCTGCCCAAGTACAAAGGCATGCACACGCACCAGCGGGCGCTCGACGCCGGCGACAGCGAGCATGGCTGCAGCGTGCACTTCGTCACCGAGGAACTCGATGGCGGGCCTCTGGTCGTACAGGCAGTGGTTCCGGTAGAGTCTGAAGACTCAGCGCAGACCCTTGCGCAACGGGTTCACACCCAGGAACACAGGATTTACCCGTTGGCTGTACGCTGGTTTGCCGAGGGGCGGTTGATTCTTGGTGACCAGGGTGCATTATTGGACGGTCAGTTACTCGCGGCCAGCGGCCACTTGATTCGAACCTAGGAGATTTTATGCGTCGCGCCTTGCTCTTCGCTTTTGCTCTGTTTGCCTTGCCTGCGGTGCAAGCGGCAGACCTTCACCCTTTCTCCGTCAGCTACACCGCCGACTGGAAACAGTTGCCCATGAGTGGCTCGGCTGAACGCAGCCTGGCCAAGAATGGCGATGGCACCTGGACCTTGAACTTCAAGGCTTCGATGATGATCGCCAGCCTGACCGAAACCAGCGTCATCGTATTTGACAAGGACACCCTGCAACCGAAGAGCTACACCTTCGAACGCGGTGGCCTGGGCAAGGCGAAGAAGATCAACCTGGACTTCGACCAAACCGCCAAGAAAGTCACCGGTTTTGAAAACAAAGACCCGGTCAACGTAGCGCTGCAAAGCGGCATGCTCGACAAGTCGACCTACCAACTGGCCCTGCAACGTGACGTGGCAGCCGGCAAAAAAAGCATGAGCTACAACGTGGTGGAAGGTACCGACGTCGATACCTACGACTTCCGCGTGATCGGCCCGGAAAAGGTCCAGACCAAGGTCGGCTCCATTGACGCGATCAAGGTTGAGCGCGTGCGTGACCCGACGCAAAGCAAACGCATTACCCAGATGTGGTTCGCCAAGGACCAGGGCGGCATCCTGGTTGCACTGCGTCAGGTAGAAACTGACGGCAAGGAATACAACATCATGCTGCAAGACGGCACCGTTGACGGCAAGGCTGTCAAAGGTAGCTGATGGGCTAATGAACTAAAGAGCCTCGCTGAATGCGGGGCTTTTTTTTGCCTGATGGTTTTGTACAGAAGCTTCTGACGCCATCGCAGGCAAGCCAGCTCCCACATTTGGAATGCATTCCCCTGTGGGAGCTGGCTTGCCTGCGATGGCGGCAGTGGCCTCAGAACATGAAACTTCTGTCATAAAACTCCAGCCCCCACAACACAAACCCCCAATTCTCAAGGCCTGCAGCACTGTTGCAGTTCCTGCAATGAATAGTTGCGCGAAAAGTCGGTTTACTTAGCAAGCTAACAAAACATATAAAAGAGGCCTGCGACGACTTGCCGCAGACCCACCAGAGATTGGAGCAAGCAGATGACTGTAAAAGTAACTGAACGCGACGATGCACATATGTCCCACGAAGCGCTGGGCCATGGGATTCACATCTGGGATGTACACCAACAAGACCTGCTGGTCGGCATGTTTCACAACGAGAGTGACGCTCATAATTATAAGAACGAGCTGGAGTCACTTGAGATGAAACGTCAGGCAGAGAGCTCCTGAGCAGCGAAATCCTATAGGTACTCCAGCCCACGCAGCCGGAGTACCCAACAACAAAAACCCCGCCTTTTGAGCGGGGTTTGTTGTTTCTACAGCCTTACCACATCAGATCGTCAGGGATCTGGTAGGCGGCGTACGGATCATCCTCATCCGGCACTTGGCTTTCCGTCAGGATATTGAGCTGCACGATACGCTCTGGCGCACGCTCCTGGATCTTCAGCGCCGCTTCACGCGGGATCACCTCATAACTGCCACCGTGGTGCACGATCGCCAGCGAGCCGTTGCTCAGCTTGTTGCGCATCAAGGTGTTGACCGACAGGCGCTTGACCTTCTTGTCATCCACAAAGTTGTAGTAGTCCTCGGTGGTCAGCTTCGGCAGGCGCGAAGTCTCGATCAACTGTTTGACCTGGGCCGTGCGGGCCTTGGCCTCGGCTTTTTCCTGCTGCTGGCGGTTCAGTTCCTGGTCGCGCTTGACCTTCTCGGCCTGCGCTTCCTGGGCCAGGCGGGCCTGGGTGTCATCGGCCTCGATCTGGCCCTTGTGGACCAGGCGCTGCTGCTTCTGCTTCTCTTTGCCGACCTGCTTGGCCTGCTTTTGGTTGACCAGACCTGCTTTGAGTAACTGATCGCGAAGGGAAATGCTCATGGTGCTTACTCACTTAGGCAGCCGCTCAACCGCAGCTGGACATGTTCTTTTCCTGGCGTTTGGCTTCGCCCCACAGGGCGTCCAACGTTTCGAGGGTGCAATCTTCTATGGGTTGATGCGTGTCGCGCAATGCCTGTTCGATAAATCGGAAACGTCGCTCGAACTTGGCATTGGCGCCACGCAGCGCGGTTTCCGGGTCGACCTTGAGATGGCGGGCCAGGTTGACCGCGGCAAAGAGCAGGTCGCCGACTTCATCAGCGATAGCCGCCGGGTCGTTATCGGCCATGGCTTCGAGCACTTCATCGAGCTCTTCGCGCACGTTGTCCACTACTGGCAACGCCGACGGCCAGTCAAATCCCACCTGGCTGGCGCGCTTTTGCAGTTTGGCCGCGCGGGACAAGGACGGCAATGCTGTAGGAACATCATCCAGTAGGGAGAGCTGCTCCGGCGCGTCGGATTTTTCCGCACGCTCCTCGGCCTTGATCTGCTCCCAACGTTCCTTGACCTGCTCTTCACTCAGTTGCGGGATATCCAGCGGCGCATACAGGTCGCCGGTGGGAAACACGTGAGGATGACGACGGATCAGCTTGCGCGTGATGCTGTCGATCACCCCAGCGAATTCGAAACGCCCTTCTTCCCGTGCCAACTGGCTGTAATACACCACCTGGAACAACAGGTCGCCCAACTCGCCTTGCAGGTGATCGAAATCACCGCGCTCGATGGCGTCGGCGACTTCATAGGCTTCTTCCAGGGTGTGCGGGACGATGGTGGCGTAGGTTTGCTTGATGTCCCACGGGCAACCGTATTGCGGGTCGCGCAGGCGGTTCATCAGGTGCAGCAGGTCGTCTAGTGAATACATCGGTCAATCTCTGCCCATATTTCCAGAACACTGAAAATCAAATGTGGGAGCTGGCTTGCCTGCGATGCAGACACCTCGGTGTTTCAGTAATACAGAGGTGATGCAATCGCAGGCAAGCCAGCTCCCACAGAAGCCCGCAGCCCACACTTCAAGGTGTGCGGTTACGCCGCGTCTCAATGATGTTCGGCAACTGCGAAATCCGCCCCAACAACCGCCCCAACGCGTCCAACCCCGGGATCTCGATGGTCAGGGACATCAACGCCGTGTTGTCCTCTTTGTTCGAGCGGGTGTTGACCGCCAGCACGTTGATGCGCTCATTGAGCAGCACCTGGGACACGTCACGCAGCAAGCCGGAACGGTCGTAGGCCCGAATCACAATGTCCACCGGATAGGTGAGCACCGGCACCGGGCCCCAGCTGACCTGGATGATGCGCTCCGGCTCACGCCCGCCCAGTTGCAGCACCGAGGCGCAGTCCTGGCGGTGAATGCTCACGCCACGGCCCTGGGTGATGTAGCCGACGATGGCGTCGCCCGGCAACGGCTGGCAGCAGCCGGCCATTTGCGTCATCAGGTTGCCCACGCCCTGGATCTGGATATCGCCACGCTTGCCGGGCTTGTAGCCGGTGGCTTTGCGCGGGATCAGCTCCAGTTGCTCGCTGCCGCGTTCCGGTTCGACCAGCTGTTGCGCCAGGTTGACCAGTTGCGCCAGGCGCAGGTCGCCGGCACCCAGGGCGGCGAACATGTCTTCGGCGATCTTCATGTTGGCCTTTTCGGCCAGCTTGTCGAAGTCCACCTGCGGCAGGCCCAGGCGTGCCAGTTCGCGTTCGAGCAGGGTCTTGCCGGCGGCGACGTTCTGGTCGCGCGCCTGCAACTTGAACCAGTGCACGATCTTCGCCCGCGCCCGCGACGTGGTGATGTAGCCCAGGTTCGGGTTCAGCCAGTCGCGGCTCGGCGTACCGTGCTTGCTGGTGATGATCTCGACCTGTTCACCGGTTTGCAGGCTGTAGTTGAGCGGCACGATGCGCCCGTTGATCTTGGCGCCCCGGCAGTTGTGGCCGATCTCGGTGTGGACGCGGTAGGCAAAGTCCAGCGGCGTCGCGCCCTTGGGCAGGTCGATGGCGTGGCCATCAGGCGTGAAGATGTAGACCCGGTCCGGCTCGATATCCACCCGCAGCTGTTCGGCGAGGCCGCCGATGTCGCCGAGTTCTTCGTGCCATTCCAGCACTTGGCGCAGCCAGGAGATTTTCTCTTCGTACTGGTTGGACCCGGCCTTGACGTCGGTGCCCTTGTAGCGCCAGTGCGCGCACACGCCCAGCTCGGCCTCTTCGTGCATGGCGTGGGTGCGGATCTGCACTTCCAGCACCTTGCCTTCGGGGCCGATCACGGCGGTGTGCAGCGAGCGGTAGCCGTTCTCCTTGGGGTTGGCGATGTAGTCGTCAAACTCCTTGGGAATATGCCGCCACAGGGTGTGGACGATGCCCAGCGCGGTGTAGCAGTCGCGCATTTCCGGCACCAGCACCCGCACGGCGCGCACGTCGTAGATCTGGCTGAAGGCCAAGCCCTTGCGCTGCATTTTGCGCCAGATGGAATAGATGTGCTTGGCGCGGCCGCTGATGTCGGCATCAACGCCGGTGGCTTGCAACTCGGCGCGCAACTGGCCCATCACGTCGCTGATAAAGCGCTCGCGGTCGAGCCGCCGCTCATGCAGCAAGGTGGCGATCTGTTTGTATTGGTCGGGTTCGAGGTAGCGGAAGGACAAGTCCTCCAGCTCCCACTTGATATGGCCGATACCCAGGCGGTGCGCCAGCGGCGCGTAGATGTCGAAGACCTCGCGGGCGACGCGGTTGCGCTTTTCGTCGTCGGCGGTTTTCACCGCACGGATCGCGCAGGTGCGTTCGGCCAGCTTGATCAGGGCGACGCGTACGTCGTCGACCATCGCCACCAGCATCTTGCGCAGGTTCTCGACCTGGCCCTGGGTGCCCAGCACCATCGACTGGCGCGGGCTGAGGCTGGCGCTGATAGCGGCCATGCGCAGCACGCCGTCGATCAGCTTGGCCACCACGGCGCCGAAACGCTGGCTAACCAGCGGCAACGCGATATGCCCTTCACGCACGCCGCGATAGAGCACGGCGGCGATCAGCGAGTCCTGGTCCAGCTTGAGATCGGCCAGGATCTCGGCGATCTCAAGCCCGGTGCGAAAGCTGGAAGTGCCTTCGGCCCACAGGTTTTTCGCCGCATTGTCTTGCTGCTCGGCCTCACGCGCGAACTCGCAGGCGGCTTTCAATGCTTCACGGTCCAGTGCCGGATCGACACTGATGGCATGGTCCAGCCATGCCTCCAGGTTGATACTGCCGTCGGTGTTGATCGGCTGGTGTGCTCTCACCTGTACCATCTCTCTTACCTTCCCTACGACGCACCTTGAATGCGCCAATATCATCGCCGACCTTTTACTGCGAACTCCCTGGCAGGTCACAGGCCCTGGAGAACGCAGGCCAGTCGGATTAAACGGGCATCCTAGCCCGCTTCAAATAACGCCATGGCCTCGACATGCGCGGTTTGCGGAAACATGTCGAGGATCCCGGCACGTTTTAGCCGGTAGCCTTGCTTGACCAACTCAACCGTGTCCCGCGCCAGCGTCGCCGGGTTGCAGGACACATACACCAGGCGCTTGGCCCCCAGGGTGGCGAGCTTGCGCACAACCTCTTGGGCACCGTCACGGGGTGGGTCCAAGAGTACCGCAGAAAAGCCCTGTTTGGCCCATTCTGCGTCGGTCAAAGGCTGGGACAAATCGGCCTGAAAAAACTGCGCATTATGCAAATTGTTGCTGACGGCATTCAGAGCCGCCCGGTCCACCATGGTCTGCACACCCTCCACCGCCACCACTTCGCGCACTTGTTTGGCGAGTGGCAGGGCAAAGTTGCCCAGGCCGCAAAACAGGTCCAGCACCCGCTCATCGGGCTGTGGCGCCAGCCATTCCAGGGCCTGGGCAACCATCGCGGCGTTGACCCCGGCGTTGACTTGCACGAAGTCGCCTGGACGGTAAGCCAGTTCCAAATCCCACTGCTCCAAACGAAAACCCAGGACCGCATCAGCGTCCACCGGCTCCGGCTGGCCTTCGCCATGCAGCCACAGCTGGGCTTCATGGAAAGCGCAAAATTCTTTCTTCTGGGGCTTGATAAACGTTAGGACATAAGTATTTTATAAACAACAAATTAGAAAATAATTATCGAATCGTTAGTTCAGGTCATAGGTTAGGGGGAGTAGATGGAGCTTCTGTGGGCTACTAAGTC
>NZ_JAFLWU010000023.1:0-98726 GCF_017316265.1 Pseudomonas sp. Marseille-Q1929
ACTTAGTAGCCCACAGAAGCTCCATCTACTCCCCCTAACCTATGACCTGAACTAACGATTCGATAATTATTTTCTAATTTGTTGTTTATAAAATACTTATGTCCTAACGTTTATCAAGCCCCAGAACAACGAGTTTTATTGCAGCGTAGAACGCATCTTTAGACCTGAATTAAAAAACAAACCAGTTGTTGTTCTAAGTAACTCAGATGGTTGCATAGTCGCTCGAAGTAAGGAAGCAAAAGCTCTGGGTTTGAAAATGGGAGAACCATTCTTTAAGATCCGAGCGTTTATCGAAAAGCACGATGTTTCAGTTTTTAGCAGCAACTACACTTTATATGGCGAGTTCAGTCACAGGCTTTCTTTAGCTATTTCCTCACTTGCTCCGGCTGTTGAAGCCTATAGTTGCGATGAATCGTTCGTAAGACTTGATGGTTTGCCCGAGCCATTAAAAGATGTAGCGAAGGCAATTCAAGCCCGTGTTCTGCAGTGGACAGCGCTCCCCGTTGGCATTGGCCTGGGGCACACTAAAACCCTCGCTAAAGCAGCCCAGCATGCCTCTAAGGTGTGGAAAGCCAAAACTGGTGGCGTCGTAGACCTCCGCTCCAAGGAGGCCGTGGAGTGGCTCCTGAGGCGCATGCCGGTGGAAGAGGTTTGGGGGGTCGGGCGGCGGATGAAAGACAACCTCCAACCTCTCGGCATAACAACTGCCTGGGAGTTAGCGCAGTGTGACCCGCGAGTGCTTGGAAAAAAGTTTTCCGTTGTCCTGGAGCGTACGATCCGTGAGTTAAATGGGGAACAGTGCCTAGACCTTGAGCCTGTTGGATTACCGAAACAATCCATCTGTTGCAGTAGATCTTTTGGTGAGCGTGTAACCACTCTGCAAGGGCTTCGTGAGGCTGTCGCCAGTTACGTGCATCGAGCAGCTGGGAAACTTAGGGCTCAAAAATCACTGTGCACGGTCCTGAGAGTGTCCATACAGACTTCCTTCTTCGGCGATGATCCGAAGTACGCTCAGGGAATCACGTGTACCCTCCCCTACCCTACAGATGATACTCGCGTACTGACCGGCGCTGCGCTTCGAGGTTTAGAAACCATCTTTCGGGAGGGGATGAGGTACAGCAAAGCAGAGATTCTTCTGATCGATTTGCGTCGCCGAGGGGAATTCACTGATGATCTGTTCACGATCAATCAGCCAGCGCGGTCTGAGGCCTTAATGCTCGTTATGGACCAGGTTAACCGGCGCTGGGGTCGAGAATGCCTACGCACTGCAGCTGTTCCGGCAGAACCCGAATGGGGTATGCGCAGAGATTACCTCAGCCCGAGCTATATGACGGATTTCAACCAACTATGGAAGGTGAGCTGCAGGTAGTTGATAACCCTTAGGACGGACATTTCACAGCCGCTCTACCTTACGATGCCGTGCAGCCAAGCTCACGGGGGCCGGCCAGCCTCGGCACGTAGGTGAGTTTCGGAGTCCGGGCTACATCATTCTCCCTTGCGCACATCCTTGCTCCATCCTCGTCTCTGGCACGTACATACATGGTGTGGATGACCTTGCGCTTTGGGCCCGAGCCCGCAACAAGGTCTACCGCAAATGTTTTCCATTCTCGCGTTGCCCAATAGGCATGAGCATCAGCTTCGTCACCAAACAGCATTCGCGTCTGTGTTCCCATATCATTTCAACCTTGCGCAGGAAGGGGGATATCAGACCTTATGCGCTGCCATCCTACGCAATCCAAGCTGTGCTTGAATGGAGGAGGAGGATTCAAAGCCTCTTTGAGGCAACGATCATGCCTCTCATCATCTACAGCGGCTATGACTTCCTTTCTGTGCTCCAGGTAAAACAACAAACCTAAAAGCAGTGCACATACTGCGGCTATACATGCAAGATGTTCCAATAACGCTTTCATTCTTAATATCCCTTTATTCATGTTCCCTACTCCGCTTCCTTTGCGGCAAGTTTGCTACGATCAAAGTTATTCAAAAAGTTTTCAAACTCCTGCATTAGTAAGTTTGGATCTATTCCTTTTTCACACTTCAATTCCAGCTTTTGACCGGAAAGTTTAATTGTTCCAATTCCAGCTACCGGGCGCGGAACAAATGCCGGACGACCTTGATTAGAACATGCAGCAATTTTCACGGCAATTTGGCGGAGTGCTTGTTCCTGCTTGGTACCTTTTTCGACCATGCTCAGCACCTGTCTCTCGACGATGTGAACATCCTGCTCCGCTAAATCTACAAACTTTTTAGCGTAATTGGCAGTAATCAGACCCGGATGCTGATCAAGTACTTGGCGTATAGACGTCGGGAGCTTCATAAGGTCCAGGCACCGACTTACTACAGAACGGTTGATCCCCAAGCGACGTGCAATGGCGCTTTGGCTCTTATCATTACCATTTTGAAGGTAGCGGTCGTAACTACGAGCAAGCTCATAGTCAGTCAACTCTTCATGCTCGTTGTCAGCCAGAGCGAGCAACATTGCCATGTCGTCACTCATTGGCTTCACAACAGCCGTTATTCTGTCCCATCCCAAGATAGTGACAGCTCTCCAGCGTCTCTCACCCCCAACGAGCTCGTTTCGGCCGTTAGGTAGGGGTCTTACAAGAATTGGTTTGCCCAGACCAATTTCACGAATTGATTCTACAAGTAGCGAGATTGCCACCTCGTCAAACACTAACCGAGGCTGGTATGGCGAAACATCGATGCTTGAGACATAGACCTCCTCTAGGGTTTGGTCCTTGCCTATAAACTCACCAACCAACGGCTCCTGGGCCTTTTCATCCAGCATTTGGAGCATTGCTGCCCTCCCCTGCGCGCTGGATGGAGTTCCTTGAGGAATCTCTGCTGGCTTGCGAAGGCCAACGACGCCAGTTTTAGGTTTTCCAGGGTAATCGTTTGATTTCATGTGGTGCGTCTCCAACATTCTGTGTTGCTAGTAGCAACACGGGTTTTCTTTTGTTGCTACTAGCAACAACTCAGACCGAAGCGATTTCCCGGATTTTGCTGAGGATTTCGCGGTGTACGCTTCGGACTGGACCAAGACTTTTTGAGGTAGCCCCTTTCCACAGCAGCAGGGGAATACCGTCATCCAGTGACTTGGCATACTCCTCAGAGACATAGATTTTTTCTTCCGTTACCCGGCCAGGAAAAAGCTCATTGAGCCGGAAAAGGTTATTGATTAGAGACGGGCGATTTCGGATAAACATCGTCGGGATCGCAAGCAATTTGGGTGCGTAGCTGTATTCCCGTGCAAATCGGGCGCACCAATCGTTCAACCGAAGAAGAGCGCGGAATGAAAACTTGTCCATTCGGATCGGACACAGAAGTAAGTCGCTAGCTGCTACTGAATTTTTGGTCAAACGTGAACCGGCAGGGGCATTATCAAAGATGATCAGGTCATAGCTCGAAAGATCACAGCCAGGTATTTGGCCGGTCTTGGCCTGTTCAATCCAGCGGGCATACCACATATCGGGGTTGTTTGAAGCGTCCAGGGCAACACCTAAATCCTCGATGTAGGAATCTGCAGGAATCAGGTGAATGCCATCCTCACCAAACGGCTTCTTGATGACCTCATCAAGCGTTTTCGGATCAAATGCACGCATGCGCAACAGAGGACTGATCAGGTTTCCAAGATGACCGTCTACAAGTCGATCCTGAGGAATACCCATCTCGGTCAAATCCTCCGGCCCCAAATCAGGGTCGTAGCCCAGCATGCTGGATGTATCGCCCTGAGGGTCGTTATCGATGATCAGAGTTTTCAGTCCAGCGAACTGAGCAGACAGCGCCAGGTTAACAGCCGTAGTTGTTTTAGCCGTGCCGCCTTTTGGTACAAATGTCGAAGCAACGATTTGGCGCGGTAGACCTTTCGAGTGTCCCAAGCGTCGACGTAGGGCTGCGATAGCGAATAGGTCGGCGAGTCCATAAACCCGCGCAGTAGAGGTGCCACGAGGAACACGACGAATCTCAACACCATTCTCTTCTTCAATGTCCTTCAGTCGCCTGGTCGTCAGCCCAAAGCACTCAGCGGCAAACTGCGGAGAAAAAGTTAAGCCTCCAAAGTCGACAAAACTCTGTAGCTCCAGCTGAGATTCTTCGGTTGAGTTCATGTGAATGCCCTTCTGTAGGTTGAGAATTGATTATAGTTCATGAATACTGCTTGTAAACAGTAGAATTCAGGAATATTTATGGTTTTAGCCATTTAAGCTGAATTGACTTGTTGCTAGTAGCAACAAACCCGCTCTGCCCAGCATAAAACCGGGCAAGAACGAACCAGCTCTAGAAGCTCATTGCTACCTGCCCGCCTTCATCCACGAAGCTATCTAGGCTAACGCCGCGCAAAGACACAGCCTTGCTCAGCAGGAAGTGGGCCTTGTTGTCATCAAGATCCATAAGGTATGCGTCGTCGATGAGCTCGCTGATCTCATGAGGTTTCAAACCCGCGTCAATGGCCTGCCCCAAAAGTCGCGACGAAAGACGATCGTACTTCGCACGTAGGGCAAATTGAGGGTTATCAAGTTGATTATTTGCCATGAAGAAAGCGTACGAAAATCCCTCGGGGGTTACGCTTCTTGCGTTTTTTGTCGCGAGGCTCCGGCCTCCGTACTTGAGGTGCATTTTGGAGCCCTCAACAGGCATGACCGGAGCAACAGGAAGGTCTGCGTTGAAACGACCCCAGATCAAGGTCTTCTTCGTATAGGGATCTCCAACGTGGCACGGATCGAATGAAAGTCTCCAACCCGGGAGCCCTCCTAATTTTTCGATACGGCCAACTGGATTTTCTACAGCCCATAATGCTGGTTTGTAGTATTCGATTAACCGAAGGGTTTGGTGAACGAGTTCGACGGAGGCTTGGGTTCGGCCATCCAGATCCTTACCACCGAAATGCCTGCAGCCTGAACGAGCGAAGTCTGTGCAAGGACAAGCGGCAAGAATCGCGAATACCTCAAGGCCGTAGAAATCGCCGAACCACTCTATGAAGAACTCGACATTGAAGTTGTTCACGTCACCGAGCTCAGGATTGTCTTGAATGTCGAAGCGGTAGACCTGGTAGCCGGCTTCTTCCCAAGGCCGGGACCATTCACCTGAGGTATCGAAAAGCGAGAGCACCACTTTGTCACTGTTTTCCCTGCAAGCAGCTTGGCTTCTAGCATGATCAATCCATGCCTCTATACGATCACGGGCATGCGCGGGCTTCATAAACCCTTGGACCTTATCAGCCAAGCGGACTACATCTCCCTTCGATGGATGATCGAAAAGATGGTGAATCCCAATCGAATTTTCAAAAGCTTGTGATTCTTGAAATGCCGAAACCATTGAATCCAAGTCGTACCCAGAACCCATGCAATTCGCTCCTAGACCTTTTTTCAAAGCAGCACAGTGGTAGCCGCCACTGTCACCAATTCGTGGAGAGAATTTTAACCTATACGCGTATGCATGTACATACGTACGTACGTATTTAGGCGTTTGTTGCTAGTAGCAACACTGCTTGAGATTTCGAGCTATTTTGCTGTTCTGGTTGTTCGTCTAATCATGTCTCGATAAGACTCAATTTCCAGATGGACACGCCTTTGCCTGACAGCCTCTTTTGAACACCCAATGATGTCTGCAAGCTCCTGGTCCGGTTGCTTACCCTGCATATGATCGTAAGCCGCAATATCGGGTCGAGGTTGTTGGTACGGTGTTATTCCTAAAGACTGGATGAGTTTTGAGACTTGCTGAAGAGGAACTTTAGCCGCACGTGCGAGCATTGTGGCGGGGTAGACGCCAAGAAAAGGTACAAGGAGCGCTAGGGCATCCTGGTGAGGAGGGGGAGGGGAGTACGCAGGTTTGCCGAGCTTGATTCTTCGAGCACGGACAGCTTCAGTAGTGGTTCCAGCCATCTGAGCGATAACAGGATCCGGGACATTTCCCGAAAGCCCGTCGTATCGCTCAAGCTTTGAGTATTTGGGCATACAGCTTAATCTAAATCGATAGGCCAGAATTTATTGTTGGATTCCCCACATTTCAGCCAAGGCTTTTTCAATGAGCGCTGAGGCTGTTGTTTTTTGCTTATGAGCTTCGTCGCGCAAGCGTTCGTTGAAATCTGTACGAAGGCTAATAGTCTTGTGGGATCGGGTAGGGGCTTCACCCTTTTGGGTTGCAGCGGATGGTTGAGCCTTCATACATGTTCCTCAAAATTTGACTGGTCACAAGTAGCTATTATACATGTACGCACGTACGCAAATACATACGTACGTACACAAAGTACGACTGCCTACTCAGTTTGCTCTTCCTTGTCGGAACGGTGCTGACCAGATGCTCTACGGTAATCTTGCAGCTGCTGGATGGTGTGGGATAGATTGCGAATCACATAGTCTGGAAACCCCTTTTTACCAGCCAGGTGACGCTGCTCTAGCTCAGCGATTCGAGCAGGGTCTAGCCCTAAACGAATTAGGGTTAGCTCATCACCCAGTTCCAAAGCCCGGTTCGCTTCCAGCATGACGTTTTGTGCCGATTGAAGTTTCTCAATTTCATCTTGCAGGTGCTGGGTGTCATCACGGTCAACAGATCGCAGTGGTATACGCTTCATTTGCAGACTCCTAGACTTCATTCTTCCCCGGTAGCCGCCGGGTGCAGCTCGATTAAGCTGCCTGCTCATTATACGTACGTACGTACGTATGTAAACAACGAGCAAAGAAAAAGGCTGCATCTGCAGCCCTGAATGTCGGCGATATACGACTATGCGGGCTTAAATCGCTCCAGCGTTTCAAACCAAGCAGCTTTATCAGAAGCGACAAGCTCATCGGACAAAAGCTTGGTGTTCCTGGTGTAGAACACGATCTTATGAGGCTTACAGCTCGTATCCAAAGCCATTCTGTAATCAGGTAACGAGTCACGTTTAATGATCTTGCGCACATCAGCCCTGAAATAACGCAGATCTTGCGTAGAACCGCATTTTTGCTGCATTAGCACGATATCTGCCTTCCAAATTGGCTTGTTACCAACATGTTTGCGAGCAAGCTCATACAAACGACGCTCTAGGGGCATCCTCAAAGCGAAATAGCGCCGGTCAATCGTCAAAACCTCATAGTGGAGGAGGGCTTTGTACATCCAGTCTGATATCTGAACGATGCCTTCAAGAACACCCTTGCCGTTTCCGGTCTTTTTGGTGATGGTGTAGTCATGTATCCAGCCAAAACCCTTGGTTTGCTCCTCGCCACCGGTGACGATGTTTGTCTCGATCTGCGTACCCTTGAGCCTCCGGAGCATGTCCAGAATGTTCACGTAAGCATTTCCTCCTGGCTCCCTACCTGTGCCGATGAGAAAATCATAAGAGTCAAATTTGACCGTGTTTGAAATCGGCAAACCCGCTTTCCGACCTTCGATAATTTGGGATCCGATGAACAACAGCAGATCTTTATCGAAAACCGTTGCGGCGCCGATTACGGGAGGAATGATTCGTACGCGCTTGTTGGTACCTGGCTGGTGATACTCGCGGATGGCGGTATCAGGAATTGTGGACAAAGAGAAAAGTGGAAACTCCATACTGGCCAGGTCGTCTTTCACCGGCCACTCAACCATATTGGCCTGGAACATGTCCGTCTGAACGTAAGGGACCAGGTTCGGTTTACGGCCGCGTTTGGGTTTCTTTTCGCCTTCATCACTCATAGCTGAATCTTCTTCTCTGGATCACTGCAGTCTACATGGGAACTGAATGGCGGACCGTGCAGCCGCACTCTGTTGAGGTGTCGTCGGGGAATCGCTATCATGGAAGAATCCAGACGCTCCTAGACGAGTTCACCCTGGTAGAAGCCCAGATCGGTAGCCGCCGTCTGGGCTTTGTTTTACCTCGGATCTACAAAGATGAGTGATCCGCTAAAATGACCATCTCGGAGAGCACACAGATTTCTCCGCGGATTTTAGCCAAAGTACCACGCTGATCACCACGCTCTTTCCTTCCAGCCTCCATTTCTTTGATGTTCTGGTCATAGGTGAAGCTCGATCCTGCCCAGTCGCGAAGTCGAACGAAAGCCCATGCTTCGCCTTCACGATATTCTCGACTGTAAACCGCGCTGGTAACGACATACTCACGGCCGTTTACCTTGACTGTGGGGACAGACGGAACCTTGTCGCCGGCTGAGGAGAACTGCATGCATGACACGGCATTTTCCCACCTGCAGTACACCTCAGGAATGACAGAAACACCGTCACGAAAACTGGGCCGAAAGAAGCAGGAACGCCAAGGCAGAAACTCGGCCCAGTAGCGGCAATCACCGGTACTCAACCATCCGTGAACGATGATTGAACCTACACCTTCCACATAGACGCCTATCACCTTGGATCGAGGTGCAGTACGAACCTTGCATTCCGCACCTGAACCTTCAAAGCTTGTTGCCACGGCGTTCAATTCGAGCCACATGCTGTCATTAAAGTGCGCAACAGCGCGCCACTGAGAAGGCCGCTGATCATCGGTGGATGCTTGGGACAGCGATTGCTCACTAGCCTCAACACCGAGAAGAAAGAAGGGCATCAATTCCTGTGGAACGGAAGAAATGTGTGCCCGCGCCTCGGTCACAAGCAGTTGATAATCACGGAGATTGAAAGAGGGGAAATTCCAAGATCCAGATTCGCTAACAGCGATATCGACACTGGATTCATCAAAGAACAACCCCATTTGTAACTGGTTCATATGATACCTGCTCCTAGAACATTGACCTGGTAGCCGCCAGGTGAGCGTCGTGACGAAGCTCATAGGATCATGGTAACAAACATACGTACGTACGTACATATGCAGACTTAACAAAGACGAATGTTTCTGGTGATCAAGGGGCTCAGTGTGCCTAAACACTCCCTGTCATGGTTACGAACTATCACTTGAGACAATCAAAGGATCGATCAAAACAAGCAGGGCGGGGTGCATCTCCCCCTTCGGGCTCGAAACCCCACCAGCAGGTATCTGATTGGCACCATGCTTAACACACGTAGATTTGCTGACCTGGCTCGGCCAGCCTGGTGTTTTCGGTGCTGCAGAGGTCGACGTCGTGAGGGGCGGTTGCAGCGCTACAACAACATTCGAGCGTGTCTCGTTAATGACATGACGGTACTTGGCCACCGTCTGCCTGGTGATCCCTGATAGGGCGGCAATGGTAGCGATCGCTAAAGGTTTAGCCTGGCTATGCAGAGAACGGCACGCAGCGCGGATTTTGGATTCTGTGGCTTTATGACGTACTTCATGGGTACGTTTTGCTGAGAGCTTTTGCCGCTCTGCGAGGGGCGTGGATTTGTCCAGCTCCATGACGCCCCTATGACATCTGCTGTTACCTGTGTAGCGATTCCAGGTCCAGCGGCCGACTGATCGGACAGTGGATCTGATCGAGGACAGGGGCAAATCATCACGGAAGGCACCACGACCACCAAACTGATTGCTGTTATGAGCATGTGCGGTAAGACGCTGCATGAAATGGTCGTAGCTACCATGCTCACGCTCGTGGTTGACAATGCTGTATGCAAAAAAACGGAGGTTCTCGAACAGCATGCAATGCCGAGAATGCGACACGGCATCCAGATCCGGCCCTTTGCCCCATGGGGTAACCGGTTCAAGCTCAACGCACTCTGCTAAATCGGCGAGCTCATAGACGTTGCTGTGTAATTCCCTCGTATGCCACCAGGGATGCCCCGGTGTTTTAGCGACAGGGCCACCATGATACTCAGGATCAGCTTTCAGCCGGTCAACGAAAGCCTTGTAAATGGCTTTCATATAGCGAATTGGCTTGTCACGGGCGCTATCCGAGGTACACACCGGAATGATCGCGTAGTAGAGGTGGCTAGAGCCTGAATGACGATTGCGGACAATCAGGTTCGGAGGTGGGAGACCGGCATCGTCCCAAATGAGGGAGTTAGCGTGATCCAGATCGAAGATGAGCCATGAGACTCGATCTAGCCGATTTACCTGCATGTAGGGATAGCGAATTGCGTGCTCGCGGGGACGCACTCGCATAGCCGTTTTGTTGTCGCTGCATCTGGCCAGATACGAAGCCTCTTCAAAGACTCTATTGAGGGCGGTATCAGCAACAAAAAAACGTGGGTCAACAGGCGTCTGCAGAGCACCAGGTTTACCCTGATTCAAAGCAGATTATCCGTACTGAGGAGCAAGGAAATTTCAGCGCGATAAAAATCGCGGTGTACCTTGCACGCAAAGGCGCAGGTGTCCATAATCGAGCTACCTAATCGGTGAGCCTCACGTCGACTATCTGCCAGGATGAGACGTGAAGGCTCTTTTTTTTGCCCGGCGTTCGCCAGGGTGCTTGTTCGTACTCTTGTTCTTCAGCCCGAAAGGCCGATCTCCTCAGAGTTGTTTGTTTGGTTTCTAGAGGCCAACGGCATCCACGGAAAAGAGGGGGAGGGGTGTCTACATATCCCTATAGACTCTTAAAAAATACTTCTGTGGTTCTAGATTCCGGCGAAGGCTAGAGCTTGCAAAAGCTTACGTCAACCCTCTGGAACCCGCGTGCGACGTGGCCTCCAGCATTTCTCACCTAGTTATAAAATCTTTTTTTTTGTTAAATCTGTAAAGCAACGTGCGCGTGTTATGCATACCTCATGATCGCTACAGGCCGCGTGGATCTTAACCTCAGGGTTGACCGTGTGTCGGCGATATACGAAAGAGGCGTCGGCGATATACGACGAAAGCGTCGGCGATATACGACGTGAGGTGTCGGCGATATACGAGCCTATCCACAGGCAAAAAAATTTTTGTCGCCGATGTACGAAACTCCCTCAAAACCCCCTTCCAGAGCATTGGCAAGCCACTCCCCCTCTAATACCCCGGCTCACCGGGAGCAAACCCCTATTACCCGGGGGGTTTGTCGCCTCCCAGCGTAAATAAATGTCGGCGATATACGACTCCTCTGATGAAACGTCGGTGATATACGAATGTCCAAACCGGCGATTTACCGGCAATGTGCCATTAATGGCAGTTCCGTATCGTAGCCACCTTGAGAAGGCCGTTCTGTGCGCGAGCCCTGATTTAAGGCTGTCAACATTGAACATTAGCTATTGACCGATTCCGCATCATGGTTAGAATACGGAAAACGGAGGGGATTTAATGACCGAATTGCGAGAGCCTACATCGGACGTTCAGCGCGAAGCTGTAGCAGGCGCCGGCAATGAAGAAGGTCGCACGGAGTATGAGCAAGAATTGCTCAATCTCGTGAAGACGCTGCACCAGAACGTTGACGCTATTGACCCGATGGTTCAGGAGCAAAAAGACCGCAAGCGCCTCAGCAACCTTTCGGGCTCCCTTGCGAAGTCCAACATGGTTTTGACATGGGGTCTCGTTGCATCCATTGCACTCAATGGAATGCTCGGTTGGTTCGCGGTTCATCCTGATCGTCAATATTTTGCAGCTGATGGGACGCGTGTGATTCGTCTGGTACCACTTTCAGAGCCGTACCTGAAATCAGCAGACGTAATCCAGTTCGCTCGCGATGCGATCAACCGCTCGCTGACCATCAATTTTCAGCAGTACCGCGGCCAGCTGGAGGACGCTCGTGCTGATTGGACTCGCGAAGGTTTCAAGCAATTCCTGGAACAGCTCGAAGCTGGCGGATACCTGGACTCGATCAAGACCAAGCGCATGAACATGACTGTCACAGCAGGTACAGGCGTAATCGTTAGTGACAGGCTTGTCGATAACATCTGGGTCCGAAAGGTAGAGCTTCCAATCGAGATAAAGCTGACCGGGCAGGTAACTGAACAACCCGCTCAGAACTTCATTGCTCTCGTGACTGTAACTCGGATTCCAACACTCGATTCACTTGTAGGCGTGGCCCTTGACAACATCGTCATCAAGCCCCGGTAAGGGAGTACCCATATGAAACCATTTCCGCTTGTAGTGCCGATGCTTGTCTTGGCAATCAACACAGCGTTTGCGCAAGATGCTCAAGCTCCGCAAAACGGTGCAATGCTCCCTGGAGCAGAGCAGCAATCAACGCAGCAACAGCAACCGGTGCAGCAGCAACCAACGCAGCAACAGCAGCCGGTGCAGCAGCAACCAACGCAGCAACAGCAGCCGGTGCAGCAGCAACCAACGCAGCAACAGCAGCCGGTGCAGCAGCAACCAGCACCTCCAGGTCCTGGGCAATGGGTACAAGTGAAAGGCCCGGGCACACCAGGTAATTTTCCGGTGCCGCCTGGCCAATCAAACGCAAATGTTAATCCTCAGATGCAAAATGCATTTCCGCAGACTAACTACGGCGCAGGTAACTACGCCGTAGCTGGCCAGCCACAAGGGCAGCCACAAGCTCAACCGCAGGGAAACGCTGCGCCTCAACCGCAGCAAAATGGTGTCGCGCCCATGCCTCCCTTGGATGCTCCAAATGGTTCAGCAGATTTCAATGAGGCTATGAAGGTAGTAGCACCATTCGCTCCAGACCAAATTCGCGAAATGCGGGGAAGCCTTGAAAACACGAGGAAGGCAAAAGCCTTTCAACCTGTCAGAGCCATCCCGAGAATCACGAGTGTTTCAGTCGACCTGAGCCCGGGTGCATCGCTTCCAGTTTTGCGTGTAATGCCTGGCGAGATTTCTAACTTGGTCATCCTTGACTCAACAGGCGCACCTTGGCCTTTGGCAATCACACCGAGGATCTCCAGAGATGACATCTTCTCAGCTGAGTGGATGCAGGGATCCCACGTAGTTGTGGTGTCTACGACATCCTCCTACGAATCTGGAAACATCGCTCTTTTCCTACAAGGCGCCACGACACCAGTTGTCGTAAAGCTCGTGACTGGTGAACCTGACAGTGAAGGCGAGAAATCCAGAATCGTGGACGCCCGCTTGGACGTACGGATACCCGGTCGAGGCCCTAATGCTAAGGCACCGCTGATGGGGCCAGGTAAAATCGCTCTTTATGACGACACCCTTCAAGCATTTCTTGACGGTATTCCACCCAAAGATGCCAGAGCAGTAGTGGCGCATGGTGACGTGCCGACCCATACAAAAGTGTGGCAATACAACGGAGATATATTCGTCCGAACGCAGCAAGATATTCAAACAGCGTTTGATCAAAGCTTATCCTCAGGTGATGGAACTAAGGTTTATCGGCTTCCAGCTACTCCGTTCGTAACCCTGTCTCAAATGGGCCAGTCAGTTACCCTTCAACTTGACATCAACTGAGGTCCATATGAGTACTCAAGCTGATATTGGTCGCCAAACCAAAGTTATTGTAGTCTTAGCAGCAATAGTGGTCGTTGGTGGCGGCTATCTGGCGTATACATGGTTACAAAATCACAATACAAGTAATTCGTCGGTACGCGGAATCACCACGGACGCGAAGGGAACTAAAACAGAAGAAAGCGAACAATACCGACAGGTACTTAATCGGTACAACCAGGTAAACGCACAACAAGCTGAGTCGAACGGTGGTTCGTACATGTCGGTGATGTCCGCTCAGTCTGCCAAACCTGTCACACCTGGATCAGGTCAGCAGCAGCAACCTCAGCAAGTAAATTACTATTACCAGCAACCCCAGCAGCAGCAACAAGTCGTTACTCGTAACAAAGAGTACGACAAGCAAATCGCAGATCAGGTCAAAGGGTTGATGTCTGCCTGGGTAGAGAAACCGCACGGGTTGGGTAAGTCGAGCGAAGACGCCACTATCACCCCATCTGCTTACGCGCAATCAATCATGCCAGCATCTATGGCAGGGGCGGGCGGCACGGTAGCCAGTAATCAACGGGGAGCTAATGGGGCCGCGAGTCAAAGAGATCCAGACGTGGTAGTAGTACCAGGGTTTACCCTTGCACCGTCTATTCTCAAAACTGAAATCGACACTGACGAAAACTCGATGGTACGTGCGGAGATCGCAACCGGGCCTTTCGCAGGTGCGGTTTGTTTCGCTATGGGCTACAAACGCATCAACGAAACTGTGGATATGACATTTAGCTACATGGAGTGGAAAGGTCACTCTTACAAAATCGCCGCAAAAGCTGTTGATCCTGACAGTATGAGAACTGCACTATCGGGCGAAGTTAACAACCGGTATTTCGAAAGAATTATTCTCCCGGCACTTGCCATTGCTATTGGCAAAACTGGTCAACTTTATGAGCAAGGGAGCGCTCAAAATATTATCACCAGTCAAGGGGCGGTCATTTCGACCTACCCTGAAACTCCCAACGGTGCGGCTGTTGCTGGCACTTTTGCGGGAGGCATTGGTCAGCAAGCCGGTAAAGTTCTCGCTAATGACGGCGCAAACATGCCTCAGAAGCAAGTAATTCGACCGATGGGCTCAACTATCGGTATTCAATTTATCGGCCCTGTTATGGCCAGTGATGCGCTGGATAAAAATGCTATTCAAGCAAATCAGAAAGACGAGCTGAATACCTTGAGTCAGCCTGCAGGACAGCCAAAGCAACAATATCGCTTGTCACCCAGCGCAACAGGAAGCGGTGATCAGGAAGGTATGAGCAGCGGTTATCCGGGCTTTACACCTGGCCTTGGCCAACCCAACACAATGAACTCGACTCGCTACTGAGTCAGCGCTGAAAGGATGCCAACATGACAACACAGACAGCGGGCGATATTGATGTTTTTGCATCCCCGGCCCCAAAAGCAGGCGTTGCTCAACCAGAGCCGGATCCGAAGCCGGAGCCCTTGCAGAAAAAGAACCTGAATTCCTTTGTAGAAAAAGTGAAGCCATGGCACTTCTTTGTTGTGCTTGGACTCATAGCAGCGGTCTGGATATTCGCGCCTAAGTTGTTCCGCTCGAATTCTACCGTGCCGCCAGGGCAACCGTTTGGGGTCCAGAACACACAGGCTTCGTACGAGACGTATGAACGCCAAAAACCGGTAAAACCGGTAGAGGAACCGTTGAGTTCTGAACCGACAGCGAGCCAACAGGTTGAGCTGCTCCAGGTGCAAAACCAGATAGAGACTTTTTCAAAAATCACCTCTGAGCTGCAGGGCCAGGTTCGTGAACTTCAGGCGAAAATTGCGGTGCTGGAGTCCCGTCCATCAGAGACTCCTACGAAGGCTAAGGAAAGAATCCAGCCGACCCGAAGTCAGCCTGCCGTTCCGGCCAGCACAACTTCCAAGGCACTTAGTGGATACAGCATTAACACTGTGTATACCGATCAAGCGTGGTTGGCACATGACCAACGAACATTCGTTGTACAGGTCGGTGATGCTTTTGACGGCATCCGCGTTCTTCGCATTGATCCAGTATCCCGCCAGGTCGTCACAAACCTCGGCGTGATCCGCTAGGGAGTAGGGTATGGATCTCGCGAGCATGATCATTGCGGCAGCTAATTCGCTGACCGGAGTGATGTGGGGCCTACTGTGGAGCCTCGGAGCGCTGATCGGCTTCGCGTACTCAGGCTCGGTGCTTCGCAAGATGCAGCTCGCCAGTATTCAACCGGGCCGACGCCCAATATCTGCTGGCGGCACCATGATGGTGCTGATCATCGGGGCCATGCTTTTTAACCTTTCGGGAACAATTGGAACTGTCTGGACGACGTTCTCAAGTGGTCAAGCAAACTACGGCGCAATTTCCTGGAGCGGAGCAGAGCAGTTCGGCGAATTCAAAGAAGCTGTAAATGCTGTTCTTACACTCGCGAGTCTTGCCGGAGGTTTTTGTTGCTTTAGGGGTTTGTTGATTCTGAAAAAAGCAAGCATTGATGGAGAGTCATCCAATGGTGCAGATGATCTAATCTGGCGTGCTTTAACTCACTTGATTGCGGGTGCAGGACTGGTTCACGTAGACAAAATGATTGATGCATTTCAAGAAACATTCAAACTTTATTGGTAAGTCAAACGGAGCGTTGCTATGAAAATTAATCCTTTCGAAGTAGTCGGTGATGTTGTACGTAAAGCTCACGTACACCTGATCACCAAAACTGATGAATACAGTCAGCACCCAGTACAGCGTCGCATCATGCAGGCAAGCGCCGGCATCACCATGGCAACCATGTTTGTTGCACAAGCACATGCAGATGGCTGGGCTGACATGGGTAAAAAGGGGGCAGAACAGGGCGACTCGTTGAAAGAAAGCTTAGGCAAACTATTTGCTGTCCTTGGGTTTGGTGGAGCCGGATATGGTGGCATCAACATGTGGAAAAAAACCCAGCAAGGCGAGAACAGCCGCGTCACAGGTACTCAAATCTGGGGCCCGATGTTAGGCGGGGCGGCACTCGGCGCTACCGGCTTCATGATGGTTGCTACAGGTGAGACTGTAGGTATCGATGCCGGTCAACAAGGCGTCGTACCTTAACTAATAGCAACAACAGGCAGTCTTATAGACTGCCTTGGAGGTTTGATGAGTAGCGCAGAAAATGCCCCAGACATGGTAGTCCCCGATGCTACGCTCGGTCGAAATTTCGAACGTCCAGCACTACCCGGTATGAGCTTGTCAACTAAAGCAAGGGTTTGGGGTGATAAAGAACCAACCGCTACTGAGCCTAATAAAAAATCGTTGAGCCTAGAATTGCGGACGGAAGTTGTTCGTGAGAGCAAACATCGGTGCTTCTTCTGTGGTTTTCCTTCGCAAAGTTTGGAAATTCACAATATTAACCACAACCACCAAGACGTACGGAAAGATAACTTACGCGCCGTCGATTCTTTGTGTCACGGCTGGCAGCATCTTGGGGAGTTGGGGGAGGGGAACGCTTTTATTGGATACCTTCCAGGGCTCGTTGCGCAGGATGTGAACAATCTGCAGCGATGCATTCTAGTCGCCTTGGAGACGGGCGATGAAGCTACTAAAGCTGATGCGAAAAAGTTGTTGAATTGGCTCGCTTCGCACAGACAGTACACAGAGGCGGCTTGGGGCACGTTTGAACCAAGTGTATTCGCTAGTGCATTGGTGAAAATGGAGGGTGTTGGTGCTGATGTTCATGCCGTTGTATTTAGAGATCTTGCGGTGATATTCAACCCTGGTACTTACAGCGCAAACGCAAAACAATGGGCTCAAGATGCTTATAGATCTTCACCTACAGCATCTTGGCCAAATGTGTATCACAACATAATGAATGCGCCGAGCTGAGGGGAAGGGTATGGGAGTTCTGGAGAAATGCGTAGATGCCGTTGAAGGTGCGATTGAGTACCTGGCACGACATCTGATTAACAAAGACATGACCAGCTACTGCGAACTGATGACCGCAGTGGGTGTGACCGATGAAGACATTCGGCGTTCTCCAGATCTGAAGGACCCGTACACATTGGTCAACAATGGCTATTCGCTCCTGACCGTTTTTGACCTGCAAGGCACATTTCAGATGCTTTCGGAGGCCGAATTCGCAGCAATGATCGAATCATTGCGAGTTCGTATGACTGGATACATGAAACGTTATGGTCATTCGCTGACCTTCTCATTTGAGCGTGATCCCGAACGCGCTAAAGACGAGTTGATGCGCCTTGCGGAGCCATTACTCAATACGGCCCGACGGATCGGTCTCGAAACTGAAGACATAATTTTAGACCGTGTAATGCGTAATTACCCTCTGTGTTCCTGGGAGCAGAATATTCTCGTTGTGTACACTCACCTTAGCGCTATGAGTTCAGAAGAACAAAAGCGTGAGATGAATGCACTAACCAAAAGCATGGCGAAGCACAATGTTCCACGGACGCAGTTTGGTCAAAATCCTGCATTTGCTTTATCTGCCTTAAAATATCGTCACGACACAATGGTTAAGCGGTTGCAGGATGATTTTGCGAACTGCGGTATCGACGGCCAAAAAGGGATCATGATGAAGCCTCTGACTGCGCACGAGGCAGTGAAGCGCGTCAGAATCATGATTAACCGCGAAGGTACCTCCCAGAAGTTCCGTCCGTCCCTTCCTGGTGATCGTCACATACCGAGTGGGCCAGAGCACGCCGACGATTATTCAGACCTGGTTGCTCCACGTTTGAGTTACCAGATTTGCAGCAACAATGTAGAACCGGACGGAAACTACATTCGTACCGACAGACTCTGGCACGGCTCCTTCGGAATGGAACTGGGCCCACAGGATCCGCTTCCATTTAAGGAATTGTTCGGCGCGGTCGATCAGGTTGTTCCATGGCGAATTCGCTTCGATCTGAACCCATGTGGGCTCAATGAAGTACGCATGCGTCGCATGGTTGCAGGGTTTGTAGGCCTTCTGCCCAGTAACCGCTCGATTCGTGAATCTTTCGCTGAATTGGAAAGGCTTCAAAAGGAGGAAGCCGTCCTTTCAATGAAGGTGTCGGCTTCGACGTGGGGTGAAGACAAAGACACCGTTAAGCAGCGCATGTCCTCCTTGGAAAAGTCTCTTCAATCGTGGGGCACGTGTCAGGTAAGCCAGAACCATGGGGATCCTATGGCAGGCCTTGCTTCAACTATTCCTGCTTTTACTACCAAGAACACAGCGAACCGGTTGCTGCCCCCACTTCAAGATGCCTTGGCTATGCTTCCCCTGCAACGGCCTGCTACGCCGTGGGCAGAAACCGGCTCATGGATACTCAGGACGCCAGAGGGCAAAATCTACCCAGTAGGTCTCGGTAGCAGTATCCAGGACACTTGGATCGACCTGTTTTCAGGCATACCTGGTTCTGGTAAATCCGTAACTGTAAACACAATGAACAATGCAGCGATCCATCGGCCGGGGGCGATTCAACTGCCGCTGATGACCATTGTGGACGTTGGTCCGTCCTCATCTGGACTGATCCAGGTCATTAGAGATTCACTACCTGACCATCGCAAAAATGAAGCTGTGTACCTCAAGCTGCAGAACAGCGTTGATTACGCAGTTAACCCCTTTGACACGCAGCTCGGTGCCCGCGAACCAACTACTCGCGAGCGAGAGTTTCTCGTCGATTTTTTGAACCTGCTTTGCACCGATACCGATATCGGCCGCGCTCCTGCAGAGGTGTCACGTGTCAACGAGCGTCTACTGACGTTGGTTTACGATGACAGAGCCGGAAACGGGGCAAACCAATACGAACCTGAAGTAGTTCCATTGGTAGATAAGATCCTTTTGGAAACAGGAATTCTGGCTGAGCATGACGATAAATGGTGGTCCACTGCTACCTGGTACGAAGTGACCGACATGCTGTTCGCTGCGGGCTATATCCAAGAGGCAACAATCGCCCAGCGCCAATCTTCGCCCGTGCTGGCTGATTTTAACGCCATGCTGAATAACGAAGGTATTCGACAAATGTTTGGATCCATCCAAACAAAAAGTCATGAACCTTTGCTTAACTACATGTCTCGTTGTTTTGTGGTAGCGACCACCAGCTTTGCATTGTTTTCCGGCCGTACCCGTTTTGACCTTGATGCAACAACTCGGGTTATTTCTATAGACCTTAATGACGTCATCGGTTCAAAAACTGCTGAAGGTGCTATTAAGACCTCATGCATGTACCTTTTTGCTCGACAGCTAGCTGCTAAAAACTATTTTCTGCGCAAAGAGGAGTTGGTGAAGGTTGTTCCTGAGTTGTATGCGGAATATCACATCAAACGCGCAGACGATGTTGCCTCGCAACAAAAAATCATTGCCTATGATGAATGGCACAACACTGACGGCCTCGAAGCGCCGGTGCAAACCGTTATTAAAGACGGCCGGGAAGGCCGTAAATGGGGTATCCGAATTATCGCGATCTCCCAGTTCATGAATGACTTCCCCCAGCCGCTTTTGGATGCAGCGACGTCGGTATACGTTCTGCGCGGCGGCAACCGTAGCGATGAGAAAGTTCTTCGTGATTCCTTTCAGGTGTCCGACCAGACAATCAGCGAACTACACCGTAAATGCGTTGGCCCGACTGAGGAAGGCGCGAACATGCTCGCCATTTTCAAAACCAACCAGGGCACCATCACGCAGATCCTCACAAACACCACCGGTGCCTTGGAGCTGTGGGCCTTTTCGACAACCCAGCAGGACGTTTCACTACGAACAGCGCTGTACAGCCGACTGGGCTCAATGGCGGCACGTAGAGTTCTCGCCGCTAGGTTCCCCCTCGGTACCGCGAAAACTTACATCGAGCAGCTGGAGCTGCAGGCGGGAGCCGAACAAGCGAAATCGGTTGTTATGAAGCTCGCTGACGAGATGACTGCCGAGTACCGGGCAAGCCGCATAGCAGGAGCAAATATCTAATGAACGTACTCAAGTTTTCCCCCCTTGCACTTGCAATGCTGACGGTAGGAATGTTCGCATCCAAGCCAGCCTACGCAATTTGCGACGGTTGCGTGGTTGGTGCTGTGGAAACAGCAAATCTCAGTATCACATTGGCTGTGAACGCAACAACTGCTGCAGTAGGAGCGATGGCCACATCAGTGAATACGATGCTGTACCAGGTCGGTACCGCTGTGACCCAAGGCAGTAGCAAAGTCGCTAACACGGTCGAAACCGCGGCTCGCGTGGATCGAGAATTCGCAGCGACTCAGGAAAAGAACCGACGCTATGAGGATGCACGTCAGCGTTACTACGTCTCCAACGCCATTTGCAGTGAATCTGCTTCCGGAGGCGCAATCGATGTCAAAGCTGGTGTTGCCGCAATAAAAACAACCATGAGGTCTGGTGGCGGCGGCAAAACTGAAAACCGCAAAATTGCTCAAGCATTGACTTCGCCCTCCGCGCCTAGCGAGGTCGATTCCATGCGCTCTGCAAGCATTCACGCTGATTACTGCGACACAGATGACTACGCCGCATATGGCGGGGCCAGCGCGTGCCCGAGTGTTTCAACAACAATGCCCGGGGCAGACAAGCGTCTTGATTCCGTAATGATCGGCGCCGGTCCTAATGGCAAGAATGCAGATCTCACCTTCTCCCAAGAGCAGACTGACGCAGCGCAGATGTACACACAAAACTCAGCTCGGCGATCGATCGGCAGTCAACTGCGCAAGGGCGAAGCTGAAAGCGAAGCGGGCTCGCAGTACATCGGACTCATGAATCAGTACAACTCGATCCTTTCGGCTGCAACTGATCCGCAGGATCAGCTCATCGCTGATAGCCAGCCCAACCCAGCGACCAAGGATTTGCTGGTAGACACACTCAAGTCCTCCTCGGCCCAGGCCTACTACACCAAAACTGCGTCATCTCAAGCAAAGGCAACGGGAACGATGTCGGCGCGGGAATTTGAATCGTTTGAGGTTGGACGCAGGTATGCCAATACCGAGTACCAAGCAGACTTGCAGAACATGGAAGGGGACAACCTGCTCCGTGAGCAGATCCGCGTGCAGTCCCAGACCAATTGGTTGCTGCTTGAGCTACGTAACGACGTCCAGCGTGGGAACGTGATCAACGGTTTAAATCTCGCAAGCGGCGCACGTTCAGAGTTTGAGCCCATCTTGAGCCAAAAATATCGCGCTGTATCGGGCCACATGGGAGGCAGCAACTGATGACGGAACAACAGCCATCCAAATCGAGGCAGGCGGCTTCAATAGCGCTGCGTATCGTTCTCCCATTCTGGTCAATGAGGCAAACCGTGCGGCTTGCTAAGCAGGAAGCTGCTAAAACCAGGGAGAATTGGACACATATCAAAGAAATGTCTGCAGAAGCTAAGCAAGCGTTGTTGCACAGTGATGGTGACGAGTCCTCGGAACGCAAGCCGATGTCGTTTGATGAAGCGATGGCCAACCGTAAACCAGGTGCGATGTCTGTTGAACAACTGCACCTTTTCTTCTTGCGCCGTAAGCGCGCTGCTCTACTCGCTGGTTCAGTATTTTGGTTGCTGGGGCTTATCAGTCTTTCAAACGGGCTCATCGACGGTTCGACCAAAACGGTCGTACAAAGCCTGCTGTCGATTGCGACTGCATCCCCCCTGTTATTCGCGCTTGCTTTAAGCGCTCAATTCCGGATGTGGCAATTGACAACCCGTCGCCTGTCTGCGGCAGAACACGGCGGGTTCAACGACTTTAAAACCGAAAACCCAGACTGGTTGCTGAAGACGCTGAATCCACAATTCGGCAAAACCAACGGAGCCCGGCTATGAAAGCAATCGCGAGTAAAAGCTTTTGGCTCTTGGTAGCCTGGCTGGTTTCTGTGCCAGCTCGGGCAGCGGATGGAACAACCATCAGCGAAATTGCAGCAGCTGCGAAAAGGACAGGCGATAAGTCCAGAGAAGCACTGGTATCGATTTACGGGAATGTCGTCAACAACCCATTGGCAGGGGGAGACTCCAGCGGCGATACCATTCTTGCGAGCATATTCTCGGTATTCAACGGCGCACTGTTGGTGGTCGGGGCGATTTGGGCTTGCTACATCGTTTTTAGAAGGCTGACCCGGACTGCTCATGACGGGTCAGTTTTCGATAAACAGCAATCAGCCATCTGGGGGCCGGTACGGCTTGTCTGGGGCTTGGTCTCCCTGGTGCCTACGGCGAGCGGCTGGTCACTATCACAACTGCTGATGTTGTGGGGTGCCTCCGTGATGGGTATCGGCATTGCCAACCTCGGCGTCGACAGCGCGATGGAAGCTTTCACTGACGGCACCTCGATGGTAGTTCAACCTGTGATGCCGTCGACGGTAGGACTCGCGCACAGCGTTTTCGAGGCAAACCTTTGCCTGCACGGTATCAATGCGGGGATAGCCCAGGCCCAAGCTAGCGGCGCTCTGGTAACCCAAAATGGATACGTCCAGCAATCTGCAACCCAAAGTGGATTCATACTCAAGAATTCAAGTTTTGTATGTGGTGGGGCAGACATCCAAGGCGATCTGGAGCCTCAGGCGGTATCAACTAATTGGTTTGGCGGCACCATTGATGTGTCGGACATACGCCAAGCACATCTTGCTGCGCTTCAGGCCATGCAGGCCTCTCTGACCACTAGCGCGCAAAACTTCGTTAACGCGGTGATCCAACGACAGTCAGGACAAACAAATTCCCTTCCTGATGTGGAGATGGCCGTTCAGTCAGCAGCGCAGGCGTACGAGAACTCCGTCAACAGCGTCGCAGCTACCAAGCAGGGGAATATTGGCGAGCTGGCCGGCAAGATGAACTCAAGCATCAAAGAGGGGGGATGGTGGACTCTGGGTGCCTGGTACCAGACGTTCGCACAAGCAAACACTAAACTGTCAGATGCTATGGCAGCAAAAGCATCTGTATTCGGCATGTCCTCTGGAGGGGATCCTGCAATTGTGAACGTCTACGCCTCCTCAATGGCGGCGTACAAGGCTCAACAGGAAACCTCTACATGGACGAGCACCTTGGGTACTCAATCCAGCGGTGACTATTCCAAAGGGGCTGGAGGGGCCGATGCGGGTAGCATTATTGGCAGTATCTTTTCCGCGCCAGGTCAACGGATCGTCAATTACCTGGTCGACGTCAATGCCGGCGGCGAAGGGATGGGGCAGCTGAATCCTCTGATCAAGATGAAAAACCTCGGCGATTACACAATGGTCGCTGCCGAGACAGCCCTTGGTGGCTACGTAGCTGCCAAGACTCTTGAAAAGGTCAAGGATGGCTGGAGTGTTGCCGGTGCGTTCTCGAAAGTTGCGAACGCAGTCACATCCGTGGGCGATGCACTTTCCGGCGTCCTTGGCGCAGTAGGCCCCTTCATCATCATGCTCATCATCGCCTTGTTTATCCTGGGCGGCACACTCTCTACCTATTTGCCGATGGTGCCCTTCATCATCTGGTTTGGAGCTGCAGTTAATTGGCTGGTTGTGGTTGGCGAGGCTGTTATCGCAGCACCTCTTTGGGCTATCACTCACCTGAACGGTGAAGGCGATGGCATGGGGCAAAAAACAACCCACGGCTACATCTTTCTGCTCAATGTGATGGTCCGACCGATCCTGATGGTTCTGGGCTTCTTTCTGGGCGGTGCAGCTCTGATCGCAGGCGGCACACTGCTGAACCAGTTGTTCGGTGTAGCACTAGCGAATGCTCAGTTCGACTCGACCACGGGGCTGTTCTCGATCATTTTCTTCCTGACCATCTACTGCTCGATGAGCTTGAACCTGGTCCATAGCTGCTTCAACCTGATCATGATTGTCCCTGACCAAGTGATCAACTGGGTAGGTGGCCACGCATCTGCAACCATGGGTCGTGATGATAACGAGAAGATGAAAAATGCGATGAATGTGTTCGGCAGTAAGCTGGAACATCTCGTACCACGCCCTGGACCTCAAGGAGGACAGAATAAAGGGACAAAAGCAGGTGACGGTATAAGATCTTAGGAATGACGAACGGGGCCAATTGGCCCCGTTATCAATAGGGCTTTGACCTGTCAAGAGGTCGTGGTAGAATAAAATCATAGATTCCGTATCGTATACCTGATACGAAAGATGGAGATCATTATGAACATTGCATGGTGGATTCTTCGGCCGTTTTACCTGATGGGGTTGGTGCCGGTCGTACCGGTCGCCTTGATCGCATGCTTTGATTACCGCCGTGACCCTGAGGTTGCAGGCATGCTGATCGTGGCTGGATTGTTGTACGTAGTGCTTGGGTACTTTTTGCTTGCTGTCGTGCCAGGGATGTTGCGACGACGCCTGGAAAGCAAGGTAGACAGCTTCAAACGTGCGGGTTTCCAGCCTCGCTATGAAGCTGTTTCCGTCGCATACAACCTCTACGTTGGTTTCGATCCGGTGGCTAAGCAGGCCTTGTACGTCGACATCAGCACCGGTGGCGTGATGATGGATTTCGACAAGATCGATAGCTGGGAGATCAGTCCCGACAATAGCCCTCATCCGTTACTCAGACTCGTTACAACCCTTCCTAACCTGCGTGAGATTGGTGTGAGAATCAAACGCCCAGGGGCTTGGAAGTCCGATATGCATACTTTGTTCGGATGAGCTGCACGAACGATCTACTCAAAGGAATGGAGCTTTCCATGAAGTTTAAAATGACTGCGCTGTCTCTCGCAGCCTGCTGTCTCATGGTCGGATGTGACAAGCCAAACACAGAACAAGCGCCTGGCGCCGCCTCCTCGGGTTCATCACTGCTGAACAGCCCTAAAGTCAGCAGATCGACAGAGTCTAAAGCTCCAGTTGAGCCTCAATTCAAGAGGCCTGCTGACGCTTCGGTGCCCCTGAGTGGGTACGTCGACCTCAACACTCTTCCAGGCGGTCAGGCACTCACGTACCTGGTGCTGGCCAAGTCTCCAAGCGGCACGACAAACGACCAGAAACTGGGCTGGTTATCACCGGAATATCAAGCGACCTCCGACGCGTTTAAAAGACGTGACATCGAAAAGGCTAAATGGCCTGCGATACAGGAGCAGCTGAGCACGTACGGCAAAAACGATTACTACTCTCTTCCGATAAAAGCCGCTTCGGTAGCTGAGGGAATGGGTTTGCAAAATGTCATGGTGGGCCCCTACGACTTCACCAGCTCTTCATTTCCGATCACCAGCTACGGCCAATACTGCTGGGCGAACCCGGTGCGCAATACTGCGGGTATGAACCTGCAGATCAAACCGTCTGGGTTCCCCTGCAGCATACGAGTCGAAGACCAAAATAAAGCCCGGGAGATCGAGCAGGCGAGAGCGCAGGGCTCCCTCGACCTCAGGGGTACGCTGTACCTGTACATTCCGATTTCATCCGGAATGACTGCCACTGGTGAAGTTGTGCACGGCGTCATCGAGCTGCGCGATCGTCAGTCCTCAAAAGTGCTAACGACTATCAATTTGTGATGGCCACCGTAGATCTCGGAGGTGCATATGAAGCAATTAGTGAACCGCGAGCCTTGGTGGGAGGTTCCTCCTAAGCCTGGGCAAAATGAAACGGATTGCAGTTGGGGCTACCTGGAGCAATACGACGACGGCTCGTTCAGCTTCGACAACACGCAAAGGCCCAGCGATGACGAGATCCGTAATCGCAAAGGCTGCAGATCAAACCCAAATCGTGAAGGCTTCACCACTCAGAACGATTGAGCTATTTGAAAGGAGGCACCCATGAGTGCATTGAGCGTTCCAGACTGGCAGGTAGTCCTAAAGGATATCGCTGACCAGAAACGTCACAGGCTGACCGGAAGTGAATATAAGGAGTTGGTGGGGTTGATCGATGCCCAACCGAAGGACGTAGAGCACCTGGTGCAGACGAGAAAACTCATTGCCCAGTTGGCACAACACCAAGGGCCGGAGGCTCCAGCTCCGTTTCGGGACCCTGGCCATAACCTTGCGTTCCAAGTTGAGTCGTTGCCGGCAGCGCCTGCAGAAGGCGACGAACGTCTCCGCGAGCGGGTAATCGCCGGTGAAAGGGTTTTTGCATCACGTGAATTCAAACACACCTCCGAAGCCGCGCAGCTCAACGAGCGAGGGGAGATGGGGCGCTTGGTGCACGGACACCGCCTTGATGTCATGCACAATACTGACGGGCCTGGTGATCGGTTCGACGTGTTCCTGGTCAAAACCGCAACTCATATCCCATACAGCACCGGGATTCCCGGGAAGCCGGTAGACGGCGAACGAAAGGCGCATGGTCAGTTCCATTCATTCGCCGAGGCAGGTGCAAGCATCGATCAGACGGTAGGGGTTAAACGCCATTCTGAGCTGATCCGTGAACGCCAGGCTGAACACGGTATCCACTTCAAAGAAGCTCCTCCGGCAATTCCAAAAGCACCGCGGCCAGCGTAAAACCACGCAGCAAACCACGGCGACAGCTACTTCAAAATTAATTTGAAAGGAGGGCCACAACATGGCACGAGGTGTAAACAAAGTTATTCTTGTCGGTACTTGTGGTCAGGATCCCGAAGTTCGCTACATGCCTAACGGTAATGCCGTGACCAACCTGAGTCTGGCAACAAGCGAACAGTGGACCGACAAGCAAAC
The DNA here is from genome assembly GCF_017316265.1 of Pseudomonas sp. Marseille-Q1929. NCBI lineage: Bacteria > Pseudomonadati > Pseudomonadota > Gammaproteobacteria > Pseudomonadales > Pseudomonadaceae > Pseudomonas > Pseudomonas sp. Marseille-Q1929. The sequence continues at coordinate 26,697 of NZ_JAFLWU010000023.1, forward strand.
CGGTCAGAAGGTCGAGAAGACTGAATGGCACCGTGTGTCGATGTTCGGCAAAGTGGCTGAGATTGCTGGCGAGTATCTCCGTAAGGGTTCGCAGGTTTACATTGAAGGCAAGCTGCAGACCCGCGAATGGGAAAAAGACGGTATCAAGCGTTACACGACTGAAATCGTGGTCGACATGCAAGGCACCATGCAGTTGCTCGGTGGCCGTCCTCAAGGCGACGGCGCTCCTCAAGGCCAAGGTGGTGGCGGTTATCAAAACTCCCAGAACTCCGCGCCGCGTCCGCAGCAGCAGGCACGCCCGCAAGCCGCGCCTCAGCCACAGCGCGAGTCCAGCCCTGCGCCGCAACAAGTTCCGCAGCCGGCATCTGATTTCGACAGCTTCGATGACGACATACCGTTCATGGATCCCTACAGATTCAGTTGGCACTTGGTTTGAGAACGTTTTTTACAGGTACGCTAACTGATCTACTGACCTAAAACTTCAAAACCGCCCTGGGCGGTTTTTTTATGCTCGCCGGATAGCTGCTTCTGATAATCGGCAACCCGGGTGGGTGAGACACCTGCGAGCATGGCTATCAAATTGTTTGGCACCACACCGAAGAGGTACCGATACTGCTCCAATTTGGAAACCCTTCGGTAGGGCTTAACCCCAAGGAAGATCCGGCGTTGCTCGATTACGGAAATTGGTACATTAACAGTGCGGCTGACCTTAGGATCCGACATTGATCCAAGCAATGATTCGAATCCAAGCCAAGGGCCGTGAAAATCATGCCAACCGGGCTGGTGAACTGGTTGAGGATCAGCGGCCAAAACCCGATTCAATCCAAATTCTTCCCTTATCGATGCGATATTCTCCACGTCGACGCCAGAGAGCTTGGATACATCTTCATCGGGTACCCGTCCCAAAAGCTGTCTGAAGGGCCTCACAGGGTGTCCAAGAGGTAGTATTTGACGGCGCTGCAGTGGATCAGGACGCAAAAATACAGCTAAGCCCTCGCTTCGACGATACATCGTGACGCTCTTCACCGATGCCCCACACAACCGGGCAATGGTCAGATCCGAATTGTCATCAAACATATGGCGATAGGGTTTGATCAACTGTTTGATCGACCAGACCTCGATGCAGAACAGCTCACGTCGGTGCCGAATTACCGCCACCGAGGTGCCCACCAACCCAGCAAGCTTCCTGTCGGTCATCGTTCCTAATTTGCAGTCATACCACCTGGCTAAACCGATCTTGCCCCAATCGACCATGGCTTACCGGTTCTCGATGTCAGCCAGGGTTTGCGCGAAGGCCTGATCGAGCAGGCTTGGTTTCTTTTTCCAAGGCCTTTTTTCAGGTTCTGGCTCTGCAGCGTAAAGTGTCACCGCTTCAGGGTTAGCCTGCAGGTGACGCTCAAACTGATCCTGCAGCTGCTTCCGCAATTCTTCTTTTGTCACAGATAGATCCTCGTCTTCATCAAGTGGGCTACACCTGGGCCAGGTCCTTGCCTGCAAAATCGCACACCTCAATTCCAGAATGCGCGCTGGTCCCATCCAGGAGAGAACCCCATTATTGTCTCGGCCAACCCAGCTTTTTGTAGAGTGCCTGCAGGGCAGCTCTGTACCACGGACTTGAAACGCTGCTTCCAATTAGAGGTGGGGTCGATCACTCTCAATAGCGCAACGAGAGTCACTGCACGTGCAGCCACTCGTCCTCGATCCGCATGGCTTGGGAATTCGGCTTTCAAGGCATTCACTTGTAAGGGCGCGTTCACCAGGTTGTTTTTGTTCCAAAGCCGAGAATGGTGTGCACAAACATTGCGCAACATGTTGATGCTTTTGAACCAAGTGACAAGCACCTTCTCGTCAAAACCAAAAGCTGTAGCGATTGCCTTCCTGTGTGAAATTTGCAGATTTGCATACAGGTGCGATAGAGGGCCAAATGTGACAGCCTCAAGAATCGCCCAGATCGGCGCATGCGGAGGGGTGTGATAAGTCTTGAGGTAGTGGTCCACTGGCTGATGTTTAGCGGTGTTCGGGTCACAGACAGCCTTCATGAAAGCCGTGTGGCCAGGCGCGTTAGCAAAATGCGTCGCATCGAGGTAAAAGTGCGGACCTGCGGCAGGATCCGGAGCAAGTGTGTTCGTTATCGCGGCACGCAAGGCCACCTCTATACGTTCGACTGCATCAAGACAGATAAGCCTCAACCGCCGGTCGAAGTCGTACAGCGCCATGACGTCATCGAACTCGACGGCCGGATAAAAAAACTTGGTATGGCTATCCTGTAGCGGACGCATGTAGATCAGTAACCGGTAGTAGCCGATAAGATCGAGGGAATGCAGCGCCTTTGCTTGATCAGGGACAGCTAAGCCCTTGGCAAGAAGGTGTGCAAGCAGTTGAGGCGTGGTTTTCGCCTGTTTTGTGTAGGCTATGCGTGGGGCCATGAGAGCTTCCTGCTCACTTTTCTACAGGCAAAAAGAAACCCCCTGGTGCGCAGTACAGGCCGGAGCCCGCCCGAGGCGTGGAGGTTGTGGTTGCTTGTAATTCTACGCATAGATGACACGAGCGTCAACTTAGGGCACCTGCAGACGTTACCAGCTCGTCTCGTTCGAGTGCAGAGCATTCATGGAGCTGGGGCAGGATAGGGTGACTTGTCGCCCTTGATGGCTCCAGCCAGCAAGCCAAAGGCGCGGTAGCCGCTTGATTGCCCGCAGGGCTCTACCAACCCGCGTAATAGTCGTTTGCGGGCTTGGTCGTATTTCTCATCACCGGCATTACGGGGGGGTGGTGGTCATTTCCACGCCGCCGTCCCATTCGGCTAACACTTCAGTTCCGCACGCAGAACAGGCTGTAGTGATCTCCGCTGTCAGCTCCATCAGATGCACCTGCCCAGCGTGACCACAGCCAGCGCAGCGGTAAACGTAAAGCACTAGGGGTGCAGGTGCATCAGGTGAAACAACTACCCAACATTTGGCACCGTCATAATCGTTGCCACCTTCGGCGAGGAAGACGTGGCCATCCTCGTCTACCGCATAGACGCCTGGCCGCTCATGAGTAGCATCACGCAAGCAGTCTTTCCAGCCATAGACCGCACCTTGCCACAGCAATACAACGCCACTCTGGTGTTCCTGGTTGCGTGTGCGCCACTCTGTAGCAATACCGCATAGCAGATCTGTAAATTGACTCATGCGTACCTCCTACGAAGCTGCAGGTGACGCCAACACGTGCAAAAGTTTCCCAAACGCAGCCTCCAACAGGTGAGCTTGAGAAGGGTTATCCAGAATGGCGCGGCACTGGTCAGGCCCGATAAGTCGCAGCGCCTCAACTAGAGCTTGGTACTCAGCTTTGTCAAAGCGACTTGCGCCTGCATGCGGGATCTCAGTGTCCCCCACAAGCGCGGCGGTAATTGTTACGTAGGGGGAGCTACTCAAGATCATTTTCCTCTGACTTAGTGCGGGTAGCGGTGACGTGCTTTTGCCCGCTTGTTCGCGTCCTGAATAATGGCCGGTGTCGCCATCCAGGCCAGCCCGGTGAAGATCACCGCGACCAACACTGCGATGCCGAACCACTTTGAATCAGTAGAGAACAGATACAGTGCGGCTACCGCGCTAACACACATGGCCAGTGTTGGAATCGGGGCAACCTTGAGAGCTGAAATCGCCTCATCCATTGGGTTTCTTTTCATCGTCTTTCCGTTATTCGTGGAGCTGGTGGACATGGGTGGCTGCTCCCTATGATTTTTTCTAGGTCCTATTTGGATTTCTCAGCTGTCGCTTCTAACGCAGCAGATTTAGGCGCATCGAAACATTGCATGCTCGGTTGAGAAGTCGTGTAGCTAGTCAGAGACACCACGCACTGTTTTGACCCGCAAGAACAGTTGGCCATCATCAATTGCTGTGTCTGCGACATTGTGCAAACACATGCATCGGGCGCGTTTTGAATGGCCGTTCTCGGCTGCATGATTTCATCGGCCACCGCAGTGTGCGCAATGGCCATTAGAAACAACAATAATGCTTGGAGCCTTGGTTTCATGCTGGATCTCCGTAAACCACTTTTGTGTCACTCATTCAGATTTTCCAGCGCTAGTCTCCAAGTTCTCAGGACTGGTGCCTGTAGCTCCTTGGCACGAGTCTGGAGGAGGACGCTTAACGCTTTTGTTCTCAGGTAAGGCCCAGACCAATTTTTTCAGCATCGGGTGCCAGCGCAGCTTGTAACAGTAGCGTCCGTGAAGGCGACTGCTTTTGGTCCCCACGACCTGTGTGAACTCGTCGCCGGCACGAGCCATTCGCTGGCCATCAAATGGACCGCCGATCACCAGCAACTTTTGGCTCTCATCCCTCGACATGTGATTCATTCGTTTTGAATGATTCAACGACTGAGACAAACATGTCTGTAAACAACAACACAATCGATATGCAAAGGAAACCAAACCCCAGTTGGCTCACCCAATGCAAACCCGTCTGGAGACCGGTTTCAAGCAAGCAAATTGCAAAAACCAGAAAAAGCACCATCGCTATAGTCAATTTCATGTTCATTCCTTTGGAAAAGCGGACACTCGTAAATGGTGGTCCTTATACCTCAAAACCCTGCGAATGCAGGGGTCTGAGAGTCATTTTTAAGCTGTCAGTACCAACGCCGTGTCGGACCTGGCTGATGGCTATCTGGTCCAGGTTTGACCTGCTCTATTGTGGCTTTGATATCAACACAGCACCTGTCATTCACAATCCACTGAGGAACCTCCAACACAGCTTGCAGCTCTTTAGTCTGCTCAGTTGCGTACGAAAGAAGGTCTTCGAGGCTCGAAAAATGCCCGTTTTCAAGAGCAATTTTCAGGTCGCAGATCTCGTACATCCGGCCAGCCATTTCACGCTTATCCTCAGCGTCTGGTGTCATGAGTCTCATCGTTAAATATCTCTCCGTGTGACGCATTACATTGCGTGTCAGCGGTGATCCGAGGAGAAGGCACCGCTGACGTGGGTAAAGGTTTGTCAGGCTGCTGACGGCCCCTCGCGCACGCTGAGCCTGGACACCAGTATCAGCGGGTCGGGTAATGAATGTTCATCCCGAACCAGGAGCGTTTTCCTCTGGGAGAATTCAGCCATGATCAGGTTTCGCTTTTTCAACATAGACGTGATGCTGGATTGAGTAACTTGGATCGTCTTCCCGTTGCAAGGAATCAGCAGGGACTCACCTGGTAGAAGCTCTGCAAGGGGCGAATAGAGAAAACGGAAAAAATCGTACGCTAAGGTTTTCCGGGCAGCCGTAGCGGCCGAAACTTCCCGCCCTCCAGCCTGCAGCTCTGCCGCCAGACGTAATCGCCGGTCAAGTTGATGTGCTCCCAACCCAGCGGCGACAGGTATTGCAGCAGCTCGCTGTCCACCGGCTTTCCGGTCTCGCCCAACCCCAGGGTGGCGCGTTCCAGGTACACCGTGTTCCACAGCACGATGGCGGCCGTCACCAGGTTGAGGCCGCTGGCCCGGTAGCGCTGCTGCTCGAAGCTCCGATCCCTGATTTCGCCGAGGCGGTTGAAGAACACCGCCCTGGCCAGGGAGTTGCGCGCCTCGCCCTTGTTCAGCCCGGCATGCACGCGGCGGCGCAGCTCGACGCTTTGCAGCCAGTCTAGGATGAACAGCGTGCGTTCGATCCGGCCCAGCTCGCGCAGGGCCACGGCCAGGCCGTTCTGGCGCGGATAGCTGCCGAGCTTGCGCAGCATCAGCGAGGCGGTGACCGTGCCCTGCTTGATCGAGCTGGCCAGGCGCAGGATGTCGTCCCAATGGGCACGGACGTGCTTGATGTTCAGGGTGCCGCCGATCAGCGGGCGCAGCGTCGGGTAGGTCTGCACGCCCTGCGGCACGTACAGCTTGGTTTCGCCAAGGTCGCGGATGCGCGGTGCGAAGCGGAAGCCCAGCAGGTGCATCAGCGCGAAGACGTGATCGGTGAAACCGGCCGTGTCGGTGTAGTGCTCCTCGATCCGCAGGTCGGACTCGTGGTACAGCAGGCCGTCGAGCACGTAGGTGGAGTCGCGCACGCCGACATTCACCACGCGGGTGCTGAACGGCGCGTACTGGTCGGAAATATGGGTGTAGAACAGCCGTCCCGGCTCGCTGCCGTACTTAGGGTTGACGTGCCCAGTGCTCTCGCCACGGCCGCCCGCACGGAAGCGCTGGCCATCTGAGGATGAAGTGGTGCCGTCGCCCCAGTGTGCGGCAAAGGCGTGGCGATACTGGTGGTTGACCAGCTCGGCCAGGGCTGCCGAATAGGTTTCGTCTCGGATGTGCCAGGCTTGCAGCCAGGACAGCTTGGCGTAGGTCAGGCCGGGGCTCGACTCGGCCATCTTGGTCAGCCCGAGGTTGATCGCATCGCCCAGGATCGCGGACAGCAGCAATGTGCGGTCTTTGGCCTCGGCACCGTCCTTCAGGTGGGTGAAGTGGCGGCTGAAGCCCGTCCAGTCGTCCACGTCCATCAGCAGCTCAGTGATCTTGATTCGCGGCAGCAACTGGCTGGTCTGGTCGATCAGCGCTTGCGCCTGATCCGGCACCGCCGCGTCCAGCGGGGTGATCTTCAGCCCGGACTCGGTGAGGATGGCATCGGGCAACTCGTTGTCCTTGGCCAAGCGGGTGACGGTGGCCAACTGCTCGTCCAGCAGCTGCAAACGCTCTTCCAGGTACTGGTCGCTGTTCGGGTTGATCGCCAGGGGCAGGGCCTGATCCCGCTTGAGCGCGGCGAACTTCTCTGCCGGCAGCAGGTAGTCGTCGAAGTCGCGGAACTGTCGCGAGCCCTTGACCCAGATGTCACCAGAGCGCAGCGCGTTCTTCAGCTCGGACAGGGCGCAGATTTCGTAGAAACGCCGGTCAAGGCCATCCGGCGTGATCACCAGCGGCTTCCAGCGTGGCTTGATGAAGGCGGTGGGTGCATGTGCTGGCACCTTACGCAGGTTGTCGGCGTTCATCTCACGCAGGGTCTGCACAGCGGCCAGCACGCCCTGCGCAGCTGGGGCGGCGCGCAGTTCCAGCACCTCCAGCAGGGCCGGCGTGTAGCGGCGCAGGGTGGCGAAGTTCTCGCCGACCAGGTGCAAATGGTCGAAGCCCTCCGGCCGGGCCAGCAGCTCTGCCTCGCTCACGCTCTCGGTGAACTCATCCCAGGGAATCACCGCCTCGATGGCGGCGTAGGGATCGCTGCCGCTTTCCTTGGCCTCCAGCAGCGCCTGACCGATCTTCGAGTACAGGCGCACCTTGTCGTTGATCGCCTTGCCCTGCTTCTGGAACTGTTGCTGATGCTTGTGCTTCGCGCCGCTGAACAGCTTGACCAAGATGCGGTCGTGCAGATCGACCAGCTCATCAATCACGGTCGCGGTGCTCTCCAGCACTACGGCGGCCAGGGTCGCGTAGCGCCGCTGCGGCTCGAACTTGCCGAGGTCTTTGGGCGTCATCTGGCCACCCTCGCGGGCCAGCTTGAGCAGGCGGTTCTGGTGGATGTGCCGGCCCAGGCCTTCGGGCAAGTCAACCAACTTAAATGTCTTCAGTCGCTCGATGTGTTCGAGCATGTGCCGGGAGTTCGGTTTCGGCGGGGCCTGCCGCAGCCAGGTCAACCAGGTGATGCTGCTGCCGGGCTTTAGCTTCAACAGCTCGTCCAGCTTGGCCCGATGCGAGCTCGTGAGCGGTTCGACCAGGGCGCGGTAGACCCGGCTATTGGCCCTTGCAATGGCTTCAGAGCAGGCCCGGTCGATCACGCTCAGCGCCGGCAGGATGCACCGCTTCTGCCGCAGGGTATCCAGCGCCTGACCGGCCAACAGCAAGCCCTTGTCTGTCTGCTGAGCCAGCTCGGTCAGCTCGCGCACCAAGGCGCGGAAGTCGGACAGACCGAACGGGGCCAGTTGCAGGTAGGGGATGTAAGCCGGAACCCCAGAAATTTCCGTCACCCTAGTTGGGTGGGCTCAACACTCGTGTCACCAGCTACCTTCTGGAGAATCGAGCTCGGCCATCCCTCCCTGGACGGGCATCGCTCGACGATGTTCAACGGCTCCCTCACGGGGCCGTCGTTTTGTGGGGGCTATTCCATCCACAAGTCGTCGAGGTTCTTGAAGTTCCAGAGCGTCGGGTCTTCGGGGCCAGTGATACTGTCCTTGCAACTCGTGGCCGCCAGGTCGATGGTCTGCATCGGGATCGGCTCTCTCGAGCGTAGCGAGAAGAACACGCGAACCTTGGGAGTCAGCAGTGATTCCATTCCCGGCTCAACGACAACGGCCAGACGCTGAGAGGACAGGCGAACCAAGGAGCCGACGGGGTAGATGCCCACGGCCTTGACGAAGGCGTGGAAGATGCGTTTGTCGAAATGGCCCTCCCACTTGGCCATCTGCCGCATCGCCGCGGACGGGTCCCACGGCTTTTTGTAGGCTCGCTCCGACGTCACGGCATCATAGACGTCGCAGATTGCGCCCATGCGGGCCAGGAGTGAAATGGCGTCACCGGCCAAGCGATCCGGGTAGCCGGTTCCGTCGATCTTCTCGTGATGGTGCAGGGCAATGTCCACCACCCCGGGCTCGGCCCCGCCTGCGCGCAGCATCTTTGCGCCCTCCACAGGGTGGCGCTTCATGATGGCGAACTCGGCATCGGTGAGCTTGCCTGGTTTGTTAAGCACTTCCAGCGGCATCGCGGCCTTGCCTAGGTCGTGCATCAGTCCGCCGATGCCAGCCAGGCGCGTTTGCTCCTCGTCTAGATCGAGATGCCGGGCCAGCGATAGCATCAGGGCGCAGACGGCAACCGAGTGCAGGTAGGTGTAATCGTCGTGCGTTTTGATGCGTGCGACGCTGATGAGGGCATGAGGTTGGCGCAGCACCGAGGCAGCGATTTCTCCGACCAGCGGCAACGTCGTGCTTGGGTCGACGGCCTTGCCAAGCCGGGCTTCCTGGAACATGTCCATGACTTGGGACTTGGCCGCAAGACAGAGTTTCCGTGCATAACACATTTCGCTCTCCATTGAGGTTGCGCCGTCACTTTTCTTGCTTAGTGGACTAGACGGCAGAGATTGCTCCTCCGACAATTCTCTGGGCTCTGGGCTCTGGGCTCTGGGCTCTGGGCTCTGGGCTCTGGGCTCTGGGCTCTGGGCTCTGGGCTCTCTGGGCTCTCTGGGCTCTCTGGGCTCTCTGGGTCGACTTGGCTTTTGGCCAAGTCGACCCAGACCTCCCCGACGCCACATTCTCGAATGGCAGAGAGATCCTGAGGCTCGGTCAGCAGGAAGCTGCCGCGCCAGAATGGGTGTCGAACCCAAGAGCCGGCGAGCTTGTGGATGTACATGCCGAGACGAAGCTCGGATACGGGAATGCGTTTTACCAACTTATTTTCCTTTCTGAGTTGGGTGGTTAGGCGTGCGCCGAGGCTGGCACCCAGCGGTAGAGCGGAGGTAAGGTCACGCCAAGATTCTTGGATCAGCCGGAACCGCCGAAATTTCCGTCAGCCGATCAACATGGCTTTGTCTCGCGCTCGGTCGATGCGTTCCTGCATCGCCTGCATGACTTCTTCGTGGGTGTACGACTTGGCGTTGGGGTCGTCGGCCTCTCGGAGAGCTTCCTCGACCTCGCGGGTCATCCGCGCATATTCTTCCGGCCACAGCGCTTGCTCCATGCGCAGCGACGCCTGCCCAAGCAGGTGCAGCAGGCCGAACAGCCGCATGTCATTGGTGGCGACGACGTGCTCTCGAATCCGCTCCTGGATCACCTCGCAGGCCCGATGCGCCTCTGGCGTCGCCGTGCCCTCGTAGCCGGCTGGGAGTTCTGCTTCTTCAGCGATTCGCGCCCAAGCGATAGCCAGCGCCTCGATGGTGGACAGGTTCATTTGCTCATCCACTTGCGCAGCAGACGCTTTTTCAGGGAGGCGCGCTCTTGCGGATTGCGTCCCTTGTGGTTGGCAATGCGATCCGCCGTGGCGGCCTGGCGCTTGATGGGCCAGTAGGAGCGGCCATCCTTACCCATCGACCAGACGTTGCTGACCTGGTTTTCCAGTAGAGGCAGATGGGCGCATAGAGCTTCCGGCGACGCGCTGGCCAGCGCGGTGCGCTCGTGGGTTCGCCAGCGCTGATGCCAGAGTTTCTTGTCCTCGCGCTCGCTACGGCAGGTCGTGTGCCCAACGATGGGCGTTTTGCGGCGGCTGCGGCTCATGATGTGGTTGTCTCCAAGAACATTCAGGACAGGCTTTCTGGGTAGAGCGCCGTCAACCGGGACAGGGTTTCTTGCACTTGTTCCAGCGAGGTCATCAGATGATCAACCTGATCCTGAAGATCCACGGCGAGATCAAATAGCTCAGCCACTCGGCTGCGTGATCCCTCGTTGAACGCGGCCATTGCCAGTTGATGCAGCTTCAACAGGTCGGTGCGCAGTTGCGGAGGTGCGCCGTCTGCGCTGTCATTCAAATCGCCGCGCAGCACGTCCACGGCATCGACTGCACGCAGCAGTGCCGTGGTATCGAAATTCTCGGGAGTCAGTTCGTCCCATTCGTCGTCGGTGATGCGGGCTGCCATCAGGAGAGCTCCGATTAAGCGGTTGCGAGCGTTAGATGCCCGATCGGCTCGGCTGCTGGCCGTACCTTGATTTCGATGTCGTAGCCGAGGCGATTCAGACAATCCATCAGCTTGCGTTCGGATAGATTGGTGAAGTCGCCGCGCATCATGCCCGACACCTTCGGTTGCGGGATGCCCATGCGTTTGGCCGCCGCTTGTTGAGTCAGCCCAAGGGCGCGCATGGCCCTCCTGATCTCGACCACCAGGCCGGTCTTGATCTTGAGCTTTTCAGCGTCAGGCAGTCCAAGGTCGGCAAAGACGTTGCCCGAGCTGCGCTGAACCTCGACGCCTTCAATGATTCGTTTTTGCATTTCGTAGCTCCTGTGCCAATACCTCGGCCACCTTCAGCCGAGCGCGGATGATGTCCATGTCGGCCTTTGGCGTGGCGATTCCGCTCTTGCTCTTCTTCTGGAAGCAGTGCAGGACGAACACCGCTTCCGCAAACTTGACCGTGTATACCGCTCGATAGGTGCCGCCGGCATCGTCTTCGACGACCTCCAGCACGCCGGTACCACCGAACCCCTTGAGCACCTTTGCTGCGTCATCCTGATCGCCTATCTGCGCCAACGAGAGCGCGTAACCGAAACGGCGACGCACGTCGGACGGCAACGCCATCAAATCCTTGTGGCTGCTCGCGATCCATTCGAGCGGTTTTTCTTTGTTTGTCATGACGGAATTTTATACCTGTTCAGGTAATGATGTAAACGCGGCAACCTCAAGGAGGTGTCGTAAAACATTTGTTTTGCGACAGGCTGTCAGCCGCCGCTGTGCTACCTGTGCAACACCCCCTCAAAAATGTACGGAAAACTCTATCGCTATTCACTATTATGCGGAAACCTGTTTTTGATGGTTATCCGCCTATGTTGGTTGGCTACATGCGCGTGTCGTCGGACTCCGACCGCCAGAGCACGGACTTGCAGCGCGACGCGCTGCTCGCCGCCGGCGTCGATCCGCGTCACCTGTTTGAGGATCGTGCCTCTGGCGCGAAGGATGACCGTGCCGGCTTGGCGCGGGCGCTTGAGTTCGTTCGAGCCGGCGATGTGCTGGTGGTGTGGAAACTCGACCGGCTCGGTCGCTCGCTGTCGCACCTGCTCGCCATTGTGACTTCGCTCAAGGACAAGCGGGTGGCGTTCCGCTCGCTGACAGAGAACCTGGACACTACGACGCCCTCGGGCGAATTCCTGTTCCAGGTGTTCGGTGCGCTCGCGCAGTACGAGCGCGCCTTGATTCAGGAGCGCGTCGTCGCGGGCTTGGCCGCCGCACGCAAACGCGGCCGGATCGGCGGCCGGCCGCAGGCGATCACTGGTGAGAAGCTGGACGCCATCGTCGCCGCGCTCGATGGCGGCATGTCTAAGGCGGCGGTGTGCCGCAACTTCAATGTCAAGCGCACTACGTTGATCGAAACATTGACGCGAGCAGGTTGGCGTGGTGCGGGAAGGACGGTCGATGAGCAACAAGAATAAGCTACTCACCGTCTTTTCTGACGCAGAGCAGGAAGCCTTGTACGGCCTACCGGACTTCGACGATGCTCAGCGGCTGGAATACCTGGCGTTGGCCGAATCTGAACTGGCGTTCGCCAGCAGCCGGCCTAGCCTGCAGGCCCAAGTCTATTGCGTCTTGCAGATCGGCTACTTCAAGGCCAAGCATGCTTTCTTCCGCTTCGATTGGCATGAGGTCGAGGACGATTGCGCCTTCGTGCTGAGTCGCTATTTCCACGGCGAAGCGTTCGAACGCAAGGCGATCACCAAGCATGAGCACTACAGCCAGAGGGGTCAGATCGCCGAACTGTTCGGCTACCGGTCGTGGGCGGCTAGCTTCCTGCCGCAACTGGCACAGCAGGCTGAACAGATCGTGCGGCGCGACGTAATGCCAGGATTCGTGGCCGCCGAACTGATCGTTTGGCTCAGCGAGCACAAAATCATCCGGCCCGGCCACACCACCTTACAAGAGCTGGTCAGTGAAGCCCTGTCCACCGAACGCAGGCGCTTGGGCGGCTTGCTGGCAGAAGTGTTGGACGAATCGGCCAAAGCTGCGCTGGGCCAGCTCCTGGTGCGTGACGACACCCTGTCTCAACTGGCAGCGCTCAAGCAGGACGCTAAAGATTTCGGCTGGCGTCAGATGGCAGGGGAGCGCGAGAAGCGCGCCACGCTGAAGTCCTTGCACGGGATCGCCAAGGCGCTGCTGCCCAAGCTCGGCATCTCGCAGCAGAACCTGCTGTACTACGCGAGCCTGGCGAACTTCTATACCGTCCATGACCTGCGCCACCTGAAGGCGGAGCAGACCCGGCTCTACCTGCTGTGCTATGCCTGGGTACGTTACCGGCAGCTCACCGACAACCTGGTCGACGCGATGGCCTTCCACATGAAAAAACTTGAGGACGAGAGCCGCACGGGTGCGAAACAGTCCTTTGTCGCCGAACAGCTGCGACGCCATCAGGAAACGCCGCAGGTTGGCCGCCTGCTGTCGCTGTACGTGGACGACAGCGTGGCCGATCCGACGCCGTTCGGCGAGGTGCGCCAACGCGCCTACAAAATCATGTCCAGGGAATTGCTGCAAAACACGGCGCAGCGCATGAGCGTCAAGCCACTGAACAAACTGGCGCTGCACTGGCAGGCGGTGGACGGCCTGGCCGAACGCATTCGACGCCATCTACGGCCGCTGTACGTCGCGCTCGACTTCGCCGGCACGGCCCCCGATAACCCATGGCTCGCGGCGCTGACTTGGGCCAAGAGCGTGTTCGCCAAGCAGCAGCGCCTATCACAACGGCCACTCGACGAATGTCCGGCGGCAACGCTGCCGAAACGCTTGCGTCCGTACCTGCTGATGTTCGATGCCGAAGGCACGCCGACAGGCCTGCATGCCGATCGTTACGAATTCTGGCTTTACCGTCAGGTCAGGAAACGCTTCCAGGCGGGCGAGCTCTACATTGACGATAGCTTGCAGCACCGGCATTTGTCCGACGAGTTGGTTTCGATGGACGAGAAAGCCGCCGTGCTCGCGCAGATGGACATCCCCTTCCTGCGGCAGCCGGTCAGTGCCCAGCTCGATGCACTGGCGACCGAGTTGCGTGCGCAATGGGTGGCGTTCAATCGCGAGCTGAAACAGGGCAAGCTGACGCACCTGGAATACGACAAGGACACGCAGAGACTGACCTGGCGCAAGCCCAAGGGGGAGAACCAGAAGGCGCGCGAGCAAGCTCTCTACGAGCAACTGCCATACTGCGATGTCGCCGACGTGTTTCGCTTCGTCAACGGCCAGTGCCAGTTCCTGTCGGCGCTGACACCATTGCAGCCACGCTATGCGAAGAAGGTAGCCGACGCCGACAGTCTGATGGCGGTGATCATTGCCCAAGCCATGAACCACGGCAACCAGGTTATGGCACGTACCAGCGACATCCCGTACCACGTCCTGGAGAGTACCTACCAGCAGTACCTGCGCCAGGCGACGCTACATGTGGCCAACGATTGCATCAGCAACGCCATCGCCGCACTGCCGATCTTCCCGCATTACTCGTTCGACCTCGATTCGTTGTACGGTGCCGTTGATGGGCAGAAATTCGGCGTCGAGCGACCAACTGTGAAGGCGCGCTACTCGCGCAAATATTTCGGCCGCGGCAAGGGCGTCGTCGCCTACACGCTGCTGTGCAATCACGTGCCGTTGAACGGCTACCTGATAGGCGCACACGAGTACGAGGCTCACCACGTGTTCGACATCTGGTACCGCAACACGTCGGACATCGTGCCGAGCGCGATCACCGGCGACATGCACAGCATCAACAAGGCCAACTTCGCCATCCTGCACTGGTTCGGACTTCGTTTCGAGCCGCGCTTCACCGACCTCGACGACCAGTTGCAGGAGCTGTATTGCGCCGATGATCTGGCATTGTACGAGAAATGCCTGATCCGGCCGGCTGGCCAGATCGACCGGCAACTCATCGTCGGTGAGAAGGCGAACATCGACCGAATCGTCGCCACACTGGGCCTGAAGGAAATGACGCAGGGCACGCTGATCCGCAAGCTGTGCACCTATACGGCGCCGAACCCGACGCGGCGCGCAATCTTCGAGTTCGACAAGCTCATCCGCAGTATCTACACACTGCGCTACCTGCGCGACCCGCAACTGGAGCGTAATGTTCACCGCTCGCAGAACCGCATTGAGTCCTATCACCAGCTACGCTCGACCATCGCCCAAGTCGGTGGGAAGAAGGAATTGACCGGCCGCACCGACATCGAAATCGAGATCAGCAACCAGTGCGCCAGGCTGATCGGCAACGCGATCATCTTCTACAACTCGGCGATCCTGTCCCTGCTGCTGACGAAGTACGAGGCAGCTGGCAATGCCAAGGCGCTGGCGTTGATCACGCAGATGTCGCCAGCGGCCTGGCGGCACATCCTGCTGAACGGGCATTACACCTTCCAGACTGACGGCAAGTTCATCGACCTGGATGCGCTCGTGGCGGGACTGGAGCTGGGCTGACGGAAATTTCTGGGATTCCGGCGTACAACCCCGTAAAATAGAAGAGTGAGCACTTGATTTGCTGGTGCTTTCAAACAACGGTGTTGTTTTTTTAACAGCCGAACTGGAAAGGGAGGCTGAGCTGCTCAGTGATCACTTTATCCGTTGGCTGATTTACGCCGGCATGTTCGCTACAGGCACTGAACGACAACGCAGATGGTATGGTCTGTGCGTTCTGACTCGTCAAGGATCGGCCAATGGATCGTTTGTCTAATTTGCTCTCGCGGTTCGGCGTGCGGGCCAATCTGTTCTATGACGGCGACCTATGCGGCTCTGCATCTTACGATGGCGCCGAGCGGCGAGGTTATATCCATCTGCTTCAGGCCGGCAGCGTGACGTTGCTTGGTCCCGATCGCAAGGATTTGCAGCTCACTCGCCCTAGCTTGATTTTTATGCCACGCCCCGCCAAGCATCAATTGTTTGCGGGTGAGTCCGATGGCGCAAAGTTGTTGTGTGCTTCCATGGAGTTTGAGGGCGGAATTGATAATCCTTTGTCGGCTTCATTACCGGACTGTTTGGTGCTCGCACTCGATGATCTGCCCATGCTGGCAGACACGTTGGAGTGGATGTTTGCCGAGGCGGCAAATGTGCATTGTGGAAGGGAAGCCGCGCTTGAGCGCTTATTTGAGCTCCTAATCATTCTGTTGCTCCGTTACCTGCTCGATCATCACCAGTTGCGCACCGGAATGATGGCTGGACTGGCCGACATGCGGCTTGCCCGATCGCTTTTACAGATGCACAACTCCCCGGAACATGCCTGGTCAATAGCAGAGCTGGCCAGTGAGTCAAATATGTCACGCGCTGCGTATGCCGTGCATTTCAAGAGTGTCATCGGACAGACGCCTGCTGATTATTTGTTGAGTTGGCGAGTTAGCCTGGCTCAGAAGCTGATGCGAGAAGGGCGCTCGATTACGCTGATTGCAGCTCAAGTCGGCTACGAAAGTCCTTCGGCGCTGTCTCGCGCATTTAGACGCAAGACGGGGTTGAGCCCTCGTGACTGGTTGAAAGATCTGGCGGGGGAAAATGATGGCAAAAAGGCCTAAGGCATTACTGCCTTAAGCCATTGAAAAAATTATGCATTAATTTTACGTTTTTCCAGTTCAACCAGCGAATGGCCTGCCACAAATATCGAAACAGCAAGCAACCCTAAGTCTTTAAGCAGAAACTGACCTGGCGCAACGGAAATCGCCGGAAACCCTAAACTAGGCTCAATGACGCCCGGAGTGGAAAACATAAAGCTAAGGGTTGTGAAGAACAGGCCTGCAGACAGAGCGCCTCCTACCACGGATAGTTTGGGCGACAGCATGCGGCCTGCGATCAGAGTGCCGATCGAAATCTCTAGTATGCCGAGCAGGCTGGAGAACATGTCGACCGAAAAAATGCTATACACCCATCCCAAAAGCGGGCTGTTGCTCACCAGTGGAACCAGGCCCTCGGCCTCGTAGTGGGTAAATTTCATGCCGCCGAACCAGAAGTAAATAATAGCGAGAGCCAAGTACGCGCCATAGATACCTAGCCCCATAGTTTTGGTTCCAAGCGTTAAGTGGGCCTGTACGCTGGACTTCGAGTTTTCAATGCCTATGGTTTTCATGTCTGAGCTTCCAGTAGTGAGTGAGAGTGTGTTGGCTGCCGAACGCCGTATGCGTTGGCGATGAGATGATTATGGCTGGCATCTCTAATCAAGAGGCATCAGAAAGTATTGATTTCAGTGCAGATCGTCTTGGGCGGTGCAATTCGCGATGAAGGGATCGCCGTGGAGAGCGATGAGTGCACTATTTCGATAAAGGAGTCGTTTTACATAGGTCGATGAAGCGCGTTGCGGCATCGCCTACTGTCATTTCTCAAATCTGACTATGGGGCTTGGGGCGAAGGGCGGCACTGACTAGGCTTAGAACAGCTACCAACTAGCCGCGCGGCCGCGATGCACAAAGAATGGTAACTGAGCCGTGAGTGCGGTGGGCGCCCGCATTTATTTCCAAACCCTACAGATACATCGATCTTCGACTTCAACCGGGCAGATAGCTGTTGCAGCAAGCCTATCAATCGACTTTGACGTGTTAAAGAGGATAGGTTTTCCAGGGTTGGGGAACAGCATGCCCTGCAGAACGACACACGTCACTTTTGTTAAATTAATAAGCTAGCTACCTATTGGGCATAACCTTGCAATTTGCTTCAATTTACGCACATGCACTTGCGACCTCAAAATGCAACGTAAGCCCCGAATATCTCCATTATTGTCGCCGCCAGCCTTAGTTACAGCTGCTATGATGAATGAGATCGAAAACTGAAATCCCCCACTAGAATTGTTGACTGGAGTCAAAATGAATAAAAAGCGGCCGGTTAATCTTGATATTCGAACCATTCAGCTTCCTCTCACGGCGCTTACATCGATTCTGCACCGGATTTCAGGAATTATGCTCTTTATTTTTCTGGGACTGATACTGTATATGCTGAGCAAATCGTTGGAGTCAGAAAAGGGTTTTAATGAAGTCAAGGAGATTTTTTCTTCACCTTTCGGCAAAGTTAGTTTCTGGTTGGTATACTCTTCATTTATTTATCATCTCGTAGCCGGAATTCGACACCTAGTTATGGATGTGGGTGTTGGTCATACTTTGAAAGGCAGCAATCGCGCCTCTACTATTGTTTTAGTAGTGTCGGGTGTTTTAATGGTTGCTGGCGCCGTATGGATTTGGTAGCTGTGGAGTCGTAATGCGTATTTACAAGGACTAAAAGCGTCCTTTAAAGCTAACTTACGAAAGTATTTATAATCGACGGTTCACGCTTAAACGGTTGAATCCTTTCGGGCTTCCGAATAGCTGTTAGCTGAAAGCTATCATGAGCTAAGTTTTCTGTGCATCATCAAATGTGTTAATGGGAGCGCCATAGTACTAGGTACAAATATGGCTCTAGGACAATGTTAGATGTTTTGGATTTTGAGGCGGATCGCTCTTATCGAAGATCGTCTAATTCGCTCTGAAGCGCAGGTTTTTTGAAACTATCACCTGGTTGGCACACTGTGCGAATCAACATCAGATATGAGAAAGCCAATCAGGTGAACACTACCCTCGAGGGCTCATCTGTCCAGTTAAAGCCTCGAGTCTTTCTGGGTGCGCAAAAGACAAGAAGGTTATATGGGAAAATTATGAGGCCTGGATACCATGCGTCATGGGCGTGCCGATGCTGTGAGTGACAGAGCGAGAAGCAAGTGAAAGTCCCTGAAGTAGGGGCGGGATGCGCCCGAGTGGCATTTTTTGTCTTAAGGTAGATCGCGTAGCTGTTCTTCAGAATAATCTTCAGAGCGTTGACGACAGCCATCGCTGTGCATTCCTCAAGAATAGAATGTGTCGGAAGGGTGGCGTCATTGGTGTTAGTCATCGCTTAGGATTTCTCAATCTGGCTTACACGGGCGCCTGTACCGATATCCCCGCGGATGGCGACGTATCGATGTTGAATTCCTCGCCAGACGAAGTGCAATGAGCTGCGGCTATAGGCTTGCGCAGCCTTAGATAGCCGGCCGTCGCAGGCGCGCCGGTTGGCCGGGATCTTCTTCTGCCCGTCAGGTGTCCGGTCGGAACTCCAGCACGAACGCTACGACCTTTTCGGCGGACATTTCGCACGGCTTCAACAATGTCCTATCTGATGTAACGCGGAAGAGGTTGAAGCTGACAATGTCAGTCCCGTCCAACTCCCTGGCGAACAGACTGTTGCGACGTCCGTCCCCAGATCGCCGGACGATCAAGCTGAAACGCCGGCCTTCATAAGTCCCTTCTCTGTATCCCTCCGCAAGCTTCGCGAAAGCGGCATCGAACTCGGAATGCTCCATGTCATCCATCCTTATTGATAGAACAGAGGCGCGGCGGGTGCGAGACCGCCAGTGCCGGGTCGCGCTAAGGTGCCGGGCAGATTCCTGCAGCCGACGAGGCCCGGGGTGGGCAGGATAATTGAGATGTCGGCGCCCGCATGGCTATCAGCGAAGTCGTCCGTCCAGTCTGCTAGGCAACGTCCACGCCTTTCCAGAAAGCGATGTAATCCCGGATACCCTCGGCATCCGGAGTGGGGGCGGGATAGGTCCAAGCGGCGTTCACGTTGAGCGCGTCACCCGCGCGAACATGAAAGAAGCGCGCGGCGCCTTTGATCGGACAGACAGATGTGTGCGGGCTCATCTCAAGCAGGCTCAGGTCGACTCCTGACGGTGGGAAGTAGTGATTTCCCTCGACGATGACTGTTTCGTCGCTTGTGGCGATAGTAGTGTCTTTCCAGATGGCTGAGACCAACGGACTCTCCTTTTGTATTCATCAACCGGCGAAGGCTCGCGGGCTGGCTGCCCCAAGCCGCACCTCCTCAGGTGGCAGGCGGGTTGCGCCCGAGAAGTTTGTCGAGCTCGCCTCTGACATCGAGCGCGAATAGCTCATCGGAGCCACCGATAAGGGTGCCATTGATGAAGATCTGCGGCACGGAGCTTCGCCCCGACGCTTCCGCCATGGCCTGCCGGTGAGCCGGATCCGCCTCAATATCGAGCTCCTTCCATCGCACGCCCTTTTCCTTGAGGAGCGCCTTCGCTCGGCGGCAGAACGGGCACCAATTCGTGGTGTACAGCAATACATCAGTTGTCATATTGCATCTCCGGCAGTTGCACGCGGATCGCTGTCATGGCGTTGATCTCCAATTCGCGGCGTTCAAAGATGGCGACTGCACCTTGGCCGACATCGGAGCAGATGCTGACGATTGGCCGCTATCCAGGCGACATGGCCCAAAGTGCTTTCACCGCCAGGCAGAGGCCGCACGCGCCTCCTGTAGCGCCGAGCCGATGCTCTAAGGTAACCGAGCCTCGATTGGGACGGAAGCGGTCCCGCTCGAATCGCCCATCATGCTGGTCGAGCATATCAGGACGACGGATAGTGCAGGAACTTTCAAATTGAGCTTGATGTCGAGCCAGGTATCGCGAGCGAAGGCGTTCTAGAGGCCGGGGGGTACGAAGACTGTGTTCGGCAAAACGGTTCACGTTGATCGCCAAAGCTTCCCAGGGCGCACGTCTACGATCGGCGCGACGTGAGATAGCTCGCGCCGCTAGCCCCCGTAGCGCTCCGTCTTGATGATGGAGGCGTCCAAGCCCGCCAGCAGCGCGCTATCGGTTGCGATGTTGACGAATCCGTTAGACCCGCAGACGAACACTTGCGTCGGCTTTCCCTGAAGCCTGGTTAGAATTTCTTGGACCATCATGCCGTCGATCCGTCGCGCAAAGTCCGATGCGCGAACCGGTTTCTCGCGCGTAATCGCGAGCGCCAGGACGAACGCCGGATCGCTGATTTCGATGCAATGAAGTTCTTCTGAGAAGAGAACGTCCTCGGCGGTTCGTGCGGACAGGAGCAACGCTGTCGGAACGGCTTGGGCCAATGCGCGGCGCTGCCGGATCATTGCCATCAACGGCACGAGGCCGGAGCCTCCCCCGATCAACAGAACCGGATCTATGGCAGGCTCAGGCCAAAGGAAATGGCCACCGAGCGGACCGCGAACTTCGATTTCGTCACCAATCGCCGCGATGTCGTGAAAAAACGGCGAAACTTCGGCATCCGGCATGCGCTCGATAGCTATCTCGACGATCGGGGTCGAAACTGCCGATGACGCGATCGAGTAGCTGCGCATTGCACTGTAGCCGTCGGGCGCGGTCAGCCGGATATCGACGTGCTGACCTGCGGTGTGCGCGAACGGCTTGCTCAACCGAAGGAAGAAGCTCTTGATACTCGGTGTTTGCTGGATGATGTCGTCGATCACGCATGATTGCCACGAACGGACTTGCGCTTCGTTTTCAGTCATGGGTGTATCGTTGTTCGCGCCACGGATCGCCGTAGATGTGATAGCCGTGCAGCTCCCAAAAGCCGGCCTCGTCACGCGTCGTGAATTGCAGCGCATTCACCCATTTGGCGGATTTCCAGAAGTAAAGGTGCGGCACTAGAAGACGCGCCGGCCCCCCATGATCGCGGGAAAGTGGCTTGCCCGCATAACTGAGGGCGACCATCGCTTTCCCGGAAAGCAGATCCGTCAGAGGGACGTTTGTCGAATAATTATCGTAGCAGTGCGCCAAGACGAAATCGGTAGGCCGATCAAGCTCTGCATCTGCAAGGATGTCTTCAATGAGTACACCCTCCCAAACGGTATCCAGTTTGGACCAAGAGGTGACGCAGTGAATATCCTTTGTCACCTGGGTCTTTGGTAGAGTGTTGAATTCGCCCCAATTCCACGTTTTGACGGGCTTCGGACCAATTTTGACTGTGAATTTCCAGTCGGAGGGCTCTACCCTCGGCGTAGGGCCGGCCGACAGAACAGGGAAATCCTCCACCAGATGCTGACCTGGCGGAATCCGATCGGACTGGTCGCCTGAACCGCGACCGGTGAAACCTCTGGTGACCATAGTGACCCCTCTTGCTCGATACGGCAGACCGAAGCCGGCCTTCATTTCAGTACTCTGCGTAAAGCATTTGCCCGCACATCCGCCGAATAAGCCAATCGACTAAAAATCAGATACAGATGCTCTATCATCGTAAAAAATCGCGTATCGAACATAGCGTCAGGCCAGCATGATTCCCAATACCCAATGGCTATAGGGTAGATAACCCCAAGGCTGCGTACGCTGATCTGCGGTATGCGGAGCGGAAGTTGCAGGTTCGCTCTCAAACGGATGGGCAGCGTGCAAAGCTCAAGGCTCACCAGCGCATGGTTGCCCAGTTCGCGCTCGCCGGCAGCTTGAGTATATTAAGGACGAAATGTCGATCTGATCTATTCTGGCTTCAGGAAATAGGGAAAATAAGGTCGGACGTTCGCGCACCGTCGCGACGCGCGATCATCCACTAAGCTTCTGTATCGGGGTTGGAGGATCAGATGAACGAGATCGAACGACAAGCGCCTGAGCTGCGGGTGCAAAAATGGATTGGCAAAGATGGGGAAAGTATCGCGCCGTTCAAACTGTCAGATATCGGGCCCGGCCCGAAAATCTTGTTTGCCTTCCAGCATTGGTGCCAAGGTTGCCATTTGCATGGGTTTCCGACGCTACAAAAGTTGCATGCAGCGTTGAGCTCAAAAGACGTGGGGTTCGCAGTGATCCAGACCGTCTTCGAAGGAACGCATGAGAATACCTTCGAGAAGTTGCGCGTGAACCAGCTCAAGTATGAGCTTCCTATCGTTTTCGGTCACGACGAGCAACCGACCGGCTCGCCGTTTCCAACCTTCATGGAAGACTACCGCACACGAGGAACTCCGTGGTTTACGGTTATCGACGCTGGCGGTAGCATTGTTTTCTCGGACTTCCATCTCGACGCGGAGCGACTAGTGAAGCAACTTGAGCAAGGTTAATCGTTGGAAGGTGGGCAATCATCCTGATTGCCACCCATCCCCTGATGCCCACTACAGGCGTTGCGCGCTGTAACTCTGTTGATCAGCGTGCGAAAACCCGGATCCGGATAGGAGGAGCGTCAACGATTGAATCAATCCGTTGGGAGAGGGCGGCTCCGCTCCGTCAGCTCGGCAATAGATAACCCATTCTCGCCGAGCAACTCTCTGATCCGATCGACGATATGAGCCCCTAGCGCCGCTGTCTTGGTCCCCCCCACAGATTCCCAAGATGCGAGTTCACACGCCGATACCTCGTGGTCAGCGCCGAAGTGCTTCTGTCGGTATGTCACCGCCGCCCTTCAATGATAAAGGCGCGGTAACGGGAACCGGCAAAGCGTTGAGCAGCGATGGTTTGGTAGGCGGGACTGTCATACCAGTCGCGAGCGGCCTGCATCGTCGGGAAACGCAAGATTACGGCCCCTTCGATGGGCGGCCCCTCCAAATGCTGGATCGCGCCATAAGCGGCGAGAAAGGTAACGTCGTGACCATCGAACGATGGTCCGACGCCTGCAGAATAGGTTGCGAGTGCATGTGGGTCGCTGGTTTCTTCCCGCGTAAAGACGACGAACGCTTCCATCATTAGGCCTCTCAAAGGTTGGATCTGTTGGCCATTACCACCGGTGATGGCCTCACAGTCGTCAGGCTGGCAACTGGAACCCGATTTTCATGAGTGCCTCGACGCACGCATCCTGATCCTGCTGATAGTTGCCTCCGGAGATGCCTATGCCGCCGATCAACTTCCCATCCTCCAGAATCGGATAACCGCCGCCGACAGCGACCATCCGAGGGCGATAGGCTAGCGGCGCCACTTTTGGATCGTTGGTCACATAGTCGTTCCAGACATGGGTCGGGAACCCAAACGAGGCGGAACTCCAGGCCTTGTCGATGGCAACATCGACGGTAAGGAACGGCGCATCGTCGGTGCGCTCGAACGCGCGCAGGTTACCGGTGGCGTCGACGACGGCGACGGCAGCCGGGATGCCGATGGCACGGGCCGCAGCGAGCGCCGCGTCGATGAGGGCGACTGCGGTTTCGCGGTTGATCGAGGCGGTGGCAATAGATTTGGTCATGGGATTCTCATCGCTGGGGCATAACCCGTTCGGCTTTTTGAGGTTGGACAAGATGTTTGGCGATCGCGGTCGTTAGAAGCCTTCGAGGACGATCTTGCCTTTAGCCGCGCCACTTTCGATCAGTGCATGCACCGTCTTCAGATTGGCGGCATTGATCGGCGACAGTCGCCGGGTCAGCGTCGTGCGGATTTTGCCGTCGTCAACCAGCGCTGCCATCGCATCCAGAATCTCGCCCTGCTCATTCATGTCGGGCGTGCCGTAGATCGACCGCGTGAACATCAGCTCGTGGTGGATCGACACCGCCTTGCGCTTGAAAACCATGATATCGAATGCCTTGGGATCGTCGATCAGTCCGAACCGTCCTTGTGGGGCGATCAGTTCGGCGATGTCGGCGACATGTTGCTCGGTATGTGTGGTCGAAAAGACGAAAGCGGGAGCACCGATGCCGAGTTCGGCGATCTGTGGCGCGAGCGGACGAGAATGGTCGATGACGTGGTGAGCTCCAAGCCCTCTTACCCACTCTTGGGTTTCCGGTCGAGAGGCTGTGGCGATGACGGTGAGGTCCGTGCGCTGTCGCGCGATCTGGACGGCGATCGACCCAACCCCGCCCGCGCCACCGATGATGAGGATCGCCTCCGCCGCACCGGGTACGGGCTTCGCCACGTCCAGGCGGTCGAACATCGCCTCCCAGGCCGTCAACGTCGTCAGCGGCAGCGCCGCCGCTTCCGCCCAGGAGAGCGACGCAGGTTTGTGACCGACAATCCGGGCGTCGACGAGATGGAACTCCGCATTGGTACCGGGCCGTGTGATCGATCCGGCATAATAGACCTCGTCGCCTAACTCGAACTGCGTGACGTCGGGGCCGACCTCGCGCACAATCCCGGCGGCATCCCATCCCAGCACCTTCCAATCGCCATCTGCCGGCGGCGTGCTGTTGCGGACCTTGTAGTCGACCGGGTTGACCGAGACGGCCTTCACCTCAACCAGGATATCGTATCCTGCAGCGACAGGCCGAGGCAGATTGATGTCGACCAGCGCGGCATCCGCGGCGATGGGTCCCGGAACCTTGTAACCAATGGCTTTCATAAATGTCTCCAGCTTGCTTGATCGGATGACGCGAATGCTCGTTAGTCAACTTCTTCTACATTGAGGTCCCGACTCTTGAACTGGGTCGCGGTAGCAGATTTCATCGAACACGTCGATCAACAGGCCCTTATGCTCGGTCGCCGGATCGGTGATCGCGTAGAGGGTGGAGGCGTTATCGCCATCATCACCGCTTCCGAGGCGAAACGCCGCGTCGACGCAGATGCCGCACGGACCGATGGTTGATCCTGGCTCGAGATCGACGAGATTGCTGTCCTTGACGCGCTATTCGCGGTCTTAGCCCTTGGCGATGAAGGACTGAACTGCTTGTAGAGCGTCGGTCAGCTGCTATGTCATGGACGCACCTTCATCTTGAGTTGGATTGGACAAGCTTCCGTATAAGGCCCGCTGTAACCGTCAGATGACGGCGAAGAAAACGATGGGCAGTATTCACAGCCACTTAGCCTTCTTGAAGCGCACAAATAGGAAAACGCACGATATCGCTATCACTCCGAGCACGACAAAGTATCCGTAGGCCGTGTCCAGCTCCGGCATGTGCTTAAAGTTCATGCCGTATATTCCAGCGATCGCCGTCGGGACTGCCAGTATTGCCGCCCAAGCCGCCAGCTGGCGGGTGATCACCCCCGTCCTTTGCGCTTCAAGAAGGCTGCTGGCCTCAAAGACCGTGGACAGGACAAGCAGGAGGCCGTCGACCATGGACTGCACGCGGTGGACATGGTCCGCGACGTCGTGGAAATATGGTGTCATTTCGGCGCTGATGCAGGGAAAGTGGCCGCGAACGAGCTTTCGCACCAGCTCGGCCATAGCCCCGAGCGTGCGCTGGAACCGCGTGAGTTCGGACCTTAGTTCGAAGATTCGCGCCACCTCTTCTGGCCCGAGGAAATCGTGCAGCGACCGTCGCTCCATCGCCAGGACGTCGTCCTCGATCATTTCGAAGATGGGCAGATACTGGTCGACCACGCGATGCAAGATCGCGTGCAGCACATAGTCGACACCCTTGCCGAACTGCGTCGGCGATGCCTCGAGTTGCTCCCGAAGTTTGCCCAGCGCTCCGGCATTGCCGTGCCGCACGGTGATAAGGTGATTGTGACCGGTGAAGATCGCCATCTTGCCGTAGCTGATCCGGTCGCCGACCAGCTCGGCGGTCTGCGCGACGACGTACAACTCATCGTTGTAGACCTCGAGCTTGGGCGGGCACAGCGGGTGCATCGCGTTGTCGATCGCCAACGGATGAAGATTATATGTCCTTTGGATCGCGAGTAGTTCCTCGGGGGTGGGTTCGCTAAGCGCGATCCAGCAGAAGCCCGAGCGACTCTCGCCCAACTTGACGTGCTCATCGAGCGCGATTTCGCGAACTCGCTTGCCTTCGTTGTAATAATAGGCGGCGATGATGCTCATGCTGGCCTCGCGGGAATGTGGAGGCCACGCTGGACGGCCGGTCGAGCCAGCCCGCGTCCAAGCCATGCGCGGACGTTCGAAAAGCTGCTGAGGCCAAGGATGTCACCCGCAGCGTAGAATTCCACCAGCGCATTCACCCAGCCGAGCGTCGCGATGTCCGCGATCGAATAGTCGTCGACGATCCAGTCGCGGCCTTCCAGCCGGCGATCCAGAATCCCCAGCAGACGCGTGGATTCGTCGATAAAGCGCTGTTGCGGCCGCTTGTCCTCATAGTCCTTGCCGCCAAATCGCAGGAAGAAGCCGAGCTGACCGAACATCGGCCCGATGGCCGACATCTGAAAGAACACCCACGCTAGGGTCTCGTAACGCTGGCCTGGTTCGGTGGAGATGAACTGACCCGTCTTGTCGGCCAGATAGAGGAGGATCGCACCGGATTCCCATAAGACGATGGGTCTACCGTCAGGGCCAGCCGGATCGATGATCGCCGGTATGCGTCCGTTCGGGTTCAGCGACACGAACGCCGGATCCTTCGACTCGTTGTTCGAGATGTCGATCAGGTGGGGCTCGTACGCCAGGCCAGTCTCCTCAAGCATGATCGAGACCTTGACGCCATTGGGCGTAGGGGCTGCGTAGAGTTGCAGGCGATCGGGATGAGATGCCGGCCAGCGCTGCGTGATCGGAAAGGACGAGAGGTCTGGCATAAATCTGCGATCCTGGTGTTGCGATGGCGACTGACTGGAACGAGCCGTCACTCTGAAGTAGGGTTCGATGACCGCGTCGCTGAACGACGCGGTCACGAAGATTGCGGACCGGATCGGCGCAGTGGCAACGGCAGTGAAGCCTATTCCGCCGCGGTCCCGGCCGCTGGCTGTACGTCGTCAACCTTTTGGCGCTTCGGAAGCACCCAGCCGGGACGGACGAAGTGGCAGGTGTAGCCGCCCGGGCGCTTCTCCAGATAATCCTGGTGATCGGGCTCGGCCTCCCAGAACTCGCCGACCGGCTGGACCTCGGTCACCACTTTGCCATCCCACAGCCCCGAGGCATCCACATCGGCGATCGTATCCTCGGCGACGCGCTTCTGCTCCTCGTCGACATAATAGATGCCCGACCGGTAGGAGAGCCCACGATCATTGCCCTGGCGGTTCAGCGTCGTCGGATCGTGGATCTGGAAGAAGAATTCCAGGATGTTCCGGTAG
Organism: Pseudomonas sp. Marseille-Q1929; assembly: GCF_017316265.1. NCBI lineage: Bacteria > Pseudomonadati > Pseudomonadota > Gammaproteobacteria > Pseudomonadales > Pseudomonadaceae > Pseudomonas > Pseudomonas sp. Marseille-Q1929. Next base: position 53,899 of record NZ_JAFLWU010000023.1, read on the forward strand.
CTCGTCACTGTCGGGTCGAAGACAATCTCGATCCCCTCGGCATGCGTGCCGTGATTACGATACGTGGCGTTCGGAATATCGCCGCCCGTGTAACCCACACGGGTCGAGATGATGCCGGGCCGCTTGCGGATCAGATCCTGCATGCCCCAGAAACATCCTCCTGCGAGAACAGCGCGCTGATGCATGTTAAGCCTCCTCTACTTGATCGAGATATTCACCGTATCCCTCGGACTCCATCTCGTCGCGCGGGATGAAGCGAAGGGACGCTGAGTTGATGCAGTACCGCAGACCGCCGCGGTCGGAAGGACCATCGGGGAACACATGGCCGAGATGACTGTCTGCGTGTACTGACCTGACCTCCGTCCGGACCATGCCGTGTGCGCTGTCCCGCACCTCGTTCACGTTTGCCGAAACGATCGGCTTGGTGAAGCTGGGCCAGCCAGTACCCGAATCGAACTTGTCCGTCGAAGCGAACAGTGGCTCTCCCGACACTATGTCGACGTAGATGCCAGGCTCCTTGTTGTCGTTGTACTCGCCCGTGAAGGGCCTTTCGGTGCCCGCCTCCTGGGTAATTCGGTGTTGCTCGGGAGTCAGGTGGTCGATTGCTGTCTGTGACTTTTCAAACTTCATTACAGTCTCCAATACTTATCTAGAGGGCCAGGCACGCTACCGCTAATTTTTTATGTCTCCTGATTTGCTCCTACAATGGTAGTGGGATGGCAAACGAGGTTTTACTAAGTGTTGGAAAATTAGAGATTTAAATTTCGCGTCTATTAGTTCTAGCGCAACTGAGTGGTTAAGCAAGTACGTAATCAGTAAATATTAAAAAAATAACACAAAAGCACGATTATATAATACAGTGTCAGTGTTTTATGATAATCAACAACGCCTGTCAAGGCAATCGCATGAAGCTCACCTGAGACCTAATAGTTCAGCCCGATAATCATCAGAGGTTGCAGCAATCAGCCTTCGTGCCTTGATGCCACCCTTGCGCTTGACCGGATCCAACCGGATCAAATTCAATGTAAGTTGCTTGAGAACGGCCATGTTGTGGGCAGCATGCCCGGTTCGGATCCGCATCTGATCGTCACCAAAAATGACATCCATGCACCAGTGGACGCGGTTCTCCACGCCCCAGTGCGCCCTGATGGCATGTGCGATGCGCTCTGCATCCGGAGCAAGACTGCTGATGTAGTAACGGCGCTCCAGGCTGGTCTGGTTGCCCACAGTCCGCTCGGACTCCAGCATCACGAAAGTGCGCAGTCCTGGCCAGCGTTCTGGCTGTGGCAGGCACTGGAGTTGGTCGAAAACATGGCAGCGACGAACCTCCAGCCGGCCATGGTCCTTCTCGACATGCTCGAAGTGCGCATGGGGTACCCGGGCAGGATCGCCGTCCAAAAAGGTGTCAGCGAAGTCATCGATCGCTTCGGCCAGCTTCGGCTGGTTTCCCTTGATGGCCAGCAGATAGTGCGCCCCGCGATCGAGAATGGCCTGTGCAATGTCCGGCTGGGTACCCATGGCATCGATCGTCACGGTGCAGCCCTCAAGCGCCAGTGTGGCCAGCAGCTCAGGAATGGCGGTCTTCTCGTTGGACTTCTGGGAGGTCGCCCTCTGCCCGAGAATCAGCCCTGAATCAGCCGCAAAAGCGCTGACCAGGTGCAACGGGGCCGTGTTTTTCTTGCCGGAGCGGCGACTGGTCTTGCCGTCTAGGGCAACCACTTGCGGAGAAAGGGCCGGTAGGATCGCCGCAACCCAACAGCGGAAGGCCTGCTCGAACTCCTCTGGATCGATCAGGCTGAATAGCCGTCCAAAGGTGTCGTGTGAGGGAATGCCGTGGGGTAGTTTCAGAATACGGCGGAACCAGTCCAGCCGCTGCTCAGCCCAGAGTTCGATTTCGATGAAGGTGTCAGCGCCGGCAAGCACGCCGCAGATAGCCACGACCAGTGTTTCGACCAGGTCGTGACGAATCTTGCCCTGCTGACGGGGATCATTGATGGCGACCAGAACATCGGAGATTGGTATGTGATGCGACATTGCAGGGCATCCTGAGTAGAGAGGCGCTCAGGATGCCCGCTGGGAAAGGACTCATTCAAATCGGCAGGCGTTCATGCGATTGCCCTGCAACGCCTGTTTAGATGCTGGTAGATGCGAATTTTTTGGCGTACAGTCAAAATTTTCTGATGGTTGCTTAGTGTGTTGGCGCTGATGGAAAATTGACCCACCCTGCCGATTGAAATTTGACCCAGGGCGGATTGCTGATTTTGTTACCAGCAACTGTGGATAAGTCTACCAGCGCAGCTGCTGTTGCCCCCACTCCTTCGCTAGCCCAGTTCAGTTGTTTAAGACCTGCCACACGCAGCCATGTAGCAGGCCGTCGTCGCCATGAAATCAGAACGGCTCATCGTCCTCCGGTTCCTGGCCGCCCTTACGCTTTCGCTCCCGTGATTTGATCTTGGCCTGGGCCGCCAAGCTACTGTGTTGCAGGCGATAGGACTCGTTACCGGTTTCGACGATGTGGCAGTGGTGGGTCAGCCGATCCAGCAGGGCGGTGGTCATCTTGGCGTCGCCGAACACGCTCGACCATTCGGCGAAGCTCAGGTTGGTGGTGATCACCACGCTGGTGTGTTCGTACAGCTTGGATAGCAGGTGAAACAGCAACGCACCGCCGGCCTGGCTGAAGGGCAGATAACCCAGTTCGTCGAGGATGACCAGATCCATGCGCAGCAGAGCTTGGGCGATCCGCCCGGCTTTGCCGTCGTGCTTTTCGCGCTCCAGCAGATTGACCAGATCGACCGTGGAGTAGAAGCGCACGCGCTTGCCGTGCCGGGTGATGCCGGACACGGCCAGCGCAGTGGCCAGGTGGGTTTTACCGGTGCCAGGCCCACCGATCAGCACCACGTTCTGCGCGGTGTCGGTAAAGGCCAGACTGGCCAGTTCGCTGATCAAACGAGCGTCTGCGCTGGAGGCGCTGAAGTCGAAGCCGGCCAGGTCGCGGTGCATCGGCAGCTTGGCCATGTTCATCTGGTGGCTCACCGAGCGCATGGCGCGATCTGTGTGCTCTTGTTCCAGCAGGTGTTCGAGCAGCCACTTGGACGAGGCTGTGTTCGACTCACCCTGCGCAGTCAACTCCGCCCAGGCCGTGGCCATGCCGTGCAGGCGCAGCTCCTTGAGTTCCGCCATCAAATCACGCATGACCGATCTCCTCGGTCTGGCCACGCAGGCGGTCGTAGCGCGCCGTGTTAGCGACGGGGGCTTCCTTGAGCGACAAGTGGGTTTCGACGCTGGGTGGTGGTTCGGTCGCGGCCAGGCGCGCCACGACATTGAGGATGTGTTCGGCGCTCAGGCTGCCGCTTTCCAGTACCAGCTCAACAGCCACCAGCACCGCATCGAGCCCGGCGACCGGTACGGCAGCCAGAACTTGCGCCATGATCCGGTCACCGCCGGCATGACGCCCCAGACCGTGCTTAAGCTGACGCAGCGGCGCCGGCAGATCAGCAAAGGGCGCGCCGTTGCGCAGCGCACCGGGCTTGCGTTCGATCAGCGGGAGGTAGTGCTGCCAGTCATAGCTGACCTGGTCGCGATCCAGCAAGCGGACATGGCTGGCGATCAGCGCGTCGTCAGCCACCACCTCGATTCGCGTCGGATACAAACGGCTGCTGACCCACTTACCCGCATACTCACACGGCACCGAGTAGCGGTTGCGCCCGACGCTGACCAGGCAGGTGCTGGAGACCCGCGCAGGCCGCTCGACGTAACCGTCGAATGGCGCTGGCACAGGCATCAGTTCAGCGCGCTCCAACTCCAGCACTTCGGCCACACTCAGCCCGCTGTATTGAGGGTGCGTCAGCTCGTTCCAAAGCGCGCGGCAGCGCTGGCCCAGCCAGGCATTGAGTTCCTCGAAGGAGTGAAACTGGCAGTCCTGGGCGTCTAGCCAGATACGCCTGCGGCTGTCTTGCACGTTCTTTTCAACGATGCCCTTTTCCCAACCAGCGGCGACGTTGCAGAAGTCCGGATCGAACAGGTAATGCGCGCACATCACCGCAAAGCGCGCATTCACCGCCCGGCCTTTGCCCTTATTGACCTTGTCGACGGCGGTCTTCATGTTGTCGTAGATGCCCCGGCGCGGCACGCCGCCCAAGGAGCCGAACGAGCGTGTATGGGCGTCAAATAACATCTCATGGCCCTGGCTCGGATACGCCACAAGCCAGAACGCACGGCTGGCACACAGCTTCAGATGTGCCACCTGCATACGCCGGTAAATGCCGCCGACCAGCAAGCCTTCCTCGCTCCAGTCAAACTGAAACGCCTCGCCAAGAGCAAAGGTCAGCGGCACAAAGGCCTGCGACGCCTTGCCCTGTCCCCCTCGCCAGGCACGGATAAACGCGGTGAGCTGGCTGTAGCCACCGTCATAACCTTCGGCTTTGATTTGCGCCAACAGCGCCTTGGCACTGCGCCGCTGTTGCTTGGGCCGCAGCGAATCGGCTTTTAGCGCCTGCTCCAGCGTGGCGTGAAAAGGGCTGAGTTTGTTGAAGATCGCGCGGCGTTGGTAGACCGGCGGCTTGGCCTCAGGTGCTCTGACCCACTTGCGAATCGTGTTGCGCGCCAACCCGGTGCGCTTGGCTATCTCATGCAGCGACAGCTTGTCGCGGAAATACATCCGGCGAATTTTGCCCATCATTTCCATACTGATCACCCTGTGTTCTCCTGCTCAAAAATTGAGCAGAAGCAGTTGAACACCTGGGTCAGTTTTCAGTCGGCAGAACAGCCTCTACTGGGTCAGTTTTCGGTCAGCGGCAACAAACCTGGTATATCGAACCGACGACAAATTCAGCCTGCCAGGCTTCATCAGCCGCATTGATAATTTCCTGGACCGGTTTGAAGCTTGGCGAGCTGACGCTGAAAACTCCCGGATTGGAGAGAGGGATGAGCTGGCCAAGGCCAAGATAGAAAAGGGGAAACCATTCCAGCAGCAAAGTCGCCTGGAAAACCTGAGGGATGACTCGCGTGATGTGATGACAGAGCTCAAGCTGATGCAAGCTGACGACAACTATGTTTCGACGTGGACGCCAAAGTCGACAGTGCTGCAGGGCAACGCTGCACCAGAAGCGAAGAAGATGCGCGCATAAAGAAAAAACCCCGTTACCAATAGGTGCGGGGTTTATTCTGGAAGGCAGCACGGAGACACGTAATCGCTCCTCTCCTACTGACTACATATCCTGGTAAGGGGCCAGGGTGCGAGAATGTTGGTCGAAGTTGCCAGTGGCCCGTATCACGTCACGGCACCGTTCAGCTAAGTCCGTCCGCGCCTCGGACAGATTGTATCGACTGATAACATCAGGGTCTAAGCAGACCTGCACAGTTCCCGCTTGGTCTACCAGCGCATCGATGGCCTCACGCAACACCGTCAATTTTGACTGGATTAGTTCGATTTCCTTTTGCTCCTCGCTGTTTGGTACGACGCGGGAAGCTGCCATCGCAGCTTCAGCCTCAGCTGTGTAAGCCAAGCTACGGGCCTCTGCTTCGAACACACGCTCACCCTCCCTCATAGCCTGTTCTGCATCCAAGCACATCAGATCCGTTTCTTGACCATTCACTGATGCGATCCAATGGCCAGCGGCGCTAAAATCACCTTCCACAGCAAGCCCAAATTCATCTGGAGTACCAACGAAAATTGCTGGGTTAGTCGAGTGCTTAATGATGGTCATGTTCGTTCCCTTTAACTTTTCTGCTGGTACCCGGTATAGCCCTTTGGCGGCAGAATTAGGTGGCGGGCATCCACACCGTTCGCTTCCCGCTCGCGACCATACATTTCAACGTATGCAGCTTCTTTAAGCCGCTCCGCGAACTCTACAATTTCGTGCAATTGATCGAGGGTCGCTGTGCCCATGTTGTTGGCCAGCTCAATCGAATTGGCGTCCAGCTCCTGAACAGCTTGCTCCAGGTGATGGGTCAGGTCGTACTTTTCAACATCGCTCATCAGTGGTGCCCTCCTGGGCTAATTCCCTTAACTCTTTGCTGCTGAATCTTGGGCGGCTGTAAGGAGATTGTCGCACCATAAATCCAACCCCCCGGCACGGTGTACAATCGTCCCGTCGTCGATCCGCAGCCAGTGTTCGCGCAACACCCGATAGCGGTTTGCCTCTCGGCGCATCACGTCCAGCTCGTTGTCTGCTGCTTCAATCAAATCAACTGCGACGGACCTTGCTGTCCCTTGTACTTCTCCCCGATGCCGGGTTTCATGGTCCGCCTTATTCAGACCGTCTCGCAGGCAATGCGCCTGGTTTTTGTAAACCTGAGAACGATCCAGAACCTGGCTACCAGCGTCCGTGACCTGCCAAAAGCAATCACCGGCAAACACTTGGTCGACCAACAGCTCAAGAATTCGGTGGTCGTCAATCTGCACACTGAAAGTCAGCTCGAAGCCTTCTACTTTATCTTGGTCAACGCTCATGGCACTTTTTTCCCTTAACCTTTGACGTGCTCGAAAAAGCCCTCGGCTTCAAGCTCCTTGTACTGCTGCTCAAGCATCCAGCCACGGACTTGCTCTGCCGACAATCTGTCTGGCGAAACTTGCATTTCCTTTGCCGCAGCATCACGGCTAGCTTCAATTTCGGCTTCTTCTGCGAGAGCGATCACTACCTCATCTTCCTCCGTTCGGCTTCGACCAACGGCAATCCGCGTGAAGTCGTACAGATAAGAGCAGTGGCGGCAGAACAGCAGAGCTACCTTCGCATTTTCAACCTCGACCTCTGCCATTTCACCGCGAAGCCCATACCATGTTTCTTTGGCTACGGTAACGGTCATGGTCGATTGGCCGTCAGTGATCCAAGCATCGCACCGAGAACAATTCGTAATGACGTGCTTGATCGGTGTAATGGTTGCAGACATGGCTTTTTCCTTCCTATGTCCTGTTGGCTAAGTTGCTAATTAATGACATCACGCAACCCATGACCATCCCGCCGGTGAGACAAACCACCAAAAGCGAAAACAGACCAATCGACCTGGGCGCGTCTAGAAAAACAAATGGGGTAAGAAGACCAATCGCGAAACCAGCTGCAAACGGCCAAACATTGTGTTTCCTCTGATCGTTTTCGGCCTGATTTTCAGTTTTCAAAACGTCTTCCTCATTAACCTTTTGCATGATCTATTACTTCAAACGCAGTGCATCAGGCGGGGGGAGGTCGCGATATAGCTGACCATTGCTTAGTTGCAGCGTGACGCAATCTGGCACCATCGTTACGATGATGCCAGGGCCGTCGAGCTGGCCCTCGGGAATGTCCCAACCCTCAATGGTGCTGGGCGTAAGCTCATACAGTTCATCCGTCTTCAAGTCGCGCAGAACCCACGATTTGTTACCGGTCATTCCTTTATTGCTGACAACGTGAAGCTCGGTTCGCAAACCCTGGGGAAGCTGCGGCAACTGCTCGGTTTTATCACTCATTGGGTTGATCCTTTGTTAGACGCGAAACCCGCATCCTGATACCGCCAAACGCCCTTTCGGGCCATGCGATGATGATGCTTTTCTCGATGGCTCTGCGAGCAACTAAATCCATGGTATTTCCTCTCATTGGTGGCAGCGGATTTCTCTATTACCAAAAAGGAGACATGGCCACGGACTCGCGACGATCAAGTGCAGCTCCGTGCTTGTCATGGAAAGTTCGGTACGCATCGATGTTCGTTTCGCAAAATCGCTCCAGCGCTTCAGGATCCAGGCGCGGGCTGTAGACGTGCGGCGGCTCCTGATCAGCATCTAAGAACTGTAGAGTGCCGTCCTCAAACTCGTGTAGCCAAGCAACTGTCAGCAGAGTCTCAACCTCTGTGGTGAATGGCCAATCCCGGGCCCCGTTAGGGTCGAATGTAAGTGCTTCAAAAAACTTGATTGCCTTCAGTGCACGATCACTAAGCGGGCCTGAGGCGGGAGCTGATACCAAAACGGTTTTCCCGTCCGGGTAAACTTCGAACTGGGCGTTGCAGTCCTCACAGTCTTCGGGCCTTAACGGCAGGTCGTCTTCACGAACGACACTGATCTGCGTGGCCACCGTAGCTGCGCAGTTTGGACAAGCCACGTCCATGGTGTGCCCAGCAGGCCACGAGTGTTTTATTAGCAGATCGGCAGTGGTCTGAGGTCGGTTCATGAATCTACTCCGCTGTCCGCTCGTCATCCGGGAACTGAGCGGACAACCAACGAGCCAAATTCATAGCTTCGGTTTGCCACCGCTGACTCAGCTCCTCCACGAGCGGAAGGTTGTTGTCATCGTTGCATGCCAGAGCTTCATTGCGTGCAATCCGATATTGCTCAATATCGAGCATGACTTTAGGTGGGAGAGCCAAGATCAGTCCCCCAGCTTCTAACTGCTTGTTTGCCAATTCCTCGATCTGTTTCATGATGGCCACCTCCATGGCTATTACTTCCAGATGTCATTCCAAAACGCAGAGTCCGTTGAGCCGGAGCTTCTGGTGTTTTGCACGGATGGACCGCTGATATTCGTGTCACCGCTGCTGATCACAGTGCCCATTCCCGTGTCGTTGACACCGGTTTGGTTGATCGTGTCAGTCACGGCACCGTTCACTTGAGTCATGACACCATTGATTTCACCGTTGACCTGGGAAACTACCCCGCGTACTTGCGAGCTAGCGATTGAGCACACCTTGTCTTTGATCATCTGCCAGATTGCCGAGAGATCAGGGAAGCTAGTCGTGCCGAATATGCCGGTGATACCACCAATGCATTTTCCCAAGATATCGGATGAGGTTTTCTCAGCTGTTTCGTTAGAGTCCGCCGCTGACTGGTCACGAGACAGACCTGCTTCGCCACCGCGCATTGCCGCTTCACCGCTGCGGCAAGTGGCTGCTTGTACGCCGATGGAGGAACACATAAGAAGCACAACCAGTAGCGTGCGAGTGAGTGGTTTCATTACAGGTCCTCTCGTAACCAGGAAGCGGGCGAGCATTAAGCTCGTACTCGTTTTTTAGTGGATGGTACCGGGGCTGTAGCGTCGCTTACGGGTCCAGCGGCCGGCACTTCATCTTTTGGGGTAGCGGCTGCTTTCTCGCGCTCCTTGCGAGGCTCAAGAAAGCCCAACTTTTGGTGGAGCGACTCGTCGACGTGTTTTGTCTCCCTTGCCTTCACAATGGTACCTCCGACGTTAAACAGGACCTCGTCAAAGTGAACCTCTTTACCGTCGCCACGGCGGTTTACGGCATTGCCGTGGCCGATTTGGTTCCATTTTGAATCATCATCAGTGCCTGATTTGCTTGGCTCTGAAAGCGTGATGAAGTTTGGCTTGATTTCTCCGGTTGATGGGTCTGGATGGCGTTCGTTCATGAACGCAAGCACCTGGTGCTTAATCCCATCGACCTTCACAAAACCCTGCAGGTAGTCGCCTTTACCCTGGTAAAGCAGGACCGTTGTGTCGAAGGAGTCATCAGCGAGCTTGGTAACACCCCGAAGGATGAGTTTGGGTTCTTTCTCTGCATTGGAATCGGACTGTGCCATATCGGCCTCCTCTGGATTGAGTTCAATCACACCATCTGCGCTTGGGAACAAGCTCGCCGCGCCGCGCCCGCGCAACTCGTTGTTGTCACCACTGACAAAACCATTCGATTCATCGTTTTGCGAAGCCGTTAAAGCCTGCTTCGCAAGCCACTCAACCTCATCGACAGGCGCAGGCATTTGACGGCCAGCCTTGTCGAACCAGATGATTTGATCGACCCTTGGCTCAGGCCCAAGGACCTGGAGATCCGCCTCCATTTCCTCCAAAGATCTGCCCCACGATTCAATGGCCACTCGCTGCACGTCCCACCAGGAATGGGCCTCAACAGGAATCAGGTTGGCCGCGTATTGCAGATCTCGCTCTGAAAAGGGAATGCCAGATTTTTCAGTCAAGCCTGCAGGACCAGCGGCGTGTTGAGGGAGGCTTTCAGGCGCAACCGACAAGTCTGTAGCGGGGGACTGGGCAAAACGGCTCAGGTCGATTTCAGCTGGTTCACCGTTGTGGGTGAAGTACAGCGGCGAAGCTGAATTCAGCGAGTGATCCACTAATTCATTGGATGGCTGGCCATCTTCTTCCAGAGATGGTGGCTGCTGGACGTAGCGGGTCAAATCAATCTCGGCAGACTGGCCGTTATGTAAGAAATGCAACGGCTCATCAGTGAGCGGCGGCTCACCGCTAGTGGTGGAATTTTCGTCTATTGCTGAGGGCTGTGGAGTCGGTTCACCCACTTCGACAAAGCCACCACTCGCAGCTTGTTGATTGCTTTGAGCTTCAACGGTCTGACGGTGGCTTTCCAGTGACGCGAGGTATTGGCGATCGTACGCATCGATAGCGTCGATAACGGCGTCAATATCGCCTTTCGCCATGGCATCCTGAATGTGCGCTTCGGAGTCGATCACGGCTAATGGGATCGGACCATATTTGCTCTCAGCGTCAGCGAGCATTTCCTTTGCAACTGCGTACCCTTCAGAATCAGCAAGCTGCTTTTGGAAATGGTTGTTGTATCGTCCGAATTCGGCTTCAAACGAAGCCATGAAGGCCGCTCTATAGGTTTGCTGAGCCATCAGCCTTTCGACTGTGGCAAAGCCTTCAGCAGTGGTTTCGACACCATTAAGCAGAAGAACAGCATGATCCTCACCACGCATCGCAAGCATTTTCGGATGTGTTTCAAATGCTTCGACAGGCACGCCCATATCATTCAGCCACTTGGCATCATGAGCCTTAATTGCGGATTCGCCTGGCTCAAGTGGGGCAGGTGGGGTCACATCAGCGGGTGCCTTTGCAGTCACTTCAATGCCCCACTCATTGCGGTGGGTCTTACGTTCCTCGTATCTAAGGACTTGCCCTGCTTTGTCCCGGACAGGCACCTCAATGGTTACGTCCTTGCGACCGAGGTTAGTCAGCTCGACTTGATCGCCGCGACCTACGCCGAGTTCTTCGATTACTCGCTCCAGATCCACACCCCAAGTGGTCCTGGATTCACCGTCAGAGTTTTTGAGGGTGACGTAGAAACTGCGGCTATTTGACATATCGAACTGGTAAGGCGCGGAGCCAAACTCCAGTAGCTCACCTTTGTAGTGGTTCACTGGCTCAGCTGCAGTCGCAACCGGGATAGTGGCATCGGCTGCGGAATTGGGATTTGCCGAAGCTGATGGTCGGGGTTGAGACGGCTGATTCTGAGTGGCGGCTGGATCAGGTGCCGGCGCATTATCCTGTCCGGGAGCTGAGTCCCCTACAGGCGGCAACCCCATCATCTCCCGGCGCAAAGCTTCTTGTGCTGGATTCTTGAGCTCCACCTGCACATCGTGCTTGATCATCACCTCAAGAGCCCGACGTTTGAACTCGTCCGATCCGGTCAACTCGATAGACCCGCCAAATTTTTGCTTTGCCATGTGTAGCGCCGCAAGAATGGCCAGTTCGTCATCTTGGGCCTTCGCCTCCATGAGGATCTGTTGCCCGTGATCGACGAAAATCGGCTGTTCCTTCAAAAGGTAGAGGACGCTTCCGTCTGCACGCTCCCGGTAAGTGATGTCCTTGAGCAGCTCACTGAGAATCACACTCGGATCGGTTTTTGCCGGTTCGGCTCCTGGCGCGCTTGCGTTGCTGAAGCCATTAATCGTTTCAGCTACCTCAGAACGCGAAATTATTTGGTCATAGACCTCTTGGTGCAGTTCCTTTAGCAATTTTGCATATGTATCGTATGCAAAAACATTACGATGTAATGCGGTGACAGCATTTTCTGCGGAATTAGGTTCTACTGAACGCCAGGACGTGATGTCAGCAACGACCCAGTGCCGCAGTAGGGTATCTGGGACTGTGGAGCTTTCACCGTCAGCTTGGCTACTCTGAAGCCAAGCCTGATACGCCTCGGCACGATGCCGAATGGCGCCATCCGGAGAGGATTCCATCGCCGTTTGTGGCGAGCTGTGTTTTTCGTACACAGCTTGGCGAAACTCTTGCAGTAAAGCTTCTGATTCAACGCTCATGGGCGCTCCTGCCTCTGTGGAGGTGGTGGGGAGTCCTTTGCCCGTTACTCCGCAAGCTAAGCGTGAAGTTGCGAGCTTCACATTGACCGCTTTCGGGCTGGACCGTGGCTGCTTAAATTTCGTATTATGTATATTATTCAAAATAGCACGGATTTGGAAGAACCGTGTACAGAGGCCGAGGCAGGCGCTTTACAGCTTCATTTGAGGGGAGCAAATGTCTATCGACACTGATGAGATTCACCCGATCTGTGGGACAGATTTGGAGAGATGGCGAATCGAAAATGGTCTGACCAAGGTTGCGGCAGCGGATGCCTTTGGTCTGCAGAAGGCCAAATGGGAGGAATTGACGAATCCTGAGCAGTCAGCAGAGCAAATCAGTGATCCAGTGATTGCAATGCTGCTGCATCTGTACCGTCAACACCCTGCATCGTCGCCTGTTCAGCCACCGCTGGACATCAGGGAGTTTTATGAGTTTTTAGGGTTACAGGATTCCCCCCAAGATCGAGACGCCTTCGCGACTCTGATTGGAAGATCCCCACCCTCGGTTTATCGTCTAATGTTGCATGATGGCAAGCCAGGTAGGCCGGTGATGCGATGGATCGAAGCGCTCAAGAGACTTGCGCTTACTCCTAAGCAATGCAAACGCTTGATGCAGGATGTAGCGAGCAACGTAGGAGATCGCCAGAAGGTTGAAAAGGTCTTGATTCAGGGTTGGTCAAAACAAGGTGGCATAGGTGAGCACGACTGATAAGCCAGACTCACATATTATTGAGTTATCGAGCGTATATTTTTATTCCGGGCCAGCCCCGAGGGCAATTGCCCTCAAGGATTGCGGCGTGCCGACTGACGCACCGATTTCGGGTGCATTTCCAGCACTGTACGGTTATCAAAGCAAGCAAGATGGCTTTATGGCTGCACGTGCGTACGCGGACAAAAACAGACTCCAGTTCACCGTTGTGGATTTTTTGGTTGAACTGGATCAAAAACAGAACCCCAACATGATGCGTCCTGACGATATTCCAAACCACGATTTTATATCGTTTGCGAGAATGTCCAGGAGCATGATGGATGACCTACAGGCGGTGCTACACGAACGCCTGGCCAAAGAAGGGATCACACCAAGTAAGCTGGAACTGGCTAAGCCTCATTTGCTTTTGCAGCAAAGACCGGATCTGGTGTCATCGCTCATTGAGGCCCCGGGCTGGGATCATATGAAAGTGATCGCTTATCCAGCAAAATTAACAATCAGCGAAAAGCCACTGACAGTGGGGATCGTCCCCCATTCTCACTGGGATTCGATCAAGGAGGCTTCATGCCGGCTGAATCCTGGTATCCGCATTACCTTGGAACCGCCGAATCCAAGCCAAGTGGATTCAGCCACCTCCGCAGTAGCCTCACCATCCCTGAAAGATAGGGGACCGAGGAGCCGGTGAATCACTGCCAGGCAACTACGATAAAAAAACCGCCTGCTTAGGCGGTTTTTTTTAATCTCGAAAACGCTTTCGGAACCACCAGGGCCTGGCATAGATGACCCCTCCGCGTAAAAAACCAAGAAACTTGTTCCAGCAAACGCTCAAGGTCCAGCCCAGCTTGGCCAAAATCCCAAACATGATGATTACACCCGCGGCCACGTAGAACGTCAGCCAGCTCGGAAAGTACATCCAACCGAACAAGGGCAAGTAAGCCGAAACCGGAATGCCCAAAGCAGTCAAGGGTTCAGATGCGGCTCTCCAAATCGAAGGCATATATCTAGTTCTCCTGCGCGCTCAGCGAGCGCCTTCTGAATTCCTTCATGCCTGCAACACCGACAAATTCATCCTGCAGGATCCTGCCGTCCTGAAACAGCTTCCAAGCCTTATCATCAAGAGTGGCCTCGGCATCTTCAAGCTTGGTACGAATCAACAGAGCCCACTCGTTGTAAGGAAGACTTTGCATATCCGACCTGAACTCACGGTCAAAGACCAGGTACTCGCGAATAGCAGTTCGTTTCCCATCAGTCGTCTTAAGGAGCCGTTGTACAATAATAACCCGCAAAGCCCCAGCTAGACGCGACGCTATCCCAGACTGTTGCTCGGGTGGGTAGGTTTGGATGGCCCGGTTGATCGTTTCTGCGACAGACTTCGTGTGCATTGTGGCGTAACACGTATGACCAGACAGGCTGGCCTCAACCATTGCTTCGATAGAAACACGGTCCCGAGCCTCGCCGATACCAATGATGCTGGGCTTACGGCGAACAGCATTCCGCATTGCCTTTGGAAAGTCTTTGATGTCACGACCGATTTGCGATTGGGCCGGCTGTGGACCTTTCCAGTGTGGTCCACCCAGCACGAATTCAATTGGATCGTCGAACGTGATGACCTTGCGGTCAGGCATCTTAATTCCGATGTGCCCGTAGGTGCCCGCTAGCAAAGTCGTCTTCCCTGAACCTGTAGGTCCACAGACGATGACCAACCCTTCTTCAGGAAACAGCTCCTCAAAAAGGTCAGGCTCGATCTCCATTTTGGTAATATCGGGGAGGTCGACCGGAATCACTCGCATAGTGATCGAGAACGCTTCATCCAGATTCGCAATACGCGCTTGGACAAAGTTGGTACGAAAGCGCAGCGACATCCCACGCTCAAGACCAATATCGCTACCGGTAATCTCAAGAGGGCGGTCTACACCTTCGTCGCCTTGTTTGATCAGGCTCTCAATCTCAGGAGACCACACAGAGGCAATCAGGACTGAAAGTTGACCCTGTTTCACAGTTGAAACGGATCCCCGAAGCTGCCTCCCGTGCAATTCAACCCAGATGTAGTCGCCACCCTGGACCAACACATCTGATACGTTTCGATCCGAGCATAATTTTAAGAACCTCTTGAAATTATGTGGGCTGAGATCCCCCTCAAAATTAAAGGGTTCAAATTGCGGGTGAATCATTGCGCCGGATCCTGGGCAGCTGGTGTGACCGTAGGTACTTTCTTCGGCAAATCTTTCTTGACGCTAGGACGCCACTTACCAGGGTCCGTAACGAATTTGGCCTTGTCTGTAACCCTGCGCAGCTTGTCGCCTAACATCAGCTGTTTGCCGTCACCAGTTACGGTTTGCTGGGATTCAGCCACACGAGTAGTCGTGATCATGTCAGCTTGGAGCAGGGTTGAATAAAGGTGCATGCCGGTGTAATCGCGAGTGAGGCGATGAAAATTCGCTTCAAGAATCGCGTCCGCTTGCTTGTAGCCATCCGCCCAACCTTCACGGACTGCCTTTTTCCAGATCTGGTCTTCAGCATCATCCTGCGGTCGAGCTTCGAAGGCCGGGAGCTCCACCGACTGACGTACTGGTAATCCAACGTAAAGGTAGTCCCGCCAGGTGGGTGGGACGCTGACGAAGCGTTCTTCACGCTCAATCTTGTATACACGATTAGCGGTACGGATCTGATCCGGGGTAAATGCTGCCAGGTCACGAGCTTCAACGATAACCGGAGGTAGCGTCCCGTTTTTGGCAATCATCGGGGCGAATTTGTACATAGCGTCTAAGGCAGGCTCCCGACTGTTAAGCCCGTCAACCAGCTCGTGACCACGAGCAGCCATTCCCCCGCGAAAGCCCACTGTATGGCCAACGCCCGATAGCAGTTGAGAGCGGATATCGGTCACTTTGGTAGACGCTTGGGATTGAGGATTGAGCAGTGCGTCCAGATCTGGAGGCGACGTTTCTACAGTGGACTTTGTATCGCTACTCGAAGGATCGAGCACTGGCTCCTCAGCAGCGTGCGCGGCGAAGGAAACCACCAAAGGGAGAACCGCGAACATAAACCGTTTCATAGAAGTCCCCCTATTCAGCCTTGGGGCCGGTTGTATTGCAGAACCAGCTTACCTGGTGCCTCAGTAATGACGGCACGGTACCCGATTTGCGCGCGCAACATGGAAAGCACCGTCTGATACTGCACACCCTTTACGTCGATGTTCACAGGCAACGGCATGCGTAAACCCATAAACTCAAAACGCTCGCCGCGGTCTTGTGCGAGCTTTGTGAGAAGCTGCACAGCGTCGCCCTGCCAGCTAATAGTAACGAACTGTTTGTCGTCCAGATTGGTGTTGGGATTGCGCATCACAACACGGCTATTCAAAGCACCAGCCTGATACAGGTCGACCTGAGCAGCCTCAATTTTCTGTGAAGCTTCAAGGATCTGCTGGTCGATCAGAGCCTGCGCGCTGACATCTGGCTGCTTGGAAGCACAACCTGTCAGAGCGACAGCAGCAAGCAACGCGACAAACGGGTATCGGTTCAGGTCCATAGGATTATCTCCGTTGATTTCGTATGAATACTACAATACGGAAAACAGCATAACAACGTTTGTTATGCACGTGGCCCGCGTTTTATAGGCTTGGCCTTTGCCAAGGCCTGCTGGTCAGCCAAGGCTTTGAGTCGAGCGTTCAAGGTCGGATCGGCAAGATCACCGGAGTAACCACGCACAATAAGTGCCTTTAGAGCTGCGTCAACGAATTCGGGGGTACCTTTTATCTCAATAGGCCGCTCCCACCGAGCGCGTGTGTCATCAAGTGCATGGGCGAGCAGCTCGTCGTCGAGGAGACCTCCAGGGAAAGAAACCTTACCGCCGTGATCCACAAAACCCGGATCTCCTTCAGCCCTACGAAAAACTACGGCTCCATCACGGCGGACAGTGCCAGCGGAAAACAGATTTGAACTTGAAGTAGGATCAATATCCCCTGCAAAAATGATCGCGTTACCTCCCGTATTTGCTTTGCGTCTATCGCCATAAGTAAACCCACGTAACTGACTAATCGCACCAGGATCGCCGTTAGAAGCCTCCCGCTCTACCCACTCACGGAATGTAAGTTTCTTATTCGAAGGATCACTCCTTAACTCGCGACGTAACAACTGGATTTTAGTCTTGAGTTCCTCACGAGACCTTAATGTTTCAAAAGCAAGAATACTGTAGAATGCTTTACGATCAAGTGGATTATTGATTCGCGCTTTTATATCTGCCCGTTGTTGGCGGGCTTGATCGCGGATCATCATAAACTGTTGCTTTACCCACTCTTTATCAATTCGGCGTGTAACAAACGCAACACGGTAGGCATCATAACGTGCCCGTGTCGCTTTACGAAGCTGCGCACGTTCTTCTCGGCGATTTTGACGCTCCAAAGGATCTCGTTTAGGTGCAGCGTACTTATCGTAAGTTGAGCTGCTATTAAAGTCTTTAGGTAGCGCACGTTCTTGAAATTCGCCAATGCGTTTTACAAGCCGTGCCAACGACAATTGCTCGTGCATATCGCTAGCCTTGATACCTGTCGCTGACATTTCCTTGAAGTCATAGATAGATAAACCACGACCTTTAGGTCGAATACCTAAACCAAATTTGGCTAAGCATGAATGGAGTGTTTGCCATGAAAGATTTTCAGATTTTAAAAGCTTACCAATCTGCTTACGTGGTTCCCCACGCGCATAGGAGTGAAGGCTTTCCTGATCAGCATGGCGCTCCATATCGGCGGCTTTAGTAGGTATTTTACCCTGGAATTTAGGCTTCTTAGAGCTCCACTCAATCGTACGGTGACCATTGCTATCTACAACCTTACTTGGACCATTCACGTGCCTCCATCCAAACCGCATTTCGAGTTCACGCATAGCGTAATCTAACTTGAAGTAATCGCGATCTGGATACACAGCGTTGAAAGATTCAGGATGGACGCGATTGACTGTCATATGTAGGTGAACACAATCAGTATCGTGGTGGATGGCAAAAACGTACTGATGATCCCTCATGCCAACTGCTTCCATAGCATGTAAACCTGATTCAAAAGCTTGAGCGTCCGTTGGAAATTCATCGGGAGGCCAGCTCAAAATGACATGATAGACGGGGTCTTTGACTCTCGCATTCTGATCGGCAACGGCGCGCATTTCGGAAGCTGCGGTTTCAAGGCTCAAACAGTTATGCTGGCAAGATACGCCAGATCTGGAAGTAACGTTAACTGCGTCGCCTAGTAATGCGCCTAATTCGAGGTCGGCAATAGCGTCTCGCTCATCTGCTGCAACTCCTCGGTGAGCGGCTGCAGCATGAAACGTAATTGCGGCTCTACGGGCTCGGGCTCGTGTCTCAAAGTGAGGGTCAGTTCGAGTAGCTTGTCTGAGATGACTTGCTGCTGTTGCAAGATACTTTCGAGCAAGGGTAAGACTTCTTTCATTTTCATCGGACGTTACTCCTTCGGCGTCTCTGCTACGAGGCTCGTCAGTGTGGTTTGGAAGTCCGTATGTATCCGCGACAAGTCGACGCCCATTGGGATCAAGAGCCCTTCGAGCACTTCCAAGACGTTTTCGGATGGCATCTGCATCAAGAGAACTAATTCGTCCAGACGCTCGCAGATGATCAGCTGCTCTTTCGAGATGCGCTCTAGCAGCTTCAAGAATTGTGTTGTCTCTTCTGGAGTAGCTTGGATCGAGCTCATCAGTAAGTACCTTTTTTTCGTCTTCACGTTTAGTGGCGTATTCAACAAGCTTGGCGAAACTTGACTTGCCATCCGATCTACGTGGAGGGACCTTAGCGATCATGAAGAACCGATCCTCGAAATCGCAGCTTTCAGTTCTATCAGTACCTGCGCGTACTCCTGTGAGAGCTTTCCACCACCTTCATTGAACAGGTGTTTTTGAAGCCCTCCAAGGCGCCGTAATTCGTTAAGAATATGACCCTCCATTTTGCTTCGCGTAGGACGACCTAAAGCAGCTGACAGCATGAATGCACCCACGCTCAAACCGCAGTCATACGCTTTTTGCCTCACGATCTCCTCCTCCTCCTCAAAACACCTTACCGAGGGGAGAAATTTCGTTCGCCGCCGATTTTCACTATTACTCATACGTAAGCCTTTACGCGTTCAAGGGGTCTCGGGGCGTAGCCCTGAGCAAGGAGGTAGGCAGCGCAAGGGAGTGAAACGACTGCAGCGCTGCCGGTTGTGAGCACGCCATTTATGGCGGTAGCACAAACCCTACCTTGTCCTAAATTCTAAACCGCATTTCGTATGCAGGCTATCGTACGGACCTTGACTGCGCAAGAGATGCCCATACAATCGAGGTAAATGCACGTTTCGAGGAAAGGCGAATGGCGATCAGCGTTTCGCAGATTGAGATACTCAGGGGTAAGCTTGAGGAGATGCCTCAGGTGGAAGATCCAGATCGAAAGATTTCAAATCTGGAAGCAATAAGGATGATGGCTTCGTCTATTCGAGACTTGCAGTCTCGGGGGTACAGCATCGAGAAAATTACAGAGATCCTCAGGGAAAGTGGATTGGAGATCGCTCCTACAACGCTAAAAAGCTATCTCACGAAGGTGAAGGTTTCTCCAGCGAAGTCGAATACTCGGTCAACCAATAAACCGCGCCGATCATCAGCAACCACCAGCCGTGGGGACAAGAAAAAAGCATCTGAAAAAGCCGTTCCTGGGGTCGAATCCAAACCAGCGAGCAGCACGAAAAATTCAACCGGAGTAACTCCGGTTCCACCAGGTAGTTTCACACCTAAGGACGATACTGATGAAATCTAAAGAAGCTAAAAAAGGTGATATTTATTTCGTTGGCGGGGGTAAAGGCGGTGTAGGGAAAACATTCACTACGATTGCCCTCGTTGATGCGCTCGAACAAGCAGGTGTGAAGGTTCTGCTTATTGAATCGGACACATCCAATCCAGACGTTTGGAAGATGTACAAGGATCAAATTGAAACTCGACTGATTGACCTTGACGATGCAAATGGCTGGATTGATCTTGTAAACGCCTGCGATGAGTTCAAAGATCATGTCGTAGTGATCAACACAGCAGCGCGAAATAACAAAGGTGTTGTTGCTTATGGCGAGACACTGAATAGCACACTCGTGGAGCTGGGCCGTGAATTGACAACGCTATGGGTGATCAATCGTCAGAGGGACAGCCTGGAACTCCTAAAAGAGTATCGAGACGCTCTGCCTGGTACGAAGGTTCATGTGATCCGAAACGGATACTTCGGTAACGAGCAGAAGTTTGAACTCTACAATTTCTCTAAAACACGAGAAATGATTGAAAGTGAAGGTGGAAAATCTCTTTTGCTACCAGATCTTGCGGACAGGGTTAGTGATGATCTCTACAGCAAACGGTTGTCGGTTTCACAAGCAATGACCGAACTTCCTATCGGCAATCGTGCCGAATTATCAAGGTGGCGGCGTGATGCTGCACGAATGATTGGTGAGGTGATCGATGGATGACATCGAAAGTAGTTTTAAAGCGTTACTCGGTCGTCAGCCTTCTGACAAAGAAGTCGAACGATTATACCGAGTGAAAAACGCACTCAACATACGTGATAATGATGCTATGTGGATGATTCTGATGGCTTTGGAATCGTACGACACATTATATAGCAAGTATCCGGCTCTGATTGCAGGCCAGGTAGATGTAGTTATCGAAAAGCAACGTGAACTGATTGCTGAAATAGTTGATGCTGAGAGTAAAAAAGCATTAAGCACTCTGTCTTCTGCTGTTGCCCAAACAAGTCAACTTGTTGCTACGAAAGTAGCAGACACTGCCCGTTGGCAAGCCTGGGGTTGGGTGTGTGTTGGATTAATTGCATTCGGAGCGCTGTGCCTAACTGCTGGAGTTGTTCTTGGCAGCGGCAATATGCCTTTCTGGGCTTCAACTCATCGGTCAAGCAATCCACTTGAGATAGTTATTTCGATATTGATGAAAGCTCCTGTTGGATGGCTGGTACCACTAATCAGTTCTGCAGTGGTTATCGTAACACTTGCAAGCAATCGGCAGGTGCGCATCAACAAACCTATTATTATCAGCTTGATAATGATGGTGGTACTGTCAATTTTTTGCATACACACGATCATTTAGGGCAACGGGGGCTTTTTATTTAGCCCCCGCATTCCGTATAATGCCTACAATACGGAAATAAAAAGATATAATGGACGCCGATGTCCACGGAGGTGACTATGAAAGGGTATGAGAACATAAAGGCATTCAGGGCAGTTGCGCTTACATTGAAAGGATACAGTGAAGAGGAGACTAGTAACGGGCTTGCTTGGTCATGCAAAGTCTACTGCGATAACAAGAAAATAGGCACAGTCAGCAACACTGGTAATGGTGCTGTTACAGCTTGTGATGTAGCTATTGATAAACAAGTCGCTCTCGTGAGCAGCCTTAAATCGAAAGGTTACCAACTGACGCCGAGCCTCGCTGGTCAAGTCTGTACAGAACCAGCCGATCCTGATGAGTGGTTCGTTGCAGCAATAAGTCAAATGGTTGATGAAGTCACGCGCTTACGTCAGTTAAAGCGCTTGGTAAAAACCCATTTGATTATTCGTCAATACTCGTCTGAACATGAGTTTTCGTTTTACAAAGCTGTCCCCAGTGCTGCATCAAAAGCACGACTCCTAAGGCAACTGGGTAGTGATTTAATCTGCTTTATGAACGATGAAATTCATGGCCTGTAACCTGTCCGAAGGTGCAGGCATATCCGATCCTAGCCTGTAGCGTTTACCTGCCGATTCCGAGAGGGTTTATGGGCCACGATGACCTGACTGCCGACACCTCACTTGCCTACATAGCCTACGTAGAAGCCTGGGCATTTAGCAGTTCCCCAGCAGAAGTTCGCCTGAAACACGACGCCTCGACCGGCGAGATCAAAGGGACGATTGCCGTGGTGGCAATGACACGTATCGCGCTTGGAGATCCAGAATTTGAAGAAGCGTTTCCTGAATACGTACACGCAAAATCATAAAAATCTCAGCTAGACGCCAGTCTCGAAAGCTGATCTGAACCTTTCCCTATTTATGGTGATAAAATACGTTATCACCACTTTTAAAGGCAGAAGGGCGCATGGCACTTTTTGACCCCATCCGCGACTATTTCCATAGACGCCAAGCCAAAATTCTGAATGAACAAGCCTCCCGCGTTCACCTGGTGAATCGACGGCAGGAATCCCATCGCGGCAACTTTGTGTTTCCCGGTACCGACTTTGTGGATGACATCGAGGTCGGTGGCCAGCGCGTCGGATATGTCAGCTACGGCATCAATCCGCTGGATGACCGCGTGTACATCAACAAGATTGACATCGAGCTGCAGCATCAGCGCCAAGGGTTTGGCTTGGGGGTGCTTTGGTGCCTTTGGCTTAAGCACCAGGTGCCCATCGTGCCGCTTTACCAGTACGGCGCCTCTAACGGATTCTGGAGCCTGGCTCGTCAGCGGTTCTTGGCAGCCGGTGCGCTGATAGAAGATCAACTGCGCACTGACACTGAGCTTGATGCCGCCAAACAGCGCTGGCAGCATCTGGTGCCCGAGCTGGCACACGAGCGGCAGATCCGCGAGATGATGGCCTCGCCGGATTGGCCCGAGATCGAGGCTGGGTTCATAGCGAGGCAGAAGTTATGAGCGAGCTCGTCAGTTCGGGCGGCGCCGGTGAACGTCGACTGACTTCCGCTGAGTTCCAGCAGTTGGCCAGTGTGCCAGCTGCAGTCGAGTGGTTTGCCAATATCGACAACCCACGTACCCGACGTGCCTATCAGAATGACCTGGAGGACTTCTGCAGCTTTGTCGGCCTCACCGGCGCCGATGAATTTCGTGCTGTTACTCGCGCACATGTGCTGGCATGGCGTGCCCAGCTGGAATCCCGGGGCCTGGCCGGGGCCACGATCCGGCGCAAACTGGCCGCGCTGGCCAGCCTGTTCGATCATCTCCTGGAGAACAATGCCGTTGCCGGTGGGAACCCTGTGCATGGGGTCAAGCGACCCAAGATCGAAACCAACGAAGGGAAAACACCGGCACTCGGCGACGACCAGGCTAAAAGGTTGCTGGACGCTCCTGATACAGAAACAGTGAAGGGAGTGAGGGATCGGGCGATCTTGGCCGTATTGCTGTATCACGGGCTCCGACGGGAAGAGGCAGCAAGACTGACAATGAGTGACCTGGTGGAACGCCGAGGCATAAAGCATCTTCGGGTGCATGGAAAGGGAAAGAAAATTCGCTTCCTACCACTCCACCCAGTAGCTGCTGAGCGGATCTATGCGTATCTGGAGCGCGATAGTGTCCGGGATACATCGTCGGGACCGCTATTCAGATCCGTCCGGGGCAAAACTACCGGCGCGGGAGTTACAGCGAATGGGCTATATACGGTGGTGGCGCACTGGGCGCGTGTTGCTGGCATCGAGGTCGACGGCTTGGGCGTGCATGGGTTGCGGGCTACGGCCGCGACAAACGCGTTGGACCATGATGCCGATATTGCAAAAGTCCAAATGTGGCTTGGCCATGCAAACATCAGCACCACGAGACTGTACGATCGGCGCGGACAGCGACCGGAGGATTCACCTACGTATAAGGTTAAGTATTGAGTACGAACACATAGTCAGGCTGGGAGGTTGACAAAAACTGGGAAGTTAACCGCCGAAACGCAAACTTCAGCACTTTCGTCGCAGTCCCAGCAACCGCGATCATCGTCCCATGCGACAGGGCTAATACACCCTGCAGTTTCCATTTCTATTTCACCAGCATCGTTCAATGTCACGGCGTAGACTTCACCATCTTCGAGGAAGACGGCCCCGCCGTCAGGCAGACGTAGCGCCTTGCCCGGTTGGCTTTGGAGCACGGTGGAGTAAGCCGAATACATCGCATCAAAGGTCAGATAGTTAGGTGATAGGTTCATAGCTAGTTTTCCTTGAGATGGTGGAGTGGCCCGGCGAACCGGGCAGCGAGTGAGTTATCAGTTATTTTTTTAAGTTCTTAAAACTGGTCCACTTTTCCTCATCCATCAGCTCAGCATCACCAATCTCACCTTCTTCAAAATAAACAAATGAAGCGCGGAGCTTGGCATGTTCGGCATTGTCCGCTACAAAAACCACTGGCTTCGTTCCGCCTTCATTTAGGTTAATTGTCACTTGATAGCTCTGCATTTGACGCCCTCGATGATCCGTTTAGACAAGGCAATTATACGCCTATAGAGGCGTACAGACAAACACATTTCCAGCTTTATTTAACTTCGAAAACCTCACAGATTTCCTGATACGCATCGCGATATCGCACTACGGCGTCACCCACCGTTGAGCGTGTTGCGCCCGTTTCACGCATTGCATCCGCCTGAGCTATACCGTCAACTAAAACGCGCCTTGCAGCACGGTTTGCGGCACTCTCTGGATTACCGCGCATGAGCTTCACCAGCACGTCGTACTGGCTCCCCTTCATCACCATTAAATAATTCTCCGAACAATGTCACTCAAGCGCGCTGGATGCTGCTGTGAGCACCTTGCGGGCAGTTTCAGTTGCATCTAATCCTTTTGCCCAGGATTGCTGTATGTAAAAAGCCTGAGCGTCCACCACGCCTGATGCGTCTGAATAGCTGATCTCCATTGATTCAGCGAGCTGCTGGACAACAGCCGTTTCCCATTCGGAATAATTATTCATCGCCTTCTCCATCTTTGAACACACCTTCGCTGCAATCGTCGAGAAGGACCGGCGACTATTAATCCCGGCCCTGCCCTTGCTGTATGTGGTTAAGAAGCTGGCTGCTTGTCACAGGCCCAACTGCCGAGCGCCCAGTTGGTGTTCGCTCCGTCAGGTACCACTGCCAGCTCAAACGAGCAGGCAGCTTGCCCTGGGGCTTTGGTAGTTGCTGTAGCTGTGTACAAATCCTGCTTGGTGATTGTCACGTCTACTACAGAAGCATCGACACCGTAGAACTGGGAAGCGAAGGAGGCAGCGGTCGACGCTGGCGTGCTCTCGTTTGGAGCTTGTGCATGAGCAGCTTGCGCGGTAGCGATCAATAGTGCTGCGAAAAGGACTTGGTACTTCATGGTTTTCAATTCCTTGAATAGTTTGTTAGAGGAAATTCATCGAGCAAACAGAGTAACCAAGCAACCGAGCTTTCTTACCAGCGCTGGCTTTAGTGTTGGCATCAATGCAGATCCAGCTACGAACATCCGTACGTAGATCAATCACTTCAACCTCAAATCCGTAGACCGTTTTACCGGCCCCTAAAGGGGCTTTATAGGTGGCGGTGTAGTTCATTTCTTTGGCCTCACTTTTCCGTTTCAGTGAGGCTATTTTGAACTATAGTTAATTTCACTGCAAGCAATTTATTAACTATAGTTCAATTTTCTGCATCTGGAAGGCCGCGTACAGCATCATCCCAATGGGGTGCTCTATCCGGATTTTTCAGGATTTTGCTGATCCAGGCTTCTGATACTTCCCACCGCAAAGCAAGGGTTTTTCCGGTCCATCCGCGCTGTCTAAACAGGGCTTTGAACTCTACTGGGGACAAGCGCTGGGTAGCTGCTTCACTCATGTTCAGATCCAATCTCTATCATTGAAATGATTACTGTCGAAAACCGTCTGTATGAAAGAAACCTTTCGACAGGGCCAGCGCACTGGCCATGAGGGTTTAACTTAACGTCCGTAGCCATTTTTGCACCACAGTCGTGGTGTCAGTCATGCAATTCAATAGGGACGCTGCGAGGCCTTCACTGCTGGAGTCTTCAAGCCGCTCGAACCATACCACTCCGTCCCAGTCCTCGCCCTCGTCAAAGCAGTGCTGCGCTAAGCTCTCAGCCGCTGTGTTGGCCAGATCTAAGAGGTTGCCATACCCTACAGATACAAGGGATCGATCCAGCTTCTCTGCATTAAACTCCACGTACCTTATGAGTGCATGAAACAGCACACCTATGTCTTCGTTGTCTTTGGAGCGTTCGTTTGTAAGGATCATGATTCACCTCGGGTTGAAGGCCCGGATGACCGGGCCATTGTTTCAAATTGTCGACTTTAGATACTTGGCGAGGTCATTCGCCTGATCTCTGGTGTCGCAATCCTCAACCCACATGTGCAGTCCCTCAGCGGTCTGTGCATATACTCCAAAGAATTCAGCTTCACAGTCGACCGACTCTTCAACGCCATTTTCGTCACTTGTGCAGCCACGGATCTGAACCATTCCGGTCCACGTTGCCGGCATTTCGAATATGGCTTGCGGGATACTCATAAAGACACTCCTCATTGGTTTGTTCAATGAGGTTATTTTGAACTATAGTTAATTATTTGTCTACCTAAATTAACTATAGTTCAATTAAAAGCCTTCTACAATCCGAGCACATCGCGTCTTGTTACACCTGCCAGCCTGTCACCTACCGACTGCCACACCTGCCAGCCTGTCACCTACCGACCGCCACACCTGCCAGCCTGTCATCTGTGCATCTATTACAGCCCACTTGATCTAGACGCCCAACTGTTAGCCGCGGATCCGGCGTCAGACTCGGTCTCAAAGCGCTCATAGAACCAGCTAACATTTTCTTCCGTGTCGATCTCAGGGGAATCGTTGCCCAATTTCACAAGCTCCACGTGCACCGTGCCGAGCCAGGCAGCAAACAGTTGGTCATCACGCCTGCCGCCACTTTCCATCAAGTCACGTAGCTCATCGACAAACTCCTCTTGCTGCTGATCAGCACGTCGTATGTCCTGGAGCACTTCTAGGAGCTCACCCCGAGTGGCATCGAGAGGTACATTGAAGCCAGCGGAGTCCAATTTATCTCTCACGGCCAGGAACTCAGGTTGAGTAGCCATTTAGCACTCCTTGTTAACCGCAGTAGAAAGAGCCGTGAAGAGGGCTCGGCAAGCATCATTGTACGCTTCCAACAACAGAGAACTCTGTCGCTTGTAATCCTCAAGATTGACCCCTGATAGAGGCGCATCACCAAGATGTTTCGGCTGATTCATATAATTATTGTGAGCCTCATGGGCAGCGTCTAAATGGACTTTAATAGAGTCAACATCGATCATAGTCATACAAAGTTATCCCCACTTGGTGACAAAGAAATTAGAATCTTTCCAAAATCGCCACTTTTAACTGCGCTGCACAATGAAAATTCATAGCAGCCTGCTTTGAAGTTCAACTGAGGCTGATCACAGAAGAACGCACACTCTTCTAAACAGGTTTCATCATCTGCTAACCCAACGCGGAGGATGTACAGTGCTTTGTAATCCTCTGGGGTATCTAAACTTGTGATCGCCGTTACATTTTCAAGACCAGCGCTAATGACGTTAGCCCACGACTGGGATGAAATTTCATCAAAGTGTTCTATCTGGGTGTTTTCACTAAAATGCAAAACGTATCTGATTCGATCAGATTTCGAATTATGAAGTATGGGCAGCGTCCTAGCTACCAAAGCAATACGTACCGCAAGCGCCTCTGCAGCAGTCGTGATAAATCCAGCTCCTAACGGTGAATCCGCCATAAGATCTGGTAAAGCGTCGCCTACTGATCCGTCAAACTTAGTCATGTGTGATCCTTCGTCTGGTTATTTTTAGATTATACACATGCGTACGTACGTACGTAAAAGTAATGTCGTGCCCTACTCCTTCGGTCGGCCAACCACTGGTGGGATTGCCTGCACTCGTTTACTGTATATAAAAACAGTGCCTGGTGATCCTATGAACGTAGCAGCTATCCACCACCTAACCCCGTCAACGTTACGGTTGCAGTTCATTTCTGGGACGGCGGCCGGTGGCTTTCCCAATCCAGCCGCTGACTACTACCAGGCGCCAATCTCGCTGGACGATCTGCTCAATATTCGCGCTCCTCACGTGTTTATCGTCCAGGTGGAAGGACACAGCATGACAGGGGCTGGCATCCTGCATGGTTGCCGCCTGGTGGTGGACAGGACTATTACGCCTATGTCTGGCCACATAGTTCTCGCTTACGTTGACAATCAACCGATTGTTAAACGACTTCTTCACGAAGGTGGGAAATGGTTACTGGCGTCTGAACACCCGGACTTTCCTCCACTCGTACAAACAGACTTTTCTGAGATAACAACATTCGGCGTTGTAACATGGAATTTCAACCAACATGCGTGTTGAATGTAAGCCTGTATTTGGACTTGTTGACGTTGACTGTTCTGGACCCTAATTAACCGTTAGCTTTGATTTTATCAATGTAATTCAATGCTTTAACCTTAGTAACTATTTTTAGGTTTTTCGAGCGTGTTCTACTGAACCCCGCAAATGGAATAATCTGGGCGCCACTGCGTTCAGGACACATACCCCCCAAATTTCTGCTTGAGCCAAAGGCAAAAGCCGTTGCGCTCCCAATAGAGGATTTTCACTCGACTGTGGTGGCGATTCAGAAAAAAGAAAAGCACGGGATCGAACACGGCGACCTTGATATCCAACTCCACCAGGGCTGCGAGGTCGTCGATGGATTTTCGGAAGTCCACTTGCTTGGGGTAGAGGTAGACCTTTTCGACTTTGGCGTCGGGACGCATCATGGTTGCGGGCTCCTGATGGATATCGGGAGCACAGCATCAGGCTTCAACTGGCAGCTTTGAATGTGTACACGGTGGACCGCTTACGGTTTAAACGCTTGCCAGCAAACATCGTGGGTCTTCACCGTATCGCCGGTATAGGCAACCACTGTCATCTTGATAGTTCGTTGGATGTGTCGGCCTTTTTGCCGATGGTGCCGAACTCGATAGGCGCAGAAATTTCCTCAGCCTCCAGACGTTCAAATAAACGAGCGCGTCCACTTTTTCGACCATGATGTCGCCAAGAGGTGGCTATCCGAGACTGTCTAGCAGTCAAAGCATTACTTGATGCCGAGTGGTCGATCCAGCGATATTGCACCTCCACCACGTGCAACGATGAGCAGTAGCAGGCCTGCCCAGGAAAGGTGTGTTGGCCAGGCGTCAGGGTAGACAAACACCTGGATCACAAAAGTCATGCCCAGTAACGCGAATGCTGATAGTCGTGAGAACAGGCCCAGCACAAGAAGCAGTGGAAACAAATGCTCACTGTAGGTAGCGAGATGCGCGGCCAGTTCTGGAGAGAGGAATGGCAGTGAGTATTCTGTGCGGAACAGCTCATAGGTACTGGGTGTGACCGTCAAAAATCCACTGACTTTGGTGCGTCCTGACATAAAGAAAATGGCCGCGATGGATAGGCGAGCAACCAGCACCAATAGTGAGTCCCCAATCACTAAGTCAAGTCGGTCTGCAATGCGGTTCCACATGCCACGCAATGATTTGTCGGCTACGGACGAAGTATTTCGTATCACGTCCATGATGTGCTCCGTTGGTTAAGTTGGTGTTAAGTCTTCAGGAAGAGCTATGGATGCTTACAGCGACGAATGCCTCGGCTCTGAACAAGCGGACAATGAGGTCTTCCAGATCCAAATCAGGCTGAACTTCAAGGGCTTTTTCTGCGGCCAGTTCAAGCGGCAGGCGTGCCGCGCAGGCGTCTAGAAACGTGCAATCCGCAGCACTGGCGGCCTCCCAACAAACCCGGCCTTGCTTGCGCGTCAGAAGCGCACCTTCGCCGCGCCAGTTGAGTTCGTCGGGCATGTCCCGCTGTTCGCGATTGAAGCGCCAGATGGTGTAGACGGGGTGGTCTGGGAACCACGCCCAACGGGAAGCGGCCCTCGGTGTGAGCAGGCTGCGGGCCAAGTCCTTTTGGGACAGGCTCGCAAATGCGCTTGGATCAATGTCGGGCTCATCTTTAGCGCAATGGACTTGTGTCCAGAGCAGATCCAGGCGGGCGACGTCGCCCAGATAAGACATTTCTAGCGCATGCTCAAAAGCGTCGAGAAAATTCGGGAAATCAGCGCCGTAGTGCAGCAGTCGGGAATCCGTGGGTGGCGACTGCCGGGCATAGATCGCTGCGGCGGCCTTGAGCCACTCTGTACCGACCAAGCGCTCTACGGTGGGAAAGTTTGCAAGTAATGCGTCCGTCGATCCTTTAAATACAGTATTGCGGTACACCAAAAAACCGGGCTGTTCGATTAGAGCAGTCATTCCAGTCGAATTTCGCTCATATAACGCATCGACGAATGCATCCTGAAAGCTTTCGAGTGAGGTGTTCATATCGTCACTTCTGATGGTCGCTTCTTACCGATGTTTAACAGAGTCTGTGCTCTGTCTCGTTCAGCCAGCAAGACGTCGAATCCTGGGATATTGTCGTCGCGCTCGATCAAGGTCGGGCGCATGCCGATCCGTTCGATAATGCGTTGATAGAGCAACCAGACGTTGTTCGCGATGGGGGCATCGTGTGTATCTATCAGCAGCTGCGTATCTCCCGGATCCACTGCGTGACCTGCCAAATGGATTTCCACAATCGCCTTGGCCGGGAAGGCATCCAGATACGTTGCCGCATTGAAACCCAGGTTATGCGCGCTGATGTGTACGTTATTGACATCCAGCAGCAACCCACAGCCAGTTCTCACGCTCAGTTCGGTCAAAAAGTCGATTTCGCTGAATTCATGATCATCCAGGCGTAGGTAATGGGTGGGGTTTTCAATGGCAATAGGACGTCCTAAGGCGTCTTGTGTTCGTTGGATATTGCTTACGATGCGCTGCAATGCCTCGACTGTACGGGGGAATGGCAGTAGGTCGGGATGATACTGCCCCCGCCATGCTGACCAGGCTAGGTGTTCGGAAATCAATGTGGGCTGAACCTGATCGACCAGTGCTTTCAGGCGCTTCAAATGGTTTTCGTCCGGCGGACAATCGGCAGCAAGTGAAAGTGAAACACCGTGCAGCGACAGCGGGTGTTGACTCCCAATTGACTCCAGCCATGCGAGACGGGGGCCACCACCTACCATGTAGTTTTCCGGATGAACTTCGAACCAGAGCCCCTCAGCCGTGCAGTCAAGCGCATCTGAGTAATGATTCGGTTTCAGGCCAAGTCCGGCCCCCATCTGGCGTTCAGTTTTCATGGTTGGTGTGCCCCCGTGGCTTTACGATTACTTAGGTGCGAGAGTGCCCATGCCTTTTGGAGTCTTGATGGAGGTACAAGTACCTGCAGGAACGTTTTTCCAGGCATCAGGCTGGTAGTCCACTTTGGCCGTGCCTGCACAGGTGGTACCTGCGCCCGCCTTGCAATCGTTCTTACCGGCCAGGGAAACGCCGTAACATTTCTCCATGGCGCCCGCTACGGCAGGAGTCTCTGCGGCCATAGCACCGGCAGCAAACGAAGAGAAGGCAACAGCGAGGGCGGCAAGTTTGAGATTGTTCATGGTTTTGTCTCCAGATGATGGGGGTGGCGTCGCATCAGCGCTTGAGCACTGTATTTGCGATCCAAAAGGTAGTTCGATGGCTTCCCATATCCGGTTACAGCGACCGCAAAATATTTCTCAGATCTGCAAAACTGATTCGCTTGTAACCTTATGCCGGGAAACCGCATGTAAGATCCGCTGCCCGTCATTAGCAGGAACAAGATATTTTTTACCCTTCGTGTAACCAGAGCGAACGATGGAACGAACTACACATAACGACGTTTTGCGCAGCCGAGAGCTCCACCTTCAGGCTCTGTTCCTCGCAGGTCTGGACGGAGACGAGCGGGCTTATCGAACGTTTTTATCGGAGTTAAGTGGTCATCTTCGCGGCTTTTTACGCTCGAGGCTTCAGCAGCGACCTGGTGAAGTCGAGGATTTGCTGCAAGAGGTTTTGCTGGCCGTTCATAATGCGCGCCAGACTTATCGGATTGATCAACCGCTGACGGCGTGGGTTTTTGCCATTGCGCGCTACAAGCTTGCTGACTTTTTCCGAGGCAGGTCACGTCATGACGTGTTCAACGATTCCCTTGGCGATGCGGCAGAACTATTTGCCGAGCCGCATCTTGAACCTGCACAGACCAGTCGAGACCTCCGCATGTTGCTTGAGCAGCTACCTGAACGTCAGCGTCTACCTATCGTGCACGTGAAACTTGAGGGATGGTCTGTTACTGAAACCGCTCGAATGATGGGACTAACTGAGTCTGCGGTGAAGATAGGCATACACCGTGGGCTGAAAGCACTGGCGTTAAGAGTTAGAGGTGCACGATGAATACTGATGATTTTATTTCCATGCTCGCGTCGGGCGTGACCCCGGTTGACCGTAGGACGCTCGCTAAGCGATTCAGCGGCGCGGTGCTGGCCGGGCTCTTGAGCGCCACTTTGCTGGTAGTAGCAATAATGGGTGTTCGGCCAGACCTGGGCCATGTCATGGCTACACCGATTTTTTGGGCTAAGGTCGCCTTTCCGCTTTGCCTGATGATTGGTGTGCTGAGCATGGTGATGCGGCTGGCGAGACCGGGAATGGCTCCGGGCCCTGGGAATCTGTTGATCATTGTCGCAGTCGCCGCGGTGTGGATCGGCTCCATCTATGTACTCATGGTGGCCGCACCTGATGCTCGAGTCGCGATCATCCTCGGCAAAACCTGGCGAGTATGCGCACTCAATATAACCTTGCTGTCGATTCCGGGATTTATTGCTGTGTTCTGGGCATTAGGCGGTCTCGCACCAACTCGCCTGAAACTGGCGGGTGCCTGCGGCGGACTACTCGCCGGTGCAATGGCGACGATTGCATATTCCCTGCACTGCCCCGAGATGGAAGTGCCATTTTGGGGGATATGGTACGCATTGGGGATGCTGGTGCCGACCATGATAGGTGCGTTACTCGGACAGCTCTGGCTGCGCTGGTAGACAGTCAGGATAACGACAACAATAGTTAGGTCGGTTGCCATAAGCACCCCGCAGAAAGTGAGGTGTTGTCTTGACCTTGGTCGCTCTGCCGCCGTCAGAAGTCAGTATCGAGAAGTTCCTTCATCTGGTCTATCACTCCAATCGGCGTTCTATTTACCACGCGGTTAAAGATCTTTTATGAGCCTCAGCACGAACGGTTTCAGCCAAGTCATTCAGTGTCGAGTAAGCCAGGAAGCTCATAATTCCGGCGAATCCGCTCGTCGATCATTTCGTTGATGATGTCCGCCCCTTGTTTCGAGACGAGATGCCATCATCTGCGCGTGCTCAATGGCAACCTCCTGACCGTCTGAGCCGTAGTACGGTTGAGCGTTGAGGCGCTCTCTGACCGCATTCATGTGGCGGTAGCGCTGCATCTACTTATAGGCGATAGCGCGACTTTGCTGCTGGGAAATTGCACACCACTTGACCACCCATTTGCATCGTATCTGACCACCCATTTGCATTTAACTTGACCAGTCATTTGCATTCGAAGTGACCAGTTGGTCACGGATTCGGCATAAGCCAATACCAGATCGGCCAAAACCAGCAGTAGTAATCCGACACTCAGCAGCGTTGTGCGACTGATACGATCAGACCATTTGCCCACGGGGTAGGCAGACAGCACGTAGAACCCCGCCATTACCATCATCACCAGAGGTACCCTGGTGGCGGAGAATCCCAATTGCTGCGCACGCAACACCAGGAACGCCTCGCTGAAACGCGCCAGGGTGAAGACCGCGCCTATTCCGACAACCCAACAGTAGGCCGTCGAGAACTGCTTGAGTGAGCTGAGACGGATGGGCGGGCGAAAGTGATGTTGCCTGCTCTCATGCGTTGGCTCGCTCACGCCTGCCATGAGAGAGCCTATTGCCAAGAACGCAGGGATGACGGCAAACCACAGCACCAGTGAAATATCATTGGCGAACCAAAGTATCAGCAGGATCGCCAGGATAGGGCCGAGGAAAGCCCCTACAGTATCCATTGATTGTCGTAATCCGAACAGGCACCCCGGATAACCGGGGGTGCCATATCCGCGACCAGTGCATCGCGCGGTGCCACTCGAATCCCCTTGCCGATCCGATCCAGAGTGCGGGCGGTAAAGACCAATTCTGCCGAGGCCGCGAGGGGGAACAACGGCTGGTTAGCGCCGCCAATCCGTAGCCGAGCAGCAGGCCTTTGCGGCGGCTAATAAAGTCGCTAATCGCCCCGGAAAAGACTTTGACGATAAGTGCGGTAGCCTCTGCTACACCCTCAATCAAGCCAACGGTCAGCATACTCACGCCCAGTCTCCCCACCAGAAACACCGGCATCAGGCTGTGTACCAGTTCGGACGACAGATCCATGAACAAACTGACGAATCCCAGCACCCAGACCGCGCGGGATGGCTGTTCGGCTCGATTTGGCAGTAAGTACTTCCATCTTTATTTCCTTATCACAAGGTGATCAGTTCTGGATCAAAGTAGGTAGCCCCTCGATATTCCCAGAGCCGTCCAGCGGGTACCTGCCGAAGATCTTGCCTGTTTTATTCAGGGCAATCAGTTCGCCCGGGCGTTGATATTGCCCAGAGAGCGATCTTGTCTTAGTCGTAAATGATCGCGGAGAGATTCTGTTTCAATCCTTGCTGAGTTGTTTGGCAGTAATTGACCATCCGCTTGCAGCAAGTATGGCTCAAGGTCCCGGGAGGTAGATTTTGTCGCGGCCTTGAGACGGGGGAGTGCCTTTCATTCGCTAAGATCATTTGTCTTATCGGCAATGCCATTCAATCCCTGACCAGCACGTCGATGATTGGGCAATCAGCGCCGCCATCACCAGCGTCACATTGCCGCACCAGGTCATCCAGCACCTGTCCGATGGCAGCAAGGTCTGCCATCTTCTGTTTAATCAGGGCGAGTTTGTGTGCGGCCAGCATCCGCGTTTCGTGACAGGCGCATGCCGTGTCCAGCGTGAGCAATGTGCCGATCTCCGACAAAGTGAAACCCAGTGCCTGCGCCCTCTTAATGAAGCGCACCTTTTTGACTTGTTCGGCTGAATAGCGCCGGTACCCGCACAACGGCTTGGCAGGTTCGGGCAGCAGTCCGCATCGCTGGTAGTAGCGGATAGTCTCGACGCTCACCCCAGCGGCGTCAGCCAGCTTGCCGATGGTCAGGTTTGCTGTCATCACGTTCTCCTTGACTCCGTACTTAGGTACGGAATTCAGAATAATACTCAGGCACTCAGGTTCAAGGTGGCGGGAATGAGACTCACCGGACAAGGCTCGCTGATCGGAAGTGGGTTGGCGGCTATTGGTGCATCGATTTGCTGTGTAGGGCCGCTCGTGCTGCTCACGCTCGGCATCGGTGGCTCATGGGCGGGAAACCTGACGGTGATGGAGCCTTACCGCCCTCTATTCATTGGCCTGACGCTGCTGTTTCTGGGGCTGGCCTTCCGCACGCTCTATCTGACGCCGCAGGTCTGCGCACCAGGGACAGCCTGTGTCGATCCACGCCCGCTCGCGCGGCAGCGGATCGTGTTCTGGATCGTTGCCGCATTGCTGTCCGGTTTGTTGATCCTGCCCTGGTTCGCCCCACTGTTCTACTGAAGGTGATCAATCATGCGCCAACTACTAATCGCCGTACTCGCCGTCCTCCCGATTACAGCCCTGGCGGCTCCCCCAAGAACGGTCACGCTCGACGTACAGAACATGACATGCCCGGTTTGTCCAATCACGGTCAAGAAGTCACTGGAGAAGGTCGTTGGCGTGAGCAACGTTCAAGTCGATTTAGCTCAGAAGACGGCTACTGTCACCTACGACCCTGAAAAGACCCCGCCCGAGGCTCTGACCGAGGCGACCACAAACGCGGGCTATCCCTCCGACGTGCAGAACTGAGAACAGCATGAGCGTGATCACTCTTGAGTCCATACTGACCTGTCCGCGCTGTAGCTTCGCCAAGCAGGAAACCATGCCAACGGACGCTTGCCAGTTCTATTACGAATGCTGCAATTGCAAAGTGTTGCTGCGGCCCCACTCCGGCGATTGCTGTGTGTTCTGCTCGTTCGGTTCGGTGAAATGCCCGCCAATCCAACGGCAGCGCACCTGCTGTGGCCAGGCTTAGCCGCGAGCTCTTAAAGGCCGTCATGAGGTCATCCCAATGACTGCCGCAATCAACGACTGCATGTCTAGCGTATTAGCCCCGCATCTTCTCGCTTGCCGTCAGACGACGCCGCCGAGCCGGATTACTTCAGGCACCCGTTGAGCATTCATGAAAAGCTGCTGCATATCCCGATGGACTTTGATCCAGAGCAGAAGCTTGGAAAGGCGTGACGGAGAGTCCATCGATTAA
Organism: Pseudomonas sp. Marseille-Q1929; assembly: GCF_017316265.1. Classification (NCBI taxonomy): domain Bacteria; kingdom Pseudomonadati; phylum Pseudomonadota; class Gammaproteobacteria; order Pseudomonadales; family Pseudomonadaceae; genus Pseudomonas; species Pseudomonas sp. Marseille-Q1929. Next base: position 89,684 of record NZ_JAFLWU010000023.1, read on the forward strand.
ATTGAGACGATCGTTCTGAGTAGGGTCAATTATTTGTATCGGAATGATATGTATTTACTTACACAAGATAATCGTTATCATCTGCGCGATAATTCATCCAAAAGGTGTCTATGGTGGCTCGATCGCGCATTTACCCAGCCTCTCTGTCGTTGCTGGGAGCTCTGGTTGTACCTGATTTACAGGCAGAAACGGAGTCTGCTCTAACCCTACCGGCAACCGCTGTGAACAGTGAGTACAGCGAACAGAGCTACATGCCGACTGAGAGCAGGAGCGCGCTGAAGATCGATGCCCCGCTGCGTGATATCCCGCAAACCGTCAACGTGATTCCCCAGAGCGTCATCAAGGATCAGGGGGCGCAGTCGATGGAAGACGTGCTGAAGAATGTCCCCGGTATTGGTCTGTCCAATGGCGATGGCCAGCGTGACCAGGTCACCATCCGTGGTTTCAGCGCCATTGGCGACATGTACGTCGACGGCATTCGTGACGATGCGCTGTACTTCCGGGATCTGTCCAACGTCGAGCGGGTGGAAGTGATCAAGGGACCGGCCGCGGTACTCTATGGTCGCGGTTCTTCCGGTGGCCTGATCAACAGCATCAGCAAGAAGCCCAACTTCGCGCCCAAGCAGGAAGTCGGTGTCAGCTTCGACAGCGAGGGCAAAAAGCGCACGCAGTTCGATGCCGGATGGGCCGATCAGCAGCAGGGCGATAAAGCCTTTCGTGTGACAGGCGCGCTGGAGAACAGCGACACCTTCCGGGATGACGGCTACATCGATCGCAAGGCCATCGCGCCTTCAGCCTACTTCAAGCTCTCGGATGATCTGGAGCTGAACCTGGGCGCGACCTATCTGTATGACAAGCGCCTGATCGACTTCGGCATCCCGGCACGAGGCGATCGTCCAGTCGATGTGGACCGCGACAAGCGCTTCGGCTCCGCCGATCCGGATGACGACTACACTCGCAGCGAGGTGTTTTCATTCACCGCCGGTGTCGACTACCGGATCAACGACGACTTCAGTCTGAGCAATACCAGTCGCTACTACCACTACGACCTGGATCGCAACAACACACTCGCCGACTCCAGCCCGACACGTTTCGTCACTGCCGCCAATGGTGAACTGCTGGTCAAGCTCAACCGCGGCAATGTGCAGCGCAAGGAGGACGGGTGGTTCAACCAGACCGAGCTCAAGCAGCGCGCCGTTCTCGCCGGGATGAACCATAACCTGCTCTATGGTGTGGAACTGGGGCGGCAGGTGAAGGATCAGTCCGTATTCAGCCAATCCAACGTGGCCAGGGTGCCGGTGTACCGCGACGCCTTGATCGATGTGCCGTTCCAGGCCAACCGGCAAACCGCCAAAGGCGCCAATACCCAGGACACCGCCGGGTTCTACGTACAGGACCTGATCGAACTGGCCCCGCAGTGGAAGGCGCTAGTGGGCGTGCGCTATGACGTGTTCGACCAGGAGTACGCCGATGACCTGACGAACAAGGAACTCTCCCGCACCGACACTACCTGGAGTCCGCGAGTCGGTCTGGTCTACCAGCCTGATCAGGTGCAGTCCTATTACGTCTCGGTGAGCCGTTCCTACCAGCCCTCTGCCGAAATGTTCGCCCTGAGCACGACGAACCAGGACCTTGAGCCCGAGGAAACCACCAACTTCGAGATCGGCGGCAAGTGGGACCTGCTCGACAATCGCCTGGCGTTGACGGCGGCGCTGTTCCGCCTGGAGCGCACCAATATGAAAACCAGCGATCCGGCGAACCCGGCCAAGCTGGTGCTGGCGGGCGAGCAGCGTACCGATGGCTTTGAGCTGACCGCCAGCGGGCAGTTGAGTGACAAATGGCAGGTCTATGCCGGCTATGCCTACCTGGATGCCGAGATCACCAAGTCCAACAGCCGTACCAACGGTGTCGCCAACGAAGGCCAGGTGCCCACCTTGACGCCGCGTCACAGCGCCAACCTGTGGTTGGTGCGTTCGCTGACGCAAACCTGGCGTGTGGGCATGGGGGCTAACTATGTCGATGATCGCTATACCGCGCTGGATAACAATGTAGTCATGCCGGCTTACACAACGGTGGACGCCGCGCTGCTGTACAACCAGCCGAAATGGGACATGGCTCTGCGTCTGCGCAATGTCTTCGACAAGGACTATTACGCTTCGGCGCATGGCTCGGTGGATCTGATCACGCCCGGCGCCCCACGGACGCTGGAGCTGAGCACCAACTATCGCTTCTGAGTACAGACCTGAAAAACAGACGCCCGGCATTGTCGGGCGTTTGTTTAATGGGATTGCCCCTGAAGGGACTGTCAGTTCCTCAGGGGCGGGACCTGTACCTACCAGCCACGCAGTGACAGTTCTCAAAAGCCCAACTAATCTTCAGGCTCAAGCTTGATTGAGAATCTATCGCGTTGTCAGGCAAAACAATATTCCGAGGAAAAACTATGCGCAAACTACTGTTGATTTCCCTTCTTGCAACCACTCCTCTGGCGTTCGCCGGTCCTCAATGCACCACAACCGACAAAGCCCAATGGCAAGATCAAACCAAGTTCCAGGAAGACCTCAAGGCACAGGGTTACGACATCAAGAAGTTCAAGGTGACCAGCGGCAATTGCTACGAGATCTATGGCTGGGACAAAGACAAGCGCAAAGTGGAAATCTACTTTGACCCAGTCACTGGCAAGGTCGTGAAGCAAGAAATTGAAAAGAGCTGATGTAAAGACTGAAACCCTGCACGTCTGGGATCCGCTCGTACGCTTTTGCCACTGGTCCCTGGTGATTGTCTTCGTCGGCGATTACTTCCTCAATGACGAAGGAGAAGGCTGGCATCGCTGGCTTGGCTATTACGCCGTAGCGGTGGTGATGGTACGTGGGGCGTGGGGTTTCATCGGTTCGCCGGCGGCGCGTTGGTCAGACTTCTGGCCGACCCCTACGCGCCTTGTGCGCCATATCAGGGCCTTGGTTCGCGGTGAGGACTATCACCGCATGGGACATTCGCCACTCGGTGCGCTGGTGATGGTTCTCATGCTGCTGTTAATGACCGGCCTTGGTATCAGCGGCTTCCTGATGGAGGAAGTGGACTATTTCTGGGGGGAAGACTTGCCACGTGATCTCCATGAGTGGATGGCCAACACGCTGTTCGCGCTGGTCTGCGTGCATATCGCCGCAGCAGTGGTGGAAAGCCTGCGTTTACGCGAGAACCTGCCTTTATCGATGATCACTGGCGTACGGCGCAAACGTTAGGAGGCCGGATACAGGATTGCTTACCAAAGCTCTGATGAAACTGTCTGTCATTGTGCTCGCCACGGAAACACCGGGCTGCTCGCACTCTTGGACGACTTGGGTCTTGAAGGATTTCGGGTAGGACTTACGTTGGCGCATGGCGATCCTGGCGTTAAGGGCAATTGCGTCCGCTTAAAAAATATGCGGACACAATCGCCCTTATCGGCCGGGCGAGGAAGGTTTGTTCCCCGGCCCCTTACCAGCTACCTCTATCTCGTCAAATTATGCATTGAGCAACACTGGTGTTGAGGGGACCTGCTGCTCAATGGGTTGCCGACCGATACGTTGCCAGATCACATTCCCACTGAACCGCAGTCGCATCACTTGCACACAATCGCCCTTAGCGTTGGGATCAGGAAGGTGTGTTGGCCGGACGGTTATGGGCACACTCCTTGAAACGATTCGTCTGCGGCAAGTTGTTTGGCTGACACTCCCCAGTGATTTTTTTGTAAGTCCCTCCCTTCTGGCAGATTCCGTCCTACGGACAGAACATACTTGGAGGGAGTATCAGAGCATTTTCGTAGCACATTTAGAGAGCGAGAGCTTCCGGAATTACAACTTGCCCGAGGGTAGATCTACTACCTTGGGGTCGCTCTGCTTTGCCTTTAGAACACGGCTCTCGGCTATCAATACCTCGTTAATCGAGGCGAGGTTGGCAATCTTTACGCGTAGCTCCTCATTCTCTTGGCGGAGCATTCGATTTTTCTCGCGTTCAGCCAAGAGATCCTGGTGTTTCACATCCCGCTGAGCACGACTCGAACGTCCCTGAGCTTCACGGATCGCTTCGGCGATATTTGGGTAGTGATTGTGGATCAGCGCCGTCGAAACACCGGCCTCACGCGCCACCGCGGCGATGGTGACCTTGGATTCTCCGGTGTGCGTCCGACCACGCTGGATGCGCGCGAGCGCGAGTTGCAAATCCCGCTCGCGGGCGTCCGAGGGCTTGCGTTTAATGGTCATGCTACGTTCTCCTCCGGGTCGTACCCAAGCTGCATAAGCACGTCACGACAGCGATCCAGATCACGCAATACGCGCTGTCGGCCACCGTCACCAATGTCTTTGCAATCCAGCAACCTCTTCAGGTTGTCGTAAAGGCGCTGGTAGATACCAACATGTGCACCTCCAATCACGGCGTTGTTGCAATCGCCGCAGCGCGTTCGCTCCATGGTGTTGCCGACGCAACGATCATCGTCGGCGGTACACCAGGCGTGACCATTACTTCGAATCGCGGTGCTCTCAGCAATCGAGGTCACCATTGAGGCGTGGCTCTTGAAGATCGCGAGGTTCGCCGAATCGCGCTGCCAATGCTTGATTGATCGACCGTAGCCGCCAGTCAGCGGTGTGTCCCCCAGCCAAGTGCCGACAACCTCGGACTTGATGTCTTCGAGTTCTGACTGGATGTCTTCGTACAGTTCAATATCGAGATGCTGCCCCCAATCTTGGTCCATGGCGTAGCCCAAGGTCATGTCCATGGACCAGTGTGCGAAATGCTCACGCAGGTAACGCAGGTCGCCGAATTGACTGTGTGCGGCATAGTTGGCGAATTTACGGCGAAATTGGTGGCTGGCTAAGATCCAGTTCAGACCACAGCTCTTCGCGAACGCTTTGAGGCACATGTTCCATGCCGAGCCCGAGAGGGTACGAACTTGATTTCGTTTCGTGGCGGCCACCCCGAGAAAGAGAGCATGCCGGTGTTTCTGCGCTGTGGCGATTTGCGGATCACTCGAATTAAGCTTTCTTCGCTCGCAGATTTCAGCGTCGATCATAGCCTGGTACGGCTCGGCCCAGCGCTCCATTAGGCGCAACACGTGCACGGCAATTTCTGGAATCATCCAGTCGTGCACGCCGGTATCGGTTTTTTCCGACGTAGAGCGCAGCCAGTGAAAGACCGTGCCTTCATCGTCTTCCGTACGGTGGTGCGCGCCAGCTTTTACGTTGGCCAACTCATGATTCCGGCAACCGGAGGTGCTGGCCAGAACGATATAGGAGGCGGTTCTCAAATCTTTAATCGCTTGATTGAATGTCTCAAGCCCGCCTTCCCACCCAAGAGCCGTCAGCTGGCGAACCTTATGCTCCTGAACTGATCTGGTCACCTGTCCCTTGCGTGCTACAGCGACGCTATCGAGGGTGTCGCGCAGGTCGAGCAGACGCTCACCGTGCTGAACCTGTTCATAGGCCTTCTCGAACAACGTACAAAACACCTCATCCGGTATCAACGGCGTTTTGCCGGCCTCACTGTTGAGGGAGGCTCTACCGGCCAGGGCTCTCGCCGATGTATCAGGCCAAGGATGCCTTGCGATCGGGTCGTTGGTGTACTGACTGAGTTCATGAAGCGCCTCGACTGACATAAAACGACGTTCAAGGGCCGCTGGAGACAGCGCCTGCCCCCGATTGCGACGCGTCTGTCGGATCTCCCTACATTCGGCGACGTAATTTGCACAGATCATGGGCGTTACAGCGCCGAAGTGGCCGAGCTTAAGTGCGCTTAGATATCGCAGGAAGGGCAATACATTTTCAAAAACACTGCGCAAAGTACTTGCCACGGGACGCTTCTGCCCTGCGCGACCGCGTCGTAGGTAGCGATACAAGAGCGACTTCATTACCGCTACAAACGCAGCGGGTACTCGATTGAAGTCCAAGTTCCTCATGTTGTCCGGTACATTGCTCGTCATCCCTTCGAGCTGCCAAATGTTATCGCGATAGCGACTGAGAATGACCCAGTGGCCATCAACATGAATGGCGCTGACAATGAGTGCTTCGCGGTCGCTCTCGGGCAACTCACGTATATCCCCTGGCTGTAGTTCGATACTTGCCCAGGGCAACATGGTCACATTGCTTTTGCTCATGCAAACATCTCCAGACTTTCCACTACATCGGACGACCAAAACGGGTGCGGATCGCGGCGAGCCTGCTCGCGAGCAGCTTCAACGGCGGCCGATTTGAAGGTTCCACGCCGCAGCCCTTCAGCCACGATATAGTCGTCAATCAATCGAGGAATATGCGCGTATTCCTGCGCCCAACGCCGTTTGTTCATGCGGGGACGCTCCGCAAACACACGAAAGTAAAAACTAAATAGCCGGTGTAAATCGTCTCCCGTGACCGCGTAATGTTTGCATCGCAGACAGTTGAGGAATGAAAAGCACGCCTCCCCCTCACGTTTTGGCGCATATTGGCCGTTTACCGGATCACCACAGCGCCCCATTGGGGTAGTTTTGTAAGTAGCGCCAATAGTCCGGCTGAGTAATTCCTGAACCATTATCTCGCCCATAAACTGCCAGTTGCGCCTCGCGTCTGCGCTAGGTGCCAAGTAATTTCGTCCGGCCACCTGTGGTGTGTTACCAAGCGCGATGGCCGTGGTCATCAGGTCACCCGCGAGCAATTCGAATATTCGGTTGGCAAACGTTTTACGTAGTCGAGAGATGTTGATGCGCAGCGGCTGACCATCCGTATCGACAAGTCCATAATCAGTCACCAATTTTTTGGCCGCTAGTTTCAACGCTGAATCCGTCAGGACAATGACCGTGCCGACGCCTGGACCACGGTGCACGCGATACAGCCAAACGCAATCCTTGATGTCGTTCGGAGCCTCCGCACGCAGCGTTTCACTGTGAGCAAGGACACGGCGGATCAGGCGTTCAATGTTGGTTTTGATGGTTGGGGTCGACTCCAGCCGACGCTCAGTGGCGCTCTCTGCGCGCAGAGCCACTTTACTGCTGCTGTGTCCGCGGCGCTTCCAGAGGACCAAAAAGACACTGTTGTCTTTGGGGTGAGCGCGCAGGCAATCATGCCCCATCTCCAGCAGCGGCGTGGCGTTACGCCCGGTGTGCAGCGCAACGGTTAACAAGGCATAAGCCAGTAGCTCGCCTGTCACAAAGGCGTCTTCATTCCAGATTGGCAGGGTCGCCTGTTTTAATGCTGAGGTGAACGCTTGTCGCTGACGTTTCGGCAGTGGCGTTTCCCCCTTACTCTTACCACTGTTTGGGAACGGATTTCGCGGAAACGTCGCATCGTCCCCTGTGGTGACCAACGAAATTATCCCTCTGCGGCCCAACGCGTGAAGGACGCACTTCATACCGGTGTAGTGAGTACTCTGGCTAAGCGTGGTAATGCCCAATCCAGCAAGGTAGCCAAGAAAATCGTCAATCAATGCACGATCGATGTCGTTCAGGGTCAACTCACGGCTGAGCGCGGTTGCACGCAAAATCATGAAGTTAAGGAAGTGGCGTAAACCACCTTTACAGAAGCTTGCTACGGTACTCGCTTCGACCCCAGTGTCCTGCTTGGCCAGAAAGCGTTCCGTCTGTCGCTGACAGGCATACGTGATTGAATCGATACCCACGCCGTACCAGAAAGCGAAGTCGATGCCTCGGGAACGCGTGGCATTCCTTCCGAAGTCGACCCTTGTGTGGACAGGTGGAATCACTTCGGGCAGAACAATGACAGACCCGTTCGCGTCGTGACTATGCTCGACTTGCGGGATATTGAGGTCGGTCTTTAAGAAGACCTTGCGCTTCCCCATTAAACCGCTCCCAAGTCGTCAGACAGTTCATCGTCGTAAGCCAGCACCGCGTTGTCGGCCAGTTCGTTGACCAAGTGCAAGTACACCATCGTCGTCTGGATCGAACTATGACCGAGCTGCCGCTGCACAAACACGAGCGGTTCCAGGCTGCTGCCGTTGCGCTGAAGGGCGACCAGCGTATGGGTCGCGTAGGTGTGGCGAAGCATGTGCGTATGTACCTTGATATCCGCACGCTTGCCAATTTCTCGGACAATGCGCTCGATGCGTTTACCATCATCGGCGTAGGGCTCGCCAGATTGATTCAAGAACAGCGATTTGTGCTGAGTACGACTCAGTGATGCCCGTTCACCACGAACCTGAACGACATATCGGTGCAGATCCGCGAGAAAGCGTCGACTGATAAAAATGTCACGCGGCTTGCTTCCCTTCGTGCGCATCCCGTGGCCATCGTGTGGATCAAGGCGAACCCGGATGTTGCGCTCGTGCCTGCCGGCTTTATCCGGATCGAAGACATACGCCAACGGAAAAGAGGCGATTTCCGCCCGCCGCAGCCCCGTCTGAAGTCCGAGTCGAATCATCATTCGGTGATGCGGATTTTCCGCCTTCTCTAGCAACACTTTAATCTCGTCCATGCTGAGGAACTTCGGCAGCACCCGATGCTGACGCGGCATGACGTCGTTCACCATCGCCTTTCCGCCGCTGGCATTGATGTGTGCAAGAAAGCCGGTGGGCCGTCTGACCTTCCTCTCCTCATAACCAAACGGCAGTCTACCCACCCATCCCTGCTGCTGAGCGTACTCGTAGAATTTGCAGACATAGTGAAGTCGTTGGCGTGTTGTTGATCGGGCCAACTGACACTCCACCAGGCAGTAGTCCCGGTAACCGGCAACGACACTCTTGGCCTCGCCACGATCTACGTCTCGCCAGTCGAGCTCATGTGCCTGAAGGAAACTGAAAAAGTCGTAAAGAGCACGCCCCGTGCTTGGCCAAGATTTCCGCGACCCAATGGCTCCTCTCAATAGAAAATGGCGCATGAATTCATTGGCAGGAACGCAACTGTCCATCGTGTCCCAAAGCAAGAGCGGAAAGCCTGGATATGGACGACCGCCAATCACCAAAGACTTAGTAGCCCACAGAAGCTCCATCTACTCCCCCTAACCTATGACCTGAACTAACGATTCGATAATTATTTTCTAATTTGTTGTTTATAAAATACTTATGTCCTAACGTTTATCAAGCCCCAGAA